>DASYBQ010000104.1:0-3152 GCA_036500625.1 Pseudonocardia sp. | reverse complement strand
GTCCAACTCGACGGTGCCGCATCTATCGGTGCTGATCGGCGCGTCGTACGGCGCCGGGCACTACGGGATGTGCGGACGCGCGTACGACCCCCGGTTCCTGTTCGCCTGGCCGAGCGCGCGCTCGGCGGTGATGGGTCCGGCGCAGCTGGCCGGGGTGCTGTCCATCGTGGCCCGCGCGGCGGCCACCGGGCGGGGCGTGGCCTACGACGAGGACCAGGACGCGGCGATGCGCGCGGCGGTGCGGGGGCAGATCGAGGCGGAGTCCATGCCGATGTTCCTGTCCGGCATGGTCTACGACGACGGCATCATCGACCCCAGGGACACCCGCACGGTGCTCGGCCTCTGCCTGTCCGTGGTGCACAACGCCCCGGTCCGAGGCGCCGAGGGCTTCGGCGTCTTCCGCATGTAACCCGTCCGGCCCACTCCGCGAGCCGGGCAGGTTCCCGTCCCGCGAGTCGGGACGCACAGCACACCGAGTCGGGAGCCACAGCGCACATCCCAGCCGCCACCGAGACCCGAGGAACGGACATGATCACGAAACTGCTGGTGGCGAACCGGGGGGAGATCGCCCGCCGGGTGTTCCACTCGGCCCGCGCGGGCGGCATCGGCACGGTCGCGGTGTACTCCGACGCGGACGCGGACGCCCCGCACGTCACCGAAGCGGACGCCGCCGTGCGGCTGCCCGGCAACGCGCCGAGCGAGACCTACCTGCGCGCCGACCTGATGGTCTCCGCGGCCGCCGAGGCCGGCGCGGACGCGGTGCACCCCGGCTACGGGTTCCTCTCCGAGAACGCCGGGTTCGCCCGCGCGGTGCGCGACGCCGGACTGGTCTGGGTCGGGCCGGCACCGGAGGCGATCGAGACGATGGGCTCCAAGGTCGAGTCGAAGCGGCTGATGGCGAAGGCCGGGGTGCCGGTGCTGCCCGAGCTGGCCACCGGCGAGGTCACCGAGATGGACCTTCCGGTGCTGGTCAAGGCATCCGCGGGCGGTGGCGGGCGGGGTATGCGGATCGTTCGTACGCTGGCGGAGCTGGACGAGGCGGTGGCCAGCGCGTCGGCGGAGGCCGGTTCGGCGTTCGGCGATGCCACGGTGTTCTGCGAGCGGTACCTGGCGACCGGGCGGCACATCGAGGTGCAAGTGCTGGCCGATCAGCACGGCACGGTGTGGGCACTGGGCGAGCGGGAGTGCTCCATCCAGCGCCGGCACCAGAAGGTGCTCGAGGAGGCGCCGTCCCCGCTGGTCGACGACGCGATGCGGGCCCGGTTGTGCGACGCGGCGGTGGCCGCGGCGAAGGCGGTCGACTACGTCGGCGCCGGCACGGTGGAGTTTCTGGCCACCGGGTCGGGGGAGTTCTTCTTCCTGGAGATGAACACCCGGCTGCAGGTGGAGCACCCGGTGACCGAGGCGGTGACCGGCCTGGACCTGGTGGCGCTGCAGCTGTCCGTCGCCGAGGGTGAGCCGCTGCCTTCCGAGGGACCGCCGGAGTTCCGCGGCCACGCGATCGAGGCGCGGCTCTACGCCGAGGATCCGGCGCGGGACTGGCAGCCACAGAGCGGGATGCTGCACCGGTTCGCGATACCGGATGTGACCAGCGAGTTCACCCTGCCGGCCTGGCCGTCCACCTGGCCGTGGGTGCGGTGTGACAGCGGGGTGGTGTCCGGGTCGGTGGTCGGCGTGCACTACGACCCGATGCTGGCCAAGGTGATCGCCTGGGCGCCCGGCCGGGCGGCCGCCGCGCGCGCGCTGGCCGCCGCGCTGGCCCGCGCGCAGCTGCACGGCCCCGGCACCAACCGCGACCTGCTGGTGCGCACGCTGCGCCATCCGGCGTTCCTGGCCGGCGACATCGACACCGCGTTCTTCGACCGGCACGGGCTGGAGCACCTGGCCCGCCCACTAGCCGGGCCCGCGTCGGTGCGGCTGTCCGCACTGGCCGCCGCGTTGGCCGGCGCGGCGGCGAACCGCGCGGCCGCCGGCGTAGCGGCCCGGCTGCCCAGCGGCTGGCGCAACGTCGCGTCCCAGCCGCAGCAGACCCGCTTCCGGCACGGCGAGGACGAGCTGGCCATCGACTACCGGCTGACCCGCGACGGACTGCACGCGCCGGGCTTCGACGGGGTGGCGCTGGTGTCGGCCAGCCCCTCGCTGGTGGTCCTGCAGGTCGGCGGGGTCCGCCGGTCGTTCGCCGTACACAGCTATCCGGATGGTGGGCCGCGTTGTGTCGAGTCGGCGCTCGGTTCGGTGGCGCTGACGCCGGTGCCTCGGCTGCCGGACCCGGAGTCGACACTGGCCGCCGGGTCGCTCCTCGCGCCGATGCCGGGCACCGTGCTGCGGATCGCGGTGGCGGTGGGTGACGCGGTGACGGCCGGTGCCCCGGTGCTCTGGCTGGAGGCGATGAAGATGGAACACCAGGTCAGCGCCCCGGTCGACGGCGTGCTCAGCGAGCTGCCGGTGACCGTCGGACAGCAGGTCGACGTCGGCTCGGTCCTCGCGGTGGTCTCCGACGACCCGAATGACCCGGAACCCGAAGGGACACCCGGAGGGACCGCCGGTGGCTCGGCCGGCGGGGCGTCCGACGGGGCCGGATGACCGTGACCGCGCCCGGCCGGCCACCGCGACAGCAGCGCAGCCGCTCCACCCGGCGTGCCCTGGTGGACGCGGCGGTGACCTGCATCGCCGAGCTGGGCTGGGCCGGCGCCACCGTCGCGGTGATCGCCGCGCGCGCCGGGGTGTCCCGGGGCGCCGCGCAGCACCACTTCCCGACCAGGGAGGACCTGGTGGTGGCCACCGTGGAGTACGTCGGCGAGCAACAGGTCCACCACCTGCGGGCGCGCGCCGCCGAGCTGCCGGCCGGGCCGCCCCGGGCGGAGGCGGTGGTGGCGATGCTGCTGGAGCTGTACACCGGGCCGGCGTTCCGGGCCGCGCTGCACCTGTGGATGGCCGCCTCGACCGACGAGGCACTTCGCGCGGTGGTGGTGCCGCTGCAGGTGCGGGTCGGGCGGGAGGCGCACCGGATGGCCGTCGAGCTGCTCGGCGTGGACGAGTCGCACCCCGGTGCCCGCGAGCTGGTGCAGGCCACCCTGGACCTGGCGCGGGGCCTCGGCCTTGCCAACCTGCTGGCCGACGACAGCGCCCGCCGCCGCCAGATCACCACCCAC
>DASYBQ010000103.1:0-31909 GCA_036500625.1 Pseudonocardia sp. | reverse complement strand
ACGCTCGCCCTTGTCGGCTGCGGGTTGGTGCTGGCCTCGGTGTTCGGCATCAGCCTCGGCGCGCTGGCCGGCTGGTGGCGCGGCACGCCGAAGCGCGGCCGCCGCGACACCGCGATGCTGACCGGTGTGCTGGCGGTGGACGCCATGCCGGCCTTCTGGGTCGGCATGGTGCTCGTCGCGGTGTGGCTGGGCTGGCTGCCCTCCTACGGCGCGCTGGACATCGACGCGCACGGCTGGGCGCTGCTCGGCCAGGTGTGCCAGCGGCTTGCGTTGCCGGCGGTGACGCTGGCGCTGGCTCAGCTTGGCGCGTTCTTCCTGCTCACCCGAGCCGCCATGGCGTCGGTGCGCGACGAGCCGTTCGTCCGGATGGCCCGAGGGCTCGGCATGTCCGAGCGGCGGGTGCTGTTCGGCGCGGCGCTGCCCGCCGCACTGCTGCCGGTGGCAACCAACGCCAGCGTGGAGCTGGGTCGGCTGCTGTCCGGCACAGTGGTGATCGAGACGGTGTTCGCCTACCCGGGGCTCGGCCGGCTGATCTACGACGCGGTGGTCGCCCGCGACTATCCGCTGCTCTCCGGGACATTCCTGCTGGTCACCGTCGGTGTGGTGCTGCTCAACCTGGTGGCCGACCTGAGCTACCCGCTGCTCGACCCCAGGGTCCGGCGGGCCAGGCAGGCGCTCGCGTGATCCGGCTCAGGGCAACCGGTGCGCCACCATGGCTGGCCAGGGCCCGCGCGGCCGCCGGATCCCGGCGGCTGGCCCTGCTCGCGGCCGGCGTGCTGGTCGCGCTCACCCTGGTGGCGCTGGCCGCGCCGGTGCTGGCGCCGTACCCGCCGACGCTGCGCAGCGGCGCGCCGTTCGCCGCGCCCTCGGCCGCGCACCTGCTCGGCACCGACGACGTCGGCCACGACCTGCTGGCCGAGCTGATCTACGGCGGCCGGGTCTCGCTGCGGGTGGGGGTGAGCGCGGCGTGGCCGCGACGCTGCTCGGCGCCACCGTCGGGCTGCTCACCGGCTACGCACGAGGCTGGGTGGACGCCGTGCTGATGCGGGTGGTCGATGTGGTGCTGTGCCTGCCGGTGCTGCCGCTGACCATTGTGGTCGGGGTGGTCGCCGGCCCCGGTCTGAGTACCCAGATCCTGGTGATCACCTCGGTGATCTGGGCCGGGGTTGCCCGCGAGCTGCGCTCCCAGGTGCTCTCGCTGCGCGAGCGGGACTATCTGCAGGCGCTGCGCGCGATGGGTGCCGGCGCGGGGTATGTGCTGCCCCGCCACGTGCTGCCGGCCGTCGCGCCGCTCGTGGTGCCGCAGTTCGTGCTTGCCGTGCGCACCGCGGTGCTGCTGGAGGCGTCGCTGGCCTTCCTCGGCCTCGGCGATCTCACCCGGCAGAGCTGGGGCACCATGCTCGCCGTCGCGCACGACCGGGGCGCGTTCCTTTCCGGTGCCTGGCTGTGGTGGGTGTTGCCGCCCGGTCTGGCCCTTTCGATCACCGTGCTCGCCTTCGCCCTGCTCGGCTATGTCCTGGACCAACAGACCCCCTCCCCCGCCGCGCCGTTCCGCGAGGGCCCACCCGCCAGCACCGCGAGTCGGGGCTCCCAGCACTCCGAGTCGGGGCTCTCGGCACACCCGCTGGTCGTCGAGGGGCTGACCGTGAGCTACCCCGGCCGCCCGGCACCCGCCGTGCACCGAGTGAGCCTGCATGTGGCGGCCGGCGAGCTGCTCGGGTTGGTCGGCGAGTCCGGCAGCGGGAAGTCGACGCTGGCGGCCGCGGTCACCGGATTGCTGCCGCCCGGCGCCACCCGCACCGCCGGGCGGATCGGGGTCGGCGGCGTCGAGCTGACCGCCGTGGCGCCGGAGCAGCTGCGCACGGTGCGCGGCGACCGCGTCGCGCTGGTCCCGCAGGAGGCGATGAGCGCGCTGACCCCGGTGCGCACGGTGCGCCACCAACTGGTCACGGCGCTGCGGGTGCACCGACCCGAGCCCCGGGCGCGGGAACGGGCCGCCGAGCTGCTGCGCGAGGTCGGCCTCGACCCCGACCGGCATCTCGACGCCTACCCGCACCAGCTCTCCGGCGGCATGCGCCAGCGGGTGGTGATCGCGCTCGCGCTGGCCAACCGGCCCGCCGTGCTGGTCGCCGACGAACCGACCAGCGGGTTGGACGTGCTCGCGCAGGCCGAACTGCTCGAGCTGCTGGCGGGTTGCGCCGCCGGCTGGACCTCGCGGTGCTGCTGATCTCGCACGACCTGCCGGTGGTCGAGCGGGTTGCCGACCGGATCGCGGTACTGCGTGCCGGTGAACTGGTCGAGATCGGGCCGGCGCACCAGATCGGCGCCGCGCCCGAGCACCCGTACACCCGTCATCTGGTCAGTTCCGCGCCCCGCCTCGCGCGGCCGGCGGATTCCGGCGACGCTGATCCGACCGACCACCTTGTCCAGCCGAGCAACGCCCTCCCGGGCAGCAGTGGAGTTCGATCATGACTATGCAGCGCGGCGCCGCGCGTGCCCTGCTCGAGGTCGAGGGCCTGACGGTGCGGTACCCGGGTCCGGGCCGGTCGCGGACCCGCGCGGCGGTCACCGAGCTGGACCTGAGCGTGTACCCAGGTGAGTCGGTCGGGTTGGTCGGTGGCTCCGGAGCCGGCAAGTCCACCGTGGCCAAGGCGCTGGCCGGCCTTGTCCAGCCGGAGCAGGGCCGGATCACCCTCGCCGGGCGGGACCTGCTCGGCTGCCCGAGCCGCACCGCCCGACGGCTGCGCCGCCCGATGCACCTGGTGATGCAGGACCCGTACGCGTCGCTGCCGCCGAACCGCCAGGTAGCCGCGACCGTGGCGGAGCCGCTGGTGATCCACGGTCTGGTGGACCGGCGGATGCGCCGGCGGCTGGTCGTCGAGACGCTGGACCTGGTCCGGTTGCGGCCTTGCGAGGAGTACCTGCGGCGCTACCCGCACCAGCTCTCCGGTGGCGAACGCCAGCGCGTCGCCTTCGCCAGGGCATTGATCGCCGAGCCCCAGCTGGTGCTTGCCGACGAACCGACCCAGATGTTGGACGCCTCGCTGCGCGGCGAACTGGTCGACCTGCTCGGCCAGCTGTGCGCCCGGCGCCGGATGGCCGTGCTGCACATCACCCACGACCTGGCGCTGGCGCAGCGCGGCTGCCACCGGCTGGTGGTGCTGCGCGACGGCGTGGTCGTCGAGCACGGCCCGACCGAGCGGGTGCTGGGCCGTCCCCGCCATCCCTACACGGCCGCGTTGGTGGCCGCCGCCACCGGAAGCGAGGCAGCCTGATGAGCCCGGCACAGATCGCCCGACTGGACATGGACATCCGCTCGCCCGAGTCCGGCCCGCCGGACCCCAGGGTCGAGCCACTGGACTGCTACGCGCTGCCCGGCACCGACCCGGCCCGCTACCGTGGCCTTGTCGTGACCGGCATGGTGGACCAGGAGTTCCTGCTGCGGCACCGGGACTGGATCGAGGCCTACCTGGGCGGCGGGGGCGTGCTGGTGTTCGGCGGCCACCTGCACCGGCGCTGGCTGCCCGGCGCCTCGCCGTTCGTCCCGCTGGAGCCGGCTGGCCTTGCCGCCTACCGGGTCACCGAGATCGCCGACCATCCGCTGTTCGCCGGCCGCACACCGGACGAGCTGACCTTCCGCCGGGGGGTGGCCGGGTTTTTCGCCCGCGGCCACCACCCGCCGCCGCCCGGCGCACAGGTGCTGGTCCGGCTGGCAGGCGGCCAGCCGTGCACCTACCTCGACCAGGTCAGCACGGCCGGCACGATCCTGGTCCAGGCGACCAGCGACCCACTGGGCACGCTCGGCGACCAGTTGATCGAATGGATACTGGCCCAGTCCGGCGGCCGGCGCGAACCTCGGCAGCGCCGCGCCGGCGCGGGTCTGGCGGCGGTGTACGGCGGCTCGGCGTGGCACCACCGGGTGCTGACCAGGCCCAAGTACGCCCGGCACCTCACCGGCGGGCTGGTCTACCTGCCGGAGCTGGCCGACACCGACCTCACCGGCTACGCGGGGCTGGTCGTGCCGGAGCGGATGCACCGGGGGCTGTTGACCCGCGCCGCGCCGCGCATCCTCGAACTGCTGGATGCCGGTGGCACGGTCGCCGCGTTCGCCGGCGGCGAGCCGATCCCGGAGTTCCTGCCCGGGGTGCGCTGGCAGCACCGGCCGACGAACTTCTGGTGGTGGCTGGACAGCGGCGCCGAGCTCGGCCTGTGTACGCCGAACCCTTCGCACCCGTTGTTCACCCGGCTGAGCCTGCGCGACTGCACCTGGCACTACCACGGCGTGTTGGAGCCACCGGACGGCGCCGAGGTACTGGTCACGCTGCCCACCGGCGAGGTGCTGCTCTACCTGGACCGGGTAAGCACCCCGGGCACGCTGGTGGTGTCCACCCTCGACCCGCTGAGCCACCACGGCGGCTACTTCATGCCCGCGACCGAACGCTTCCTGGACGGCTTCCTGCCCTGGCTGGCCTCCGAAACCGCCCAGAGCTGCCGCACCGAGAGCTCCCATCCCTGACACCCGCCCGCGCCCACGCCGACCACCCGGCACCACACTCCGACCGCACACAGCCAGTGGTCGCCGCACATAGGTCCGGGCGTGTGTGCCGCGCCCACTCGTTGTGTGCCGTCCGTGGATCAGCGGGCTAGCGTGGCCAGGGTGGCCAGGAACTGTTCGACGTCGGTGGGGGAGTCTAGGGTGAAGTCGGCGTCGGTGCGGCGGTCCAGCTGGTCGGGATCACCGACGTAGAGGGAGATGCCGCGCCCGCGCAGGGCCGCGAAGGCGTCCTCGTCGGTGACGTCGTCGCCGATGTAGAGCGGCACGGTGTCCTCGCCGGTCAGGCCCAGGGTGTCGATCAGGTAGTCGACCGCGCGGCCCTTGTTCCAGTCCAGCTTGGGTTGCAGCTCGTAGACCATCTTGCCCGGAGTGACCTTCAGCTCGTCCGGCCGCTCGTCGAGCAGCCGCTTCACCAGTTGCTCCACCCGCCGCGCATCCTCGGCGCCGGCCAGCCGGTAGTGCACCGCGACCGAGGCACGCTTGGGCTCCACCGCCACCCCGGCCAGGTCGCCGACCTCGCCGCGCAGCCGCTGCGTCACCTCGGCGATGAGATCCTCGAAGCCGCTGGCCGCCTCGTGCTCGTAGCGGCCGCGTTGCGGGTGCCAGATGTCGAAGCCGTGGCTGCCCGCGACCACCAGGTCGTCAAGGCCCATCAGCTCCTGCACCACCACCCTGTCCCGGCCGCTGACCACACACACCGAGCAGCGCCCGGCCAGCTCGTGCACCACCCGGCGCATGGACGGTGCCATCCGGGCGTCCTCGGGTCGGTCCACGATCGGGGTGAGCACACCGTCGTAGTCCAGGAACACCGCCGGGCGCCGGCCAGCCAGCGCGGCATCGAACTGGTCACGGTCACGCAGTGCGTGCGGAAGCCGGTCAGCCACGCCCTAAGACTGGCAGATGCCCGGCCACACCGAGGCGACGGTCCGCTCCGGCCAGTCCGCCGGCACGTCCCCGGTTGCGAGGTAGCGGGCGTAGATACTGCCGATCAGCGCGGTGGTGACCACGTCGACGTCCAGCCCGGGTCGCAGCACACCGGACCGCATGCCGCGCTCCAGCACGCCGCCGACCCTGCGCCGACGGGGCTCGACCAGCCGAGCCCTGAAGTGCGCGATCAGGTCCGGGGTGTGCTGCTCCTCGGCCAGCACGGTGCCCACGAACGCCATGCCGTTGGGCCTGGTCACCGCCGTGCGGAAGTGCCTGAGCTCGGCGACAAGGTCAGCCTGGACGTCCTCGCTGGTCTGCAGCTCGTCCGATACGTTCATGCCGGCGATCGCGCGGGTGGCCAGGTCTTTCTTGTCGGTGAAACGCAGGTACACCGACGGGCGGGTGGTGCCGGCGGCCTCGGCCACCGCGGCGATGGAAAGGCCCTGGTACCCGTGCACAGCGAGCAGCTCCCTGGTGGCGGCCAGGATGCGCTCGTCCAGCTCGGCGTCGCGTGGCCGACCTCCCGGGTGCGGCTTCGACGGCATACCGCACTGTAGGAGCTAAATACTTGACAGTCATGTATAGATTGAGTGTCGTCCCGCCCCCGTAGATCCGGAGCAAACCGATGGAGCAGGCATTCGGGCTGAGCATCCCGCGCACGGTGGCGCAGGCCTGTGACCCCGGCAGGTTGGCACTGCTCGTCTACGACATGCAGGTCGGCGTACTGGGCCAGATCTCGAACGCCGACCAGGTGACCGCCTCGGTGGTGCGCACCGTCGATGCCGCAAGGGCCGGCGGGTACCGGGTGTTCTACCTGCGCCACATGGGCATCCCGAACGAGGTGTCCGGGGTGACCCGGCTGCGGATGGCGATGGCCTGGCAGCGCACGGACCGGGTCGCCGACGTGCACCCGGTGTTCCTGCGCGGCTCGGCGGAGTTCGCCCTGACACCAGCGCTGGCCCCCAGCCCGGCCGAGATGATCTTCGACAAGGTCACCATGTCCGCGTTCGTCGGCACACCGCTGGACCTGGTGCTGCGCGACTGCGGCATCAACAGCTTCGCGATCTGCGGCGTGGCGACCGAGGTCGGCATCGACCCGACCGTCCGGCACGCGGCCGACCTCGGCTACCTGCCGATCGTGGTGTCGGACGCCTGCGGGGCCGGCAACGCCGCGGCGGCCGAGCGTGCGATCGAGGGCCTGCGGTTCGCCGGCGACGCACTGATCACCGACACCGACACCCTCTGCCCGCTACTCGCCGGCGACCGCTCAACGGGAAGCGGCGCCGGCCCGACATGGGCTCCGCCCTCGTGAGTGAAAAGTAACGCTATAGCGTTACTTTTTACTCACGAGTTATCCACAGGGGCTGTGCTGGGACGCCCGACTCGATGTGCTGGGGGCCCCGACTCGCGGACAGATCAGGAGCCGGGGTCGGGGGCCACCACGGGAGAGTGGTCCCCGACCCCGGCTCCGTCTTTCTTGCGGGATCGCACACTTCGGCCTCGCTACCGCCCCGGCCCTTCGGCTGGGGCGGCAGCCCGCTGGATCAGCGGTAGTCGCGGCCGAAGTCGTAGTCGTCCAGCGGCACCGCGGCACCGGTACCCGTGCCGAACACGTCGGGGGTGTAGTACCCGTCGTCGTAGTTCGGCAAGGCATACGCGGCCGCTCGTGCTTCTTCGGTGGGCTGCACCTCGATGTTGCGGTACCGGCTGATGCCGGTGCCGGCCGGGATGAGCTTGCCGATGATGACGTTCTCCTTGAGCCCGACCAGCTGGTCGCGCTTTCCGTTGATCGCCGCGTCGGTGAGGATTCGGGTGGTCTCCTGGAATGACGCCGCCGACAGCCACGACTCGGTGGCCAGCGACGCCTTGGTGATACCCATCAGCACCGGACGCCCGGAGGCGGCCTCGCCACCCTCGCCGACCACCCGACGGTTCACCGTCTCGAAGTCGGACCGCTCGGCGAGCGCGCCGGGCAGGAACTCGGTGGCCCCGGAGTCGATGATGGTCACCCGGCGCAGCATCTGCCGGACGATCACCTCGACGTGCTTGTCGTGGATGTCCACGCTCTGCGTGCGGTACACCTTCTGCACCTCACGCACCAGGTGCAGCTGCACCTCGCGCGGCCCCATGACCCGGAGCACCTCGTGCGGGTCGGCGGTGCCCTCCAGCAGCAGCTGACCGACCGTGACGTGGTCGCCGTCGGCGAGCGGACGCTCCTCGCCGTCCACCGTGGTCATGGCCAGCCACTGCCGCTTGGACAGCTTCTCGTAGACGATCTCCTCGCCGCCGTCGTCCGGCACCAGGGTGATCTTCCAGAAGCGGTCGCCGTCCTCGATCTGAATCCGGCCGTCCACGTCCGCGATGGGCGCCTTGCCCTTCGGTACCCGGGCCTCGAACAGCTCCTGCACCCGGGGCAGGCCGGTGGTGATGTCGTCACCGGCCACACCGCCGACGTGGAAGGTACGCATCGTCAGCTGCGTGCCGGGCTCGCCGATGGACTGCGCGGCCACGATGCCGACCGCCTCGCCGACGTCCACCAGCTTGCCGGTCGCCATCGAGCGGCCGTAGCAGGTCGCGCAGATGCCGGTGGCCGACGTGCAGGTCAGCGCGCTGCGCACCCGGATCGTCGGGGTGCCGGCCTCGACAAGGCGTGCCAGCGCCGGGTCACCGAGGTCGTCGCCCCTTGCCACGATCACGTTGCCGTCGGCGTCGGTGACGTCCTGCGCCGAGCACCGGGCGTACACGCTGGTGCGCAGGTACCGGTGCGTGATCGGGCTGCCGTCCGCGCCCGGCTCGGTGACCGGCATGGTGATGCTGCGCTCGGTGCCGCAGTCGACCTCGCGGACGATGACGTCCTGCGACACGTCCACCAGACGCCTCGTGAGATAGCCCGAGTCCGCGGTGCGCAGCGCGGTGTCCGCCAGACCCTTGCGGGTGCCGTGGGTGGAGATGAAGTACTCCAGCACCGAGAGGCCCTCGCGGAAGTTGGACTTGATGGGCCGAGGGATGTACTCACCCTTCGGGTTCGCCACCAGGCCCTTCATCCCGGCGAGCTGCCGGACCTGCGCCATGTTGCCGGCCGCGCCGGACTGCACGATGGTCGGGATCGGGTTGTCCGGAGGGAAGTTCTCCTCCATCGCCTTGGCCACCTCTTCGGAGGCCTGGCTCCAGATCTTGACCATCTCGTCGTTGCGCTCCTGGTGCGAGAGGGCACCGCGCTGGTAGCGCTTGTTGACCTGTTCGGCCTTGGCCTCGTAGCCGTCCAGGATCTGCTGCTTGCGCGGGGGAACCACCACGTCGTCGATGGCCAGCGTGACACCGGAGCGGGTCGCCCAGTAGAAGCCGGCGTCCTTGAGCCGGTCCAGGGTCTGCGCCACCTCGGTCATCGAGTACCGCTCGGCAAGGTCGTTGATGATCGCGGCCTGGCGCTTCTTGGGCAGCGGCTCGTTGATGAACGCGTAGTCGCTGGGCAGCAGGTCGTTGAACAGCACCCGACCCAGGGTCGTCTCGGCCAGCCACGGCTGACCGGGCTGCCAGCCGTCCGCCGCCAGATCGGCGGCCTGCGCCGCCGAAGGGGCGAGGTCGATCAGCCGGATCTTGACCTTGGCCTGCAGGTGCAGCGACTTCCGGTCGTAGGCCATCACGGCCTCGGCCGGCGAGGAGAACGCCTGTCCCTCCCCGTTCGCGCCATCGCGCTGGCGGGTCAGGTGGAACAGCCCGGTCACCATGTCGAGGCGGGGCATGGCCAGCGGCCGGCCGGACGCCGGGGACAGGATGTTGTTCGAGGACAGCATCAGGATGCGGGCCTCGGCCTGCGCCTCGGCGGACAGCGGCAGGTGCACCGCCATCTGGTCACCGTCGAAGTCGGCGTTGAACGCCTCACAGACCAGCGGGTGCAGCTGGATGGCCTTGCCCTCCACCAGCTGCGGCTCGAAGGCCTGGATGCCGAGGCGGTGCAGCGTGGGTGCCCGGTTGAGCAGCACCGGGTGCCCGGCGATGACCTCTTCCAGCACGTCCCACACCTGCGAGCGGCCGCGCTCGACCATCCGCTTCGCCGACTTGATGTTCTGCGCGTGGTTCAGGTCGACCAGCCGCTTCATCACGAACGGCTTGAACAGCTCCAGCGCCATCTGCTTTGGCAGGCCGCACTGGTGCAGCTTCAGCTGCGGGCCGACCACGATGACCGACCGGCCGGAGTAGTCGACGCGCTTGCCGAGCAGGTTCTGCCGGAACCGCCCCTGCTTGCCCTTGAGCAGGTCGGACAGCGACTTGAGCGGGCGGTTGCCAGGGCCGGTGACCGGACGGCCTCGGCGGCCGTTGTCGAACAGCGCGTCGACGGCCTCCTGCAGCATCCGCTTCTCGTTGTTGACGATGATCTCGGGCGCACCGAGGTCGATCAGCCGCTTGAGCCGGTTGTTCCGGTTGATCACCCGGCGGTACAGGTCGTTCAGGTCGGAGGTGGCGAACCGGCCACCGTCGAGCTGCACCATCGGGCGCAGGTCCGGCGGGATGACCGGCACGCAGTCCAGCACCATGCCCAGCGGGTTGTTGCCGGTGGCCTGGAACGCCGCGACGACCTTCAGCCGCTTGAGCGCGCGCAGCTTCTTCTGACCCTTGCCGCTGCGGATGGTCTCCCGCAGGTTGTCGGCCTCGGCGTCGATGTCGAAGGTCTGCACCAGCTTCTGGATCGCCTCGGCGCCCATGCAGCCGGTGAAGTAGTCGCCATAGCGGTCGTAGAGCTCGCGGTAGAGCATCTCGTCGGCGATCAGCTGCTTGGTGGACAGCTTGGTGAGGGTTGTCCAGATCTCGTCGAGGCGGTCCAGCTCCCGCTGCGCACGGTCGCGCAGCTGGCGCATCTCCCGCTCGCCGCCCTCCTTGACCTTGCGGCGCACGTCACTCTTGGCACCCTCGGCCTCGAGCTCGGCGATGTCGACCTCGAGCTTCTGCGCGCGGGCCTCGAGGTCCGCGTCGCGGCGCTGCTCGACCCGCTTGCGCTCAACGCCCATCTCGCTCTCGAGGGTGGGCAGGTCGTTGTGTCGCAGCTCGTCGTTCACCGAGGTGATCACGTAGGCCGCGAAATAGATGATCTTCTCGAGGTCCTTCGGCGCCAGGTCGAGCAGGTAGCCCAACCGGCTCGGCACGCCCTTGAAGTACCAGATGTGCGTGACCGGAGCGGCCAGCTCGACGTGCCCCATCCGCTCGCGCCGAACCTTGGTGCGAGTTACCTCGACGCCACAGCGCTCACAGATGATGCCCTTGAACCGGACGCGCTTGTACTTGCCGCAGTAGCACTCCCAGTCCCGGGTCGGGCCGAAGATCTTCTCGCAGAACAGCCCGTCCTTCTCCGGCTTCAGAGTGCGGTAGTTGATCGTCTCGGGCTTCTTGACCTCGCCGAACGACCACTGACGGATGTCCTCAGCGGTGGCAAGGCCGATGCGTAGTTCGTCGAAGAAGTTGACGTCTAGCACGTGGCTTCAGTCTCCCTGAAATCTCGCAAAGCAGGTCTAGCGGTGAAAAGATGACTAGTTGTCCAGCGACCCCCGAGGGGGTGTCGGGGGGCGGAGCCCCCCGACAGCTCAATGAACTACGTCATCAACAGACAGCGAGTCGGCGCCCGGTCGGCTGGACAGATTGATGCCCAGGTTGGCCGCCGCACGCTCCAGATCCTCGTCGTCGGTGTCGCGCATCTCGATGGCCGCACCGTCGCTGGACAGCACCTCGACGTTCAGGCACAGCGACTGCAACTCCTTGAGCAGCACCTTGAACGACTCGGGGATGCCCGGCTCCGGGATGTTCTCACCCTTGACGATCGCCTCGTACACCTTGACCCGCCCGACCACGTCGTCGGACTTGATGGTGAGCAGCTCCTGCAGCGTGTAGGCGGCGCCGTAGGCCTGCATGGCCCAGCACTCCATCTCACCGAAGCGCTGGCCACCGAACTGCGCCTTACCACCGAGCGGCTGCTGGGTGATCATCGAGTACGGGCCGGTGGACCGGGCGTGGATCTTGTCGTCCACCAGGTGCGCCAGCTTGAGGATGTACATGTAGCCGACCGCGACCGGGAACGGGTAAGGCTCCCCGGAGCGCCCGTCGAGCAGCTGCGCCTTGCCGTCCGGGCCGACCATCCGGTCGCCGTCCCGGTTGGGCCGGGTGGAGGAGAGCAGCCCGGTGAGCTCGACATCCTTGGCGCCGTCGAACACCGGTGTCGCGGTGTTCGTGCCGGCCGGCACGGAGTAGAGCTCCTTGGGCAGCTTGGCCGCCCAGTCCGGCGTGCCCTCGATCTCCCAGCCGGACTTGGCGATCCACCCGAGGTGGGTCTCCAGCACCTGGCCGATGTTCATCCGGCGCGGCACGCCGTGGGTGTTCAGGATGATGTCCACCGCGGTGCCGTCCGGCAGGAACGGCATGTCCTCGACGGGCAGGATCTTGCCGATCACGCCCTTGTTGCCGTGCCGACCGGCCAGCTTGTCGCCGTCGGAGATCTTGCGCTTCTGCGCCACGTACACCCGGACCAGTTCGTTGACGCCTGGGGCCAGCTCGTCGTCGTCATCACGGGAGAACACCCGGATGCCGATCACCTTGCCGTTCTCCCCGTGCGGCACCTTGAGGCTGGTGTCGCGCACCTCGCGGGCCTTCTCGCCGAAGATCGCCCGCAGCAGCCGCTCCTCCGGGGTCAGCTCGGTCTCACCCTTGGGCGTGACCTTGCCGACCAGGATGTCGCCGGGCTGCACCTCGGCGCCGATCCGGATGATGCCGCGCTCGTCCAGGTCCGCCAGCACCTCCTCGGACACGTTCGGGATGTCCCGGGTGATCTCCTCGGCGCCCAGCTTGGTGTCCCTGGCGTCGATCTCGTGCTCCTCGATGTGGATCGACGTGAGTACGTCGTCCTGCACGAGGCGCTGCGAGAGGATGATCGCGTCCTCGTAGTTGTGGCCCTCCCACGGCATGATCGCCACGAGCAGGTTCTTGCCGAGGGCCATCTCGCCGTTCTCGGTGCACGGCCCGTCGGCCAGCACCTGGCCGTACTCGACCCGCTGACCCTCGTCCACGATGGGCTTCTGGTTGTTGCAGGTGCCCTGGTTGGACCGGCGGAACTTGTTCAGCCGGTAGGTCTGCCGAGTGCCGTCGTCGGCCATCACGGTGATGTAGTCGGCGCACAGCTCCTCGATCACGCCGGCCTTCGACGCGACCAGCACGTCGCCCGCGTCCACCGCGGCGCGCAGCTCCATGCCGGTACCCACCAGCGGGGACTCGCTGCGCAGCAGCGGCACCGACTGGCGCTGCATGTTCGCGCCCATCAACGCGCGGTTGGCGTCGTCGTGCTCGAGGAACGGGATCAGCGCGGTCGCCACCGACACCATCTGGCGCGGCGAGACGTCCATGTAGTCGACCCCTCTGGGGCTGATGTAGTCGACCTCGCCGCCCTTGCGCCGGACCAGCACCCTGGCCTCGGCGTACGAACCGTCCTCGTTCAGCGGCGCGTTGGCCTGCGCGATGACCTGGCGGTCCTCTTCATCGGCGGTCAGATAGTCGATCTGGTCGCTGACCACACCTTCGTTGACCTTGCGGTAGGGCGTCTCGATGAAGCCGAACGGGTTGACCCTCGCGAACGAGGACAGCGAACCGATCAGGCCGATGTTCGGGCCCTCCGGCGTCTCGATCGGGCACATCCGGCCGTAGTGGCTGGTGTGCACGTCGCGGACCTCCATGCCCGCGCGCTCCCGCGACAGCCCGCCAGGGCCAAGCGCGGACAGCCGGCGCTTGTGGGTAAGACCGGCCAGTGGGTTGTGCTGGTCCATGAACTGGGACAGCTGCGAGGTACCGAAGAACTCCTTGATCGCGGCCACCACCGGCCGGATGTTGATCAGGGTCTGCGGGGTGATCGCCTCGACGTCCTGAGTGGTCATCCGCTCCCGGACGACCCGCTCCATCCGGGAAAGGCCGACCCGGATCTGGTTCTGGATCAGCTCGCCGACAGTGCGCAGCCTGCGGTTGCCGAAGTGGTCGATGTCGTCGGTCTCCACCGGGATCTCGGCGGCATTCTCACCGGAACCAGTGGACATCGTGGTCTCGCCGGCGTGCAGCCGGACGAGGTACTCGATGGTGGTGAGGATGTCGTCCTCGGTCAGCGTGCCGACATCGGGAGCGCTGCGCAGCCCCAGCTTCTTGTTCACCTTGTAGCGGCCGACCTTGGCCAGGTCGTAGCGCTTGTCCTTGAAGAACAGGTTCTCCAGCAGGGTCTGCGCGCTCTCCCTCGTGGGCGGCTCGCCGGGGCGCAGCTTGCGGTAGATGTCCAGCAGCGCCTCGTCCTGCCCCGCGGTGTGGTCCTTCTCCAGGGTGGCCAGCAGGGTCTCCGAGAAGCCGAACCGCTCGCGGATCTGCTCGGCGTCCCAGCCGAGCGCCTTCAGCAGCACGGTGACCGGCTGGCGGCGCTTGCGGTCGATGCGGACGCCGACGGTGTCGCGCTTGTCGACGTCGAACTCCAGCCAGGCACCCCGGCTCGGGATGACCTTGACCGAGTAGACGTCCTTGTCGGTGGCCTTGTCCACGGTGTGGTCGAAGTACACACCTGGGGACCGGACCAGCTGGGAGACCACGACACGCTCGGTGCCGTTGATGATGAAAGTGCCCTTGTCGGTCATCACAGGGAAGTCACCCATGAACACCGTCTGGCTCTTGATCTCGCCGGTGCTGTTGTTGGTGAACTCCGCGGTGACGAACAGCGGTGCCGCGTAGGTCATGTCCTTGTCCCGGCACTCCTCGACCGGGGCCTTCACCTCGTCGAAACGAGGATCGGAGAAGGACAGCGACATGGACCCGGAGAAGTCCTCGATCGGCGAGATCTCCGTGAGAATCTCCTCGAGGCCGCCGACCGGGAGCTCTTCGCCGGCATCGATGCGGCGCTGGAACCACGCCTCGTCGCCGACCAGCCATTCGAAGGACTGGAGTTGCAGGTTGAGCAGATCGGGGACCTCGAGCGGCTCGCGGATCTTGGCAAAGGAAACACGGGTCGGTGCGCCCGGGAAACTCGGGTTCGCCGAGAACGTCCCGGTGGGGGTCGCGGTGGTCACGGTGGCGCGGGAGACAGCCAAGATGCGTCCTTCCGAGAACTACGCTCGTCTGGCATGCGCCGTCCGCAACGGGTACCGTCTGGTGGCACAGCGAGCCGGAACACCTTTCGGAGTCCGGTTCGAGGCCGCAAGGCTGGTGGCTGTAGCGACGCGTTGCCTGTGTTGTGTTCAGCGCGCTTCTCTCACTCCGCATGACACCCGGCCGCGATCCGCTCGAAAAGCCTCGAACGAACCGGTGGCAGACATGTCACGCGCATGAGGGCAGCGCAAAGAGGCAGTCTAGCCGCAAACGCGGCCGCTGTCGAGAGAGGTCACCCAGGACCGTTTCGCCGAACCATCGCGCCACCAAGGGTGACGTGCCCCGCTCCCAGAGTCAAGAGGCTAAATGTCGGTAAGTGGTCTCTTTCGGAGGACGACCGGTGGCCGCTCGACCCCGAAGTGTCACCGTTGATCGACGTCCGACACCTTCCACTGACCGCCCACCTTCTCGGCGGTTACGGTCAGACGGATCTGCGCCGTCAACGGTGCGGGACTGTCACCTCGGCGACCCACCTGGTTCACCATCATCAGCAGGGTGGCACGACGGTCCGTGAGCATCTCCACGCCGGCATCGACCACCTTCGAGCTGAGCGAGATGTTCGACTGCGGGCCGAGCGCGCGGACCGCGCTGAAGTTCTGCCGGAACTGGTCGCCGTAGGACCCGGTGATGAACGACAGTGCCCGGTTCTCGGTGTCGTCCAGGTTCGCGGTGTCGTAGGAGTAGATGGCCTCCACGGCCTTGCCGACCTCGGCGCGCACCTGTTCGGTGGCGGCCTGGTCGAGGTATGCGAGGTTGGCCGAGGGCCGCAGCTCGGCCGCCCTGGTCGCCTGCCCGGCCAGCAGGTAGGCGGCCGCCGCGCCGAGGAGCGCGACCACCAGCAGCACCGAGACCAGCACGAACGGTTTGCGCTGCCCGGGGACGACGGCCACCGGTCCGGTCGTGCTGTCCGTGGCGTGGTCTGCCTTGGCACCCGCGCCGGTCCCCGACTTGGCTCCGGCCGTTGCCTCGGCCTTTTTACCAGCTCGAACGCCGGGCTTGGTAGCGCCGGGCTCGGGTGCCGCTCGAGTTCCGGCCTTGGTTTCGGGCTTGGTCTCCGGCTTGGTCCTGGCCTTGGTGTTGGACACCTCGGTCGCTGCCGCCGCGGCGACGGCTCCCGCCCGCACGGCTGCCTTGGAACCGGGCTCGGCTTCGGGCTTCGGCTCGGCTTCGGGGTTCGGCTCGGACTTGGCTTCGGCCAAGGCCTCGGACTTGGTCCGTCGCTTTGCGGACGCCTTTGCACCGGCGCCGGGTGCCGCTGCCTGGGCCGGCGAGGTGGCGCCCGACTTGTCGGGTGCCTCGCCGCCTGGCTGATCTGGTGCCTGGTCACCGGGCTGCTCGGGTGCCTGGTCGACGGGCTGGTCGGCCAGTTCGTCGGGGCCGGCCGAGCCGGCGGCCTCCGCCGAGGGCACGGCCAGGTTCGCCGCCGTGGCCGTGGCGGTCCCGGTCGGCTCGTCGTCCTCAACCGGCTTGTTGCCCGGGGCCGGCTCATCCTGCCCGATCGGTTCGCTGTCCGGGGTGCGCTCGGTGGCGTTCGGTGTCCGGCCCCGGGAGCCGCGCCACCTGGCACGCTTCTTCTCCCGCTTGGCGGTCTTGTTGGCGTCGTCGGGCTCCGCTGAGCCCGGCTGGTCCGGCGCGGTCCCGGCATCGTTCGGCGTGTCCTGTGCACCCGTCCGGGATGCTCTGGCCAGGTTGGCGAGCTTGGCGCCGGCCAGCGCGCCGGCACCCGCCGCCACCGCGGCGGCGGTCCCGGTGCCCTCAGTGGCGCCGCCGTCCCCGCTGTCCCCCGCGTGCACGGGCTTGGCATCGTCGTCCCGCTGGGCATCGTCGTCCCGGTAGGCCGGGATCAGCTCGGTCCGCTCGCCAGGTCCCTCGTCATCGGCCCGGTCCTGGCCGGCCCGAACCGCCCAGCTCCGGTCGCCGTACCCCTGGTCACCCTGTGCCGGGTAGTCGTCGCGGAAGACCGGGATGACCTCGGTTCTTTCACCGGGGCGCAGGTCGTCCTGATAGTGCCGCCAGTCCTCGGGCTGGTGCGCGGCGGCCCGGCCAGCATGCTCGAAACCGCGGTCGGGCTCGACCGGCTCGCGGTAGCCAGCCAGGTCCCGGTGCGCGTCCTGGTCCTCGTCACGGTATGCCGGGATCAGTGCGGTCTGCTCCGCGGCGGTCTCCGGGTCGATCTCGACCGGCGGGGTCACTGCCGGCCGGTCCGGCCATTCCGCCTCGCGGTAGTCCTCGCGGTAGTCCTCGTCGGCTCCGCTGTGCTCGCCGGTCGCGGCGTACCACTCGGACTCGCCGTGCTCCTCGGCGGCGTCGTGGTCGCCAGTTGCCGCGTGCTGTACGACCGCGCCGTGCTCATCGGCGCCGGCGTGCCCGTCAGTGGCCTGCTCGCGGGCATCCTCGCCCTCGCCGGCCTGGCTGAAGGCCTGTTCGGCGTCCGGGCCGTAGTCCGGAGTTGGCGTAGCACCGGGTACCTCGGGTGTGTGGTGCTCCCGCGCGGGCTCGACCACCTGTTCAGCGGCCATCTCAGCGGCCGCCGCGCCGTCGGCGCTTGCATCGGCTGCGGGCGCTGTCACGGGTGCCGGCGTGACCAGGGAAGCGGCCGGCTCGTCGGTACCCGAGTGCGGTGCGGAGCCGGCGTCGGCGTCGTCCTCCCAGCCGTGCTCGGCCGACAAGCCGGCTCCGGGCGGGTCCTCGGGCTCGCTCGCATGCGCCTCAGGTTCCGCCACGTCGTGCGCGGGCTGCTCGCCAGCGGACTCCGGCACCTCGGTGCTGTCCTCGGGCTGCTCCGCCGAACGCTCGGGCAGCTGCCCGGCTCCGGAGACAGCGTCGGCCGGGGGCTCCGGGTCCCCGTGCTCGGCGAGGTCTGTCCCAGCCGCGTCCGACTCGCCCTGCTGGTGCTCGACGAGCTCGGCATCTTCGGCATCCGGCTCGCCCTGCTGATGCTCGGTCGGCTCCGCTGCCTCGACATCCGTCTCCGAGGTACCCGAATCGCCCCGATGGTCCTCGCCCAGCTCGGACTCAGCTACATCGGGCTCGGCGAGGTCAGCCTCAGCTGCCGAGGGCGCGGTCGACCTGGCCTCCGCCAGCTCGGCCACATCCCAGGTACCCCGGCCGTGCCCGGCTGTCTCGTGCTCAGCCGTCTCGTGCTCAGCCGTCTCGTGCTCGGCCATCTCGTGCTCGGCCGTCTCGTGCTCGGCCGTCTCGTGCTCGGCCGTGTCGGCGCCATCGCCCGGCTCTTCATCAGGCTTGCGCGCGGTCTCGTCACCGGGCTGCCCGTGCTCGGCCGGGCCGAACCACGCCTCGGACCCGGTGTGCCCGGTCTCCTGGCGGTCGGTATCGCCGTGCGCCCCGGTGTGGTGCGGCGGGTCGTCATCGGTAATCCGGGGGATGACCGCGGTATCCACCCGGTCATCCCGGCCCCAGGCGGAGCCGAACAGCCCCGTGGCCCCGCCGTTCGCCCGACCCGGAGCGACTCCGGTGGTTCGCTCGCCTCGGATCCGGTCGAAGATCTGACTCGAGCCGTCGTCCTGTTCCGTGCCCCCGCCGCCGCGTCGGCCGCGCGCGCCGCGCCGTGACTCGGCCGCAGGCTCGCTGCCCGATGCGTCGCCGCGCAGTGCCTGCTCCCACTCGTCCACCACGTCCGCGCCGTCGTCGGCCGGATCCGAGGTGGGGCCCGAGTCGAACCGGATCGCGTCGAAGGTCTCGGTCGGGTACTCGTCCTGGGGTGGCTCGGGTGCGGTGCCCTGGTCCTCGGCTCCGGGACGGCTAGGAGTCACCTTGTTCCGGCGGAGGAACCCGGGTCGGTTGGGGCGAGGCACGATCGGGGCTCCTGACTCAGGCGGCGTTGACGAGGCCGGCGCTTGCGATCTTCCAGCCGGCGTCGGTCCGGTTCAGCGTCAGCTTCACGCGGAGTTGGCGGGTGGAGGGCGGGCCAGCGGCGCCATTGACCACCGGGACCTGCATGACGTCCAGCGCGGCAATCGCCGACGCGGTGCCGGCGTTGGCGTCCAGGCCGGTCAGGGCGGCGTCCAGCACCGTGGCGGTGCTGCGGGTCGGCGCCTGCTTCAGCCGGGTGATGTACTTGTCGTGGTCGCGCTGCAGCTGCTGCAGCAGCGAGCCGGTCGCGGCCGCCTGCCAGGCTTGCATGCCCTGTTCCGGCTGGTCCGGGTCGACAGACTGCAGGATCACCGCGAGCTCCCTTGACGCCCGCAGCGCGCCGTCCCTGGCCTGTACGACCGTGACGGAGTTGCTGTTCGCGGCGGACCACCAGGAATAGCCGAACCAGCCGGCAGCACCGACCCCTGCGACCGCGAGCAGGGCGGCCACCACGACGAGAAGCTTCGACTGGCCAGTCATGCGTGTCATTCCGGGGTGACCTCGGCAATCTTCCAGTGCCCTTCGACCCGTTGGGCGTCGATCATCAGCCGGGCACTCGCACCGGTGGGCTGCTTGTCCGTACCGTGCACGCCGGCCTGGTCGACCATCATCAACAACCGGGCCCGGTCGCCCTGCAACAGGCTGACCGCGGCGGCTGGAACGGTGGCCCTCATCGAGGCCTGCTGTGCGACCGCCACCTGCTTGAGGGGCGCGAAGAGCCTGTCGATCTCGCTGGCGTAGCGGCCGGTGACCACGGCCTTCGCCGCCGCCTCGTTGGCCGGCAGCGTGGTGTAGTCGTAGGAGTAGACCGCGATGACCGCGTTGGTCACCTCACCGACCAGCGCCGCGGTCGCCCCGCCGTCGGTGAAGGCCTGGTTGGCCCTCGGCCCGGAGTGCCGCTGCGCGCCCCACGCGACGCCCAGCAGCACAGCGGCCGCGAGGAGCAGCACGGCCAGCACCGCCAGCACGGTCAGCAGCCGGGTGGCCCGCCGGTCGGCGGGCGGCGCGGGCGGCGCGACCGGGGTCGGCACCGTGCCGGTCGGGCCGTTCACCCGCGCGGCGTCGGCCGGCGACGGCACCGGGGGTGCCGAGGGCGTCACGTTGCGGGGAGCGGACATTGAGCCAAATCCTTACGGGGGGTCAGGATTCACAGCGCGCTGGCGGCGTCTGCCTTCCATCCGGCGTCCGGCATGCGGACAAGTTCGAGTTGGATACGTACCTGCTTGGTGACCGGGAGGCTGGGGGCTCCGTTCACCTGCTGGGTGGTGCTGACATCAACCGCCGCGATCGCGGTGGCCTTACCGGTGGTGTCGTCGAAGTCAGAGAGCGCCGCGTCGACCACGCGGGCCGTGGTCGAGGTCCGCGCCTGGCGGATTTGCGCGGCGTACTGCTGCCTGTTCTTGGTGAACTCGCCGAGCAGCGGACCGGTCGCGGACGCCTGCCAGGTGTCAAGGCCCTCGTCCACGGTGTTGTAGTCCAGGGTCTGCAGGTTGGCCGCGACCTGCCGGGCCGAGGCGAGCGCATCGTCGCGGGCCACCGCGGCCTGCGCGCCGGCCCCCCGCGTGATGTTCCACAGCAGGATGCCGAAGACCACGGCACCGATCAGCCCGAGCCCGGCCACCACTCCCGCGGCCACGGTCAGCAACCGCACCCGGTCGGCCCCGGCTGGGCCGCCCGGAGCAGCGCCTCGGCGCGCCAGCAGGGCACTCATAGCGATTGAGGGTAGAGCGGGGCATGTGACGGCTTTGTCGCGGCCCCCGCATCTGCGCAACCTGGTCTGACGCGCTCGTCCACGCGGGCGGTATGAAGCCGGGCCCTCGGGTTTGGCTCCGAAGGAGTTCCGGCGAAGGCCGGGCAGTGCATGTCAGCGACAACCGACCCAACGCGAACAGACCGCTGCCAAGGCGACCACAAGGGCGCCCCGGCGACGGAGGAGCCCACGGATCCCGACGGCGGGCCGCCAGGCCCGCCCGAGGGATACGTCAGCGCGAGGAGTGTGAATTGATGCCCGCCGCCGGACCGTCGCTGTAGAAGGCACGGAACCAGTCCGGCGGGGTGCCGGGCCTGCCGTCGACGAATGGGTACTGCGGCTTGACCCCGCGCACGTCGGTCGGCGAGAAAATCGGCGCCCGGCAGTAGGCCCGGTAGTTGATGCGGTCCGGAGCGGTGTCCGTGCCGGGACGCCGCAGGGTGTTCTCGTAGCCGAGCGAGCACGGCGCCGGGTCGTTGATGTTGAGCGCGAGGCCGAGGTGCGCGGTGCCGTCCCCGGGCAGGATCGTGGGTATCGCGGCGGCCAGCCCCGGGTAGAGCTGCAGCACCGACTGGATGTCGCGCAGGTGTGAGCTGGTGATCTGGCTGAGCGTCCGGCCTTCCTTGATGGTGCGGCTCAGCCCGTCGCCGGACTCGTCGAGCAGCGTGTCGAGCTCCCGCGCCGCGTCCGGCCCGGTGACCAGCAGCCGGCGGATGTCCGGGTCCGAGTCCTTGAGCTGCTGGGTGACCAGCTTCAGGTTCGAGCTGAACGAGCGGATCGGGTCGGCCAGGTCGTTCTGCGTCTGCAGCACGGTGCGCGCGTCGTGGATCAGCGCCAGGGTCTGTGGCAGGTTGTCCAGCGCGGTGCTGGTCAGCGAGTTGGTCGAGTCCAGCAGCAGCCCCAGCTTCGGCCCCAGCCCGTTGAACGCCTTGCCCAGCTCGTCGACCGTGCCGCGCAGGTCGTCCAGCGGCACGCTGGCCACCAGGGTGTTCAGGCTGCCCAGCACGTTCTGCACCGGGACCGGCACCCTCACCCGGTTCGCCGGGATGGTGTCGCCGTCGGCAAGGAACGGGCCCTGGTCGGTGTTGGGCCGCAGGTCCACGAAACGCTCACCCACCGCCGACCGGTCCGCGACCACGGCGGTCAGGTCGGCCGGGATCTTCGGGGTGCCGCCCTCGATGACCAGCGGGATGTCCACCCCAGGGTGGGCGCCATCGGTCAGCCGCGGCTGGCCGATGTCGCCGACCTTGACACCCCGGAAGGTGACCTCGCTGCGCGCGAACAACCCGTTGGCGTCGGCCACCGGCAGGTGCACCGTATAGCTGCGCGGGCCGATGAAGCTGAACAGGCTGAGGAAGTGCGCGCCGATGTAGAACACCAGCACCACGGTGAGCACGACGAACACCCCGACCTTGACCATGGCCGTGCGAGTGATCACCTGCCACCTCCCAGTAGCCCACCGAGTCCGGGCAGTCTCGGCGCCTCGGACGCCAGGGGCGGCTTCGGCAGGGTGATCAACCCGGGCGGCACAAGGTTGGCGGGGCTTGGCAGCTGTACCGGCGGTGTGGTCGCGTTGAGCAGGTTGTCCAGCAGGTCCTGGATGTTCAGGTCGACCTTGGTGTTCAGGTTCATGAAGTCGCCCCGGATCGCGCCGACCGCGGAGTCGGTGAACGGCGGGGTGGCGAAAATCTGCAGCGAGTTGGGCAGCGTGTTGCCGGTCCTGGCCAGCTCGCGCAATGTGGGCCGCAGCGCGCGCAGGTCGGCGACCAGGTCGTCGTGGCTGCGGTTGACCACGTCGGTGGCCACCCCGGACAGCTTGTCCAGCGCGGCCAGCATGCCGACCAGCTGGGGCCGCTGCTCGTTGAGCACCGCCAGGCCCGGCTGCAGGTCGGTGAGCACCGAGTCGAGGTTGCCCCGCTGGGCGACCAGGTTGGCCGACAGCTTGTCCACCCCGTCCAGCGCGCGGGTGATGTTGTCCTTCTGCCCGTCCAGCGTGCTGGTCAGGGTGTTGACGTCGTCCAGCAGCGCCCGGGTGTCGGCCTCGTGCCCGTCCAACGCCTTGTTCAGCTCGGCGGCGATGTTCTGCACCTGGCCGATGCCGCCGCCGTTGAGCAGCATGGACAACGCACCGAACAGCTCCTCCACCTCGGGGAACCGGTTGGTGCGGGCGACCGGCACGGTTGCCCCGTTGCTGAGCCGGCCCTGGGGCGGGGCGTCGCTGGGCGGGCCCAGCTCGACGTACTTCTCGCCGAGCAGTGTCGTCTGTTTGAGCTGGGCGTCCGCGTTGGCCGGCAGCACGACGTTCTCGTTGATCTCCAGGTGCGCGTCGGCCAGCCAGTTGCGGGTGTTCAGCGTGACGGTCTTCACCTGGCCGACCGTGACGTTGTTGACCTTCACACTGGCCTGCGGGACGAGGTCGAGCACGTCGCGGAACTCCACGGTGACCTGGTACGGCTCGCTGCCAAGGTTCGCGCCGCCGGGCAGCTGCACGCCCTGCAGCGACAGCGAGCCGCAACCGGACGCGGTCAGCCCGACCAGGCCGGCGACCGCCCCTGCCGAGGCCACTCGCCGCCAGCTATCCCGGTTCACCCGCCACCTCCGAACAGGCCAGGCAGCGAGACCGGTGGTCGGCTCCCGGCGGGCTGAGGGCCGAGGGGGCGGCCCGAGGTCCCTGGCGCCGAGGGATTCGCCGCTTTCGCCGAGGCCGGCGGCGTTGGCAGCGTGCGCAGCGCCGAGGCCAGCCCGGTAGCCCCGGGCAGCGCTGGCAGGTGCAACCCGGCCAGTTGGTCGGCCGTCAGCGCCGGCAGCGGTACCGAAGGCAGGTTCGCGCAGCCGGCCAACCCGCCGGGCAGCAGCGTGTTGAGCACCGGCCCGATCGCGGTCTTGATGGCGGCCGGCAGCACCGGCAGGTTGTAGACCGTGCACAGGATGCTCTGCAGCAGGTTGAGCCGGGTGTCCAGCGTGCCGCTCGAGGCGTTGTAGCCGTTGACAAGGCCGTCCAGCCCGGCCGGGGCGGTGTCCAGGACCTGCTCGACGGCCAGCCGCTCGTTGTTGACCGTACCGATGATGTCACCCAGCTTGTCCACGTTCGTCCTGATCTCCGCGCGGTTGTCGCGCACGAAGGTCGCCACCTGGCCGAGGGTGACCGACAGCTGCCGCAGCGTTTCGCCCAGGTTCTGCCTCTCGCTGGCCAGGTAACCGCTGACCTGCGCGAACTGCTCGGTGAACTGGCGGACCTGGCCGTCGTTCTGTTTCAGGTTGCTGGTGAACGACTGCAGGTTGCGCACCGTACCGGCCAGGTTGTCCTTGTTGACGGACAGCGTGTTGGCCGCCTGGGACAGGTTGCCGAGGGTGGTGTTGATCTGCTGCCCGTTGCCGTCCAGGTTGCGCGCCAGGGTGTGCAGCGCGTCGGAAAGCGCGCCGTTCGCGTTGACCCCTTGCGGGCCGAGCGAGGTGCTCAGCTTCTGCACGCTGGCCAGCAGGTCGTCGAACTCGGCCGGTGACGCGGTGCGGTCCTTCGGGATGACCGCGCCTTGCGGCAGCGTGGGGCCGCCGGTGTAGGCCGGCGCGAGCTGCAGGTAGCGGTCCGCGACCACGCTCGGCTCGATCACCGCTGCCATCGCGCCGGCCGGCACCGGGGTGTCGGTGTTGACGTGGAAGTCGACCCGGACCAGCTGGCCCCTCGGCGTGACGGTGTCCACCGCGCCGACCGGCACACCGAGCACCCGCACATCGGCGCCCGGGTAGAGGCCGATCACCGTCGACATCATCGCCGAGTACCTGTTGGCGGTCTGCCGGTGCCGGACGAAGGCCAGGCCCGCGACCACCACGAGCGCCACCACGAGCAGGATCGCGATGGTGCTCAGCCAGGTCCGTGCCTTGGCGGAACGGGGCGTCATCGGCCACCTCCGATGGACGGCGGGGCGGGCAGCGTGCCGCCGGTGTTGCCCGGCAGGCCGGGCAGCGCCGGGACAAGGCCGTCGATGAAGCTGTCGAACCAGCGGCCGGTGCCGAGCGAGTTGGTGAACACCGTGGCGAACGGGCCGAGCCGGCGGATTCCGGCGACCAGCGAGTCCTCGTTGCGCTGCAGAGTGTCGGTGAGCCGGTCGAGCTCGTCCAGCGTCGGGCCGATCTGGTCCTCGTTGTCCTTGATCAGTCCGCGCAGTTGGGTGGAGAGCCGGCGGGTGCCGTCCAGCAGCCGGCTGATCGCGCCCTCCCTGGCCCGCAGCTCGGCCAGCAGCTTGTTGCCGTCGGAGAGGATCCGGTTGATGTCGTCGTTGCGCGCGGCGAGCACACCGGTGGTCTTGTTGGTGTTGTCGAGCAGGTGCGCCAGCTGGTCGTCGCGGGAGGCGATGGTCACCGACAGCCGGCTCAGCCCGTTCAGCGAGGTCCGCACATCGGCCGGGGTGTCTTTGAAGGTGTCCGAGAGCGCCCGCAGGCTGTCCGACAGCTGCTGGGTGTTCAGCTCGCCAACCGTGTCGGACAGCTGGTTGAACGCCTGCACCACGTCGTAGGGCGCGAGGGTGCGCTGCAGCGGGATGGGGGTGTCCGGGTCCAGCGGCCGGTCCCCCTCGGGGTCGACGGCCAGGTACTTCTCCCCCAGCAGCGTCTTGATCTGGATGGAAGCCGAGCTGGCGTCGCCGATGTCGGCGTCCTTGGCCCGGAACTTCACCAGCACGTGCCCGCCCTGCAGGGCGACGTCGGTCACCTTCCCGACCTTCACCCCGGCGATGCGTACCTCGTTGCCCTGGGTCAGCCCGGCCGCCTCGGAGAACTGCGCCTGGTACTGGGTGCCGGACCCGATCAGCGGCAGGCTGTCCGCCCGGAAGGCCAGCACCAGCACGCCGACGATCACCGCGATGGAGATCAGGCCGATGGGGATCGGGTTGCGCTTGCTCATCGAGGTCACCGGTGGCCCCCCAACCCTGGGATGCCTGCGGCCGGGTTGGCGGCCGAGGGCGGGGTGAACGGCGGCGCCGAGGTACCCGGCGGGCGGGCGTAGCAGCGGTCCGCCGGGTTGCTGATCAGGTTGATCGGCAGCGTGGTGTTACCGGGCAGGGTGATCGTGCCGCCGATGTCGCAGTTGTAGAAGTTGAACCAGGACGCGTAGCTGCCCAGCGGGGTCAGCGCGTCCAGCTTGTGCGGCAGGAAGGTCAGGAAGTGCTCCACCTTCTCCTGGTTGTCGTTCAGGTTGCCGGTCAGGTCGCCGAGTGAGGCGATGTCGTTCTTGAGCGCCGGCCGGCCGTCTTCCAGCAGGTCGGCGGTGGTATCGGTGAGGTCCCCGATGGACTGGATCGCCTCGCCGATGGTGTTGCGGTCCGAGGCCAGCCCTGAGACCAGCTGGCGCACCGTGATCACCAGCTGGGTGAGCTCGGTGTCGCGCGCGTTGACCGTGTCCAGTACCTGGTTGAGGTTGTCGATCACCTCGCCGATTACCTGGTCCTTGTCGGCGATCGTGCTGGTCAGCGACGCGGTGTGCGACAGAAGGCTCGAAATCGTGCCGCCTTCGCCCTGCAGCACCTTGACCAGCTCGAAGGACAGCTGGTTGACGTCACTGGGGGTGAGCGCCTGGAACAGCGGCCGGAAGCCGTCGAACAGCTGGGTCAGGTTGACCGCCGGGTGGGTCCGTTCCAGCGGGATGGTGGCGCCGGCCGGCAGCGACCGGCCCGGCGGGCCGGAACCCGGCTCCAGCGCGACGAACCGCTGCCCGACCAGGTTGCGGTACTTGATGGTGGCCTCGGTGGAGCTGGGCAGCACCAGCGCGCTCTGCACGGAGAACTCCACCAGCGCGACCTTGCGGTCCACCAGCTTCACGTCGTCCACCTGGCCGACCCGCACGCCGGCGATGCGCACGTCGTCGCCGGGCACCACGCCGGTCGCATCGGTGAACCGGGCGTTGTAGCTGACCGTGTCGCCGCCGATGTGGTTGGCGATCGTGCCGGCGAGCACGAAGGTCGCCGCCAGGGTCACCACCGCGAAGACGGTGAACTTGATCAGTGGTCCGGACATGCCCCGCAGCGCCCTCATCGGGTACCCCCCTGGTCGCTGCCGGCCCGCGAGCCTTCACCCGGCACGCCACCGAGGAACGGCAGCAACGGCGGGCGGACCGTGCTCGGCGCGGGACCGCTCGGGCCGCCGGTGAACAGCTGGCCGAGCCGGCTGGTCTGCGGGCTGGCCGGTGGGTGGGTCGAGCCGTCCATCGCCGGGCCGCCGGGGTACTGCGGCAGCGGCGGGGTGTTGTCGTAGCAGGCCGGGCCGCGGTTGTCGGTGATCTCCGGCTCGTCCTGGTGCGGCAGGAACTTGCCCCGGGTGGCGACGATCTCCGCGGTGATGTGCAGCGCGGGGCGGGCGTCGCCGAGCCCGAACGCCCGGTCGCCGAACGGGATCGCGTCGGAGAGCCGGCGGAACAGGCAGACGTACTCGGGCGAGTAGCGGGCCAGCAGGTCCAGCGTTGGCCGCGCGGTCGCCACCAGGTCGACCAGGTTGCTCCGGTTGTCCCGCAGGAAGTCGGTCAGGTGGTTGGAGGTGCCGGTGACCGTGCGGTACAGGTTGGCGAAATCGCCCCGCTTCTCGACCAGGGTGTCGCTGGTCGTGGTCAGGTTCTTCAGCCCCTCGATCAGGTCCGGCGCCGCCTTCGAGTAGGTGTCGGTGACCTTGGGCAGCGCCTGGATGTCCTGGGTCAGCTCCGGCAGCGCGGGGTTGAGCTGGCGCAGGTACTGGTGCAGCTGGGTGACGGTCTTGCCCAGCTGCTCGCCCCGCCCGGTCAGTGCCTGGCTGAGCGCGCCGAGGGTGCTGGCCAGGTCGGCCGGCCGGACCGCCTCCAACAGCGGCAGCAGCTTCTGGAACACCTGCTCGGTCTGCACCGACTTGGTGCTGCGGTCCGGGGTGATCACGTCGCCGGCCTGGATGGGCCGGGGTGACGGGTTGTCCGGCACCTGCAGCGACACGTAGCTCTCGCCGAAAAGGCTCTTGGGCAGCAGCGCGGCGGTGACGTTGCTCGGGATGTGGCTGACCTGGCCGGGCTGCAGGTCGATCCGGATCGTGGCAAGCCGGCCGTCGCTGTCCACGTCCGAGACCTCGCCGACGGTGACCCCGCGCATTCGGACCTCGGCCTCGGGGAGGAACGAGTTGTCCGCCTTGGCGATCTGCATGGTGATCGACACCTTGGGGGTGAACACCTTGTTGAAGACCACGACGCACAGCCCGAGCAGCGCCACGACCAGGCCGATCATCACCACGCCGACGAGCCGGCGCCGCAGCGGGGGGAGCGCGTCCGCCATCAGGAAATCTTCACCGTCGTCGTGGAACCCCAGAGCGCGAGGCTCACCGCGATGTCCAACACGAAGATCAACACCAGCGAGGCCCGCACGGAGCGGCCCACCGCCACTCCGACCCCGGCCGGCCCTCCGGTGGTGCGGTAGCCGTAGTAGCAGTGGATCAAAATGATGAGCACCGCCGTGACCAGTACCTTCAGGAACGAGTAGAGGATGTCGACCGGCGGCAGGAACAGGATGAAGTAGTGGTCGTAGGTGCCGAGCGACTGGCCGTAGAACACCGCGACGGTCAGCCGGGAGGCCAGGTAGGAGGTCAGCAGGCCGGCCGCGTACAGCGGGGTGATGGCGACGAACCCCGCGATCACCCGGGTGGTCACCAGGAACGGCAGGCTGGGTATCGCCATGACCTCCAGCGCGTCGATCTCCTCGGAGATGCGCATCGAGCCGAGCTGGGCGGTGAAGCCCGCGCCCACCGTGGCGGTCAGGCCGATCGCGGCCACCAGCGGGGATATCTCCCGGGTGTTGAAGTACGCGGCGATGAACGCGGTGAACGCGGCGGCACCCAGCTGGTTCAGCGCGGTGTAGGTCTGCAGGCCGACCACCGACCCGGTGAACGAGGTGAGCAGCCCGACGATGATCACCGTGCCGCCGATCACCGCGAGACCACCGGAACCGAAGGTGACCTCGGTGAGGATCCGCAGGACCTCCTTCTTGTACCTGCTGAGCGTGCGGGGTGCCCAACCCAGCGTGCGCAGGTAGAGCCAACCCTGGTCACCCAGCTGGTCGAGCACCCGCAACGGGACCTGAGCAGCCTTCTTCAATCCGTTGGCCACGTTCACATCCCCTTCGGCGGCACGAGGGTGAGGTAAATGCCGGTGAGCGCGACGTTGATCAGGAAGACCAGCAGGAAGCTGATCACCACCGACTGGTTCACCGCGTCACCGACGCCCTTCGGGCCGGACGGTGGGTTGAGGCCCCGGTACGCGGCGACCAGGCCGGCGGTGACGCCGAAGAACACCGCCTTGATCGCGCCGATGACCAGGTCGGCCGGTTGGGCCAGCTGAGAGAAGCCGGCAAGGTACGCGCCCGGTGTGCCGTGCTGCAGCACCACGTTGTAGAAGTAGCCGCCGGCCACCCCGACGATGCTGATCAGGCCGTTGAGCAGCACCGCGACCACCGCCGATGCCAGCACCCTCGGCACCACCAGCCGCTGGACCGGCGAGATGCCGAGCACCTCCAGCGCGCTGATCTCCTCCCGGATGGTCCGGGCACCAAGGTCCGCGCAGATCGCCGTGCCACCGGCACCCGCGATCAGCAGCGCACAGATGATCGGCGCAGCCTGCTGCACGTTGGCCAGCACGCTGGTCGCGCCCGCGACGGAAGGCGCGCCGATCTGGCGCAGCAACGAGCCGAGCTGCAGCGAGATCACCGCGCCGAAGGCCAGCGAGATCAACGCCGAGGGCAGGATCGACACGCTGGCGATGAACCACAGCTGCTCGATCAGCTCACGCAGCTGGAAGGGCCGCTTGAACAGGTTGCGCACCACGTCCAGGCCCAGCGCGAAGAGCTTGCCCACCTCCCGCAGCGCCGTGCTCGACCCGGCAACTATCGGGTTGCTGCTGGTCACGTGGCGGACTCCAGAGATCTGGCACCAAGGGGGAACAACCGGACTGCCAACACCCTGTCGAGATTCCGACGAAGAGGGCACTCTTTCGGGGGATCAGAACGTCTACGTGGATGCAACGACCTCAGCCCAGGGTGAGTTACTCACCAGTTCGTGTCGAGGTCTCGACGAGCCGGCCATGGTGCCGCGCGTCATGAACCAGCAGGAAAACGAGACCCCGTGCATTAAACTGCCCTGGCAAATCCAACCGGGAGGACGCATCGTGGCGGGACCGCTGGTCGGGCTGAAGGTCGTCGAGCTGGGTGGCATCGGCCCGGGGCCGCACGCGGCCATGATCTTGGCCGATCTCGGCGCGGACGTGGTCCGGATCGAGCGGCCCACCGGGGGTCTTTCGCTTGGCGCCGGTTCGGATTACACGCTGCGTAACCGGCGTTCGGTGTCCGCCGACCTCAAGACCGAGGCGGGCAAGGAGACCGTGCTGCGGTTGGCGGAGAAGGCCGACGTGCTGCTGGAGGGGTTACGTCCCGGCGTCACCGAGCGCCTCGGCATCGGGCCGGCCGACTGCGCGGCGCGCAACGCCGGGCTGGTCTATGCCCGGATGACCGGCTGGGGGCAGGACGGCCCGTTGGCGAAACGGGCCGGGCACGACATCAACTACATCTCGCTGACCGGCGTGCTGCACGCGATCGGCCCCTCGGACAAGCCGGTGCCGCCGTTGAACCTGGTCGGCGACTACGGCGGCGGCTCGATGCTGCTGGTGATCGGCATCCTGGCCGCGCTGACCGAGCGGCAGCACTCCGGACAGGGCCAGGTGGTGGATGCCGCGATGGTCGACGGCGCCAGCCTGCTCGGCCAGCTGATGTGGTCGCTGCGCGGATCGGGGGCCTGGAGCGACGAGCGTTCGGCCAACCTGCTGGACGGCGCCTGCCCGTTCTACGACACCTACCGCTGCGCGGACGGCCGGTTCGTCGCGGTCGGCGCACTGGAGCCGCAGTTCTATGCCGCGCTGCTCGCCGGGCTAGGGCTGGACGGCTCGCAACTGCCGGCACAGCACGACCGGGGCGGCTGGCCGGTGCTGCGGGAACGGTTCACCGCCGCGTTCGGCGCCAAGCCTCGGGACGAGTGGGCCGAGGCGTTCGCCGGGGAGGACGCCTGTGTGACCCCGGTGCTCACCTTCGCCGAAGCGCAGCACCACCCGCATCTGGCCGCCCGGGAGACGATCATCGAGGTCAACGGGGTGCCACAGGCCGCTCCGGCACCTCGGTTCTCCCGTACGCCTGCCGCTGCGCCCGTTGCTCCACCGGTGCCCGGAGATGACACCGAGGCGGTGTTCGCTGACTGGGGTCTCTCGGATGGAGACGCGTGGGGGGGTCAGTAGCTTCGCCCGACGATCGCGACCAGATCGTCCGGCGAGTCCTCGGCGCCAGGCACGCTGCCATCCGGCGTCTGCAGGCACCGAACGCTCGTTGCCTGCCTGTTGAGCATTCGCTCGCCTTCCTCGCCGAGGACCTTCCACGGGACGCGCGCGAACCCGGTCTTCGCAGCCTCCAGCGCCTCTGGGACCGTGGCCGCGTCAACAGTACGGTCGGCAAGCCGGCTCCGTGCGCCCTCGATCATGTCGGTGTGCATCGATTCCAGCACGTCCGGAGCGGCGGATGCCACCGCGTCGAGCGACATGGACGACTTCTGGCCGGTGTCACGACGCGCGATCGTGACCTGCCCGGTCGCCAGGTCTCGGGGGCCGACCTCGATCCGGAGCGGGACACCCTTCAGCTCCCACTCAGTGGCCCGCCGACCGAACCCTTGAGTGGTCCTGTTGTCGAGCCGGACCCGGACACCCGCCGCCGTCAATGCCTCGACCAAGCCGGTTGCCTCGGCCATGGTGCGCTCATCGTCCTTGACCGCGATCACCACGGCCTGGACCTGGGCCACCCGGGGCGGGATGCGCAGCCCGTTGTCGTCGCCATGCGCCATGATCAGGCCGCCGATCATCCGGGTGCTGGAGCCCCATGACGTGGTCCAGCATGCCCGCACCTGTCCAGCCGTGTCGGTGTAGGTGATGTCGAACGCTTGTGCGAAGTTCTGCCCGAGCTCGTGGCTCGTGGCCATCTGCAGTGCCTTGCCGTCGGCCATCATCGCCTCGCACGTCATCGTGTTGATGGCCCCGGCGAACCGCTCCCGCTTCGTCTTGACCCCCACCAGGATCGGGATGGCCAGCACGTTCTGCAGGAAATCGCGGTAGACATCCAGGTGGATCCGCAGGGCGTACCCGGCGGCGTCCGCACGGTCGGCGTGCGCGGTGTGGCCTTCCTGCCACAAGAACTCGGTCGTGCGCAGGAACGGCCGGGGGCGCATCTCCCACCGCACCACGTTCGCCCACTGGTTCAGCAACATCGGCAGGTCACGGTGCGACTGCACCCACTTGGACATCAGCTCGCCGAACACGGTCTCGCTCGTCGGTCGGACGATGAGTGGCTCAGCCAGGTCCTTGCCGCCGGCGTGTGTGACAACGGCCAGCTCGGGGCTGAACCCCTCGACGTGCTCGGCCTCGCGCTCCAGGTACGACAGCGGGATCAACAGCGGCAGATAGACGTTTTCGGCACCCGTCGCCTTGATCCTGGCGTCGACCTCGGCCTGCATCCGCTCCCAGAGCCCGTATCCGTACGGTCGGATCACCATCGTGCCGCGTACCGGCCCGTTGTCCGCTAGTTGCGCCTTCTCCAGTACGTCCTGGTACCAGCGGGGAAAGTCTTCTT
>DASYBQ010000102.1:0-5123 GCA_036500625.1 Pseudonocardia sp. | reverse complement strand
ATCTGGCGACTATTGGTCATAGTGGCAATCTTGTGCCAAATATCCCGAAGAGGGCAAAGTTCTCCGTGTCTGTTTAAGTGATCCGTCCCACGTACTGGCGTGGTTCAATGCGGCGCCAGTCCGGTTGGCCGGGATGCCAGCAAGCTCCGAGAGGACGTCCATGAGCTGCCGGAACTGGGTTGCCTGCTGTGCTGCGATCATTGCCACTGCGGGAGGGATCGCCGCGGCCACGCCACGGCCGGCGGCCGCGGCGGTCACACCCCCGGCGACCTCGTTTGGTCAGCACCCAGCGCAGGCCCCGGCACCGGCTGCGCCGCGTTCAGCGGGCACCTCGGCGCTCGGGCCCTGGCGCCCGGCGACGGCGCCGAGACCGGGAACCGCGGGAACGGCGGCGGCAGGGGCCGGTCGGCAGGTGCTGGTGGCGCTGGGCGGGCAGGTGGCGGTCACCGGCTCGCCGCTGGGTGGCCAGCGTAATCTCGCGGTCCGGGCCCCGGTGACCTCCAACGCCGCGGTCAACACCGCACTCAGCAAGGTCGGTGCCACCTCCGTCCGCCCGCTGATGCCGCAGCTGTCGAGCGCGCAGGCTGAGCAGCTGCACAGCGCCGCCGAGGCCAAGCTCGGCCCCGGGGCGGTCGATCTGTCCCGTGTCGAAGTGGTCGATCTCAGCCGATCCGGCGCGGCATCCGCGGCACGCACGCTCGCCGCCACGCCGGGCATCGCCTACGCCGAGGCCGACCAGGCCGTCTCGCCGATGAACACCGGCGCGGTGCCGCTGCCTGGCTGGGCCGGCCGCGGCGGAACCGCGGGAGCCGCGTCTGCCCCGGTGCGCAGCGCCACCCAAGCCAGCGCGGCCACCCCGGCCAGCAGCCCCACCTCAGCCGGCGGGGCCAGCGGGGTGCCTGACAACTACGGGCTGAGCTCCTCGCTGCAGAGCTTCCTCAACGCTGGCGGGGTCAACGCGGCCGGCGCCTACAGCCTGCTGGCACAGCGCTTCCACCAGCCGCCCGGTACCGGCGAGATGATCACCAACGTGTCGATAGGTGACCTCACCGACGCGGCCATGGCCGCCGGCGGCGACACGTACGTGAAGCAGAACGGCCCGACCACGATCATCCAGGGCGGCCAGCGGTACCTGGACATCCCGTCGATGCCGCTGATCCCGGCCTACACCTCGGACGCCAGCGGCGTGCTCGACCCGACCGGTTCGGCCGAATACGAGGATCCGCAACTTGGCGAGGTCCTGCTGGACTTCTCGGTGATGGCACCGCTGCCGCACGATCAGCAGCGGCCCGGCATGGCTGGCAGCGGTGACACCGACCTGCTCGGCATCGCGCCGGGTGCGAAGTACCGCCTGGTGGTGCCCGCCGTCCCGACGCTGGATCAGATCGCGGTGGCACTGCTGGCGGCGGCGCAGCAGACGCCGCGGCCCAACGTGATCACGGCCAGCCTGGGCGTCGGCACCGACGTGGCCGGCTTCCCCGGCCGCTACCTGGAGGATGACCCGATCGAGCAGGCCGTCATCGCCGCGATCGTGCAGCAGTACGGGATCACCGTGGTGGTCTCGTCCAACGACGGCACCCGGCTTTACACCAACGCCGCGGTCGGGCCCGACGGGGGCAGCACGCCCACCAACGTGACCCGCAGCACCGGTTCCGCGACCAATATCAACGACGACGAGTACTCGACCACGCCCAGCGTGGTACCGGACTCCGGCGCCATCGCGGCCGGCGGCACCACCACCGACGACACCCTGGCCGTGCCGCCCCAGGACGGCGGCACCGGATCGGCCAGCGGGACCTGGGCGGCGACCAGGACCGACGGCTCCGGTGCGTTCTCCTCGGGCTTCGGCACCCGGGTCGATGTCTCCGCACCGAGTGACGCCATCCCGGCGTTCATCCACGCCGGGCAGACCGCCGAGTCGGTGGAGCCGGTGCTCAACGGGGGAACGTCCGCCTCGGCACCCGAGATAGCCGCCGCGGCGGCCGTGGTCCTTCAGGCATCCCGGCTGACGGGACAGCACGCCACGCCGGGCGAGGTGCGCGCGCTGCTCGAACGGACCGGCCGCCCGGTGGCCACGCCGCCCCAGGCCGACCAGGCGCTGCACGTTGGCCCGCAGCTCAACGTCACCGCGGCGGTCGAGGCCGTGCTCGGCCAGGCGCACGGCACGCCCGCCGGTACCCGGACCCAGATCGTCCGGCTGTCGGTGGCGCACCGGCAGACCATCGGCGGCCTCGGCGGTGACTACACCGATGTCACCGACCCGGGCCTGATCGACCTCGCCGGTCCCGGCACCGGCACCGCCGCGACCGGCGAGGGGCTGGTGGGCCCGGTGACCATCGGCGCCGACGTGACCGGCCTGCCATCGGGCGGCAGGGTCAGCTATGCGCTGCGGATCGGCTCTAGTGCGTTCGGCTCGGCGACGCCATCGATCCGCCTGAGGCCGGCCCAGATCCTCACCGCCGCGGGGTTGCCGGTCATCGCGACAGCGAACCGCCAGGTCAGCCTCACTTTCGAGGTCCTTGACGGCCAGCGGGTGCTCGCCTCGGCGGCCAGCCAGCTGACGTTCGGCCCGACCGACGGAAGTTACGCCGAGGCGCTCGCGCCGGTCGTGCAGCCGGTCGTCACCGCCGGGCAGTCGGTGCGTGTCAGCTACGACCTGACCGGAGTGCGCAAGGTCAGCTCGCCCAAGCTGGTGGTGTCGGGAGTCGGGCACTGGAATCCGGCGCTGGCCCCGATCTTCACCGCCGCCTACAGCGTGCCGCTGACCGGCACCACGGGCACGGTCACCGTCCCGGCCAGCGCCTTCGACGGCGGCGGGGGAATCTACGGCATCGGCATTGTGCAGAACTCGGCCTTTCCTCCCCGGCCGGTGTACGGCGAATTCGCCTCGGTCCGCGTCGAGGGCGGTACGGCGGCGCAGCGGCCGGCGGCGCCCACCCTGGCGGCTCCCGCGACCGGCAGCTTCGGCTATCAGGCCGAGGCCACCCGGGCGGCGCCCGGATTCGCGGTGCGCTATGACGTGTCGCAGATCCCTGGCGCGACCGGCGCCGTGCTCGAGTTCTCCGCGCCAGGCCCGAACATGTATCACTCGCTGAACATGGTGAACAACCAGAACGGCTCGGCGCCCGACCACGACGGCGTGGACTCCCCGGCGACGATCGACCGCGCGCTCAGCGGTACCCGCGGCACGGTGACGCTCGACGCGCTGGCCCTCGGTCTCGCCACCTCACTCGATTACAACGTGCGGGTATTCGCGACCGGCCCGCAGGGGGCCGTCATCGGGCAGGCCTCACCCACGTCCCTGCTGGCCGTGGACGACGGCCCGGCGCCCGGCGGTGCGACCGTGAGCAGTTTCGCGATCGAGCCGGGCGGCACCTCGGTAGCCGCGACAGACGATTCCGCGGGCGGCGCCTCGGTGTATGACTACGACGCGGCCACCGGGACCTACGGGCTCAAACTGACCAGTGATCCGGCCGGGAACGCGCACTACGACGTGTTCGGCGTCGATCCCGGGACGCACCACGTGCTGGTGCTGCACATGACCACCTCCGGCGGGGCACTGCTGGAGACCTACGACACCACCACCGGCAGCGAGGCCGGCCGCCCCGTCGATATCGGCAGCCAGTACTACATCGGTGGCGGGCGGGTCGACGCGCCCCTCCACCTGGCCGCCGTGCTGGTGCACCGCAAGAGCGACAATGCCGACTTCGTGCTGCCCCTCGACCTGACCACCGGTGCGCTGGGCACCCCGATCCCGCTCGACAGCCCCGGTGTGCCGGTGGGGCAGTACGACCTGCTGGACGTGGACGCCACTACGGGAACCGTCTACGTGCAGCGGGTATCGGATTTCGGCATCTGCTTCGCCGGGCCGGGCAGCGGGCAGCTGGCCGCCGTCAGCCTGCGCACCGGCGCGGTGACCACGACCTCGAGCGGTGAGCTCTGCGCGCAGGGCCTGGTGGCTGACCAGAATGGCAACCTTGACGAGTTCTGGTACCACTCGTTCAGCGTCAACTTCCCCGGCACCACCGAGGTCGTGTCGATCCCGACCGCTACGCTGACCGCGTCACCGGCCATCGCGGTCGACCACACCCAGCAGGGCGTGGCGCTGGCCATCGACGGCGTGCACCAGCTGGCCCTGGTCGCGTTCAGCTATCCGCCGCTGACGAACGAATTTCAGGGCACCGGCACCTTCAGCAACAACGACGCCACCAGCAGGCTCGCCGTCGTCGACCTGAAGACTGGCGCGACGGCCGGCACGGTCACCGGCGTCGAGACCAGATCCGGCTACTTCGGCGGGGACCTGGACGCTGCCATCGAACGCAGCATCCAGCTCAACCCGGCGACCCGGACCGGCTGGATCTACTCACCCGACGGCACCCAGATCCAGCAGTTCTCCTACTGACCGCCCGGGCAGGCGCCGACGGCTGCTGAAGCACGTCGGGGCCTGCCCGCACAGGATCAGCCATATTGGCCCAAAATCTGGTCGTCACACCCTTCACGCGTTCTCAGTTCGCGCGTAGATTCTGGGGTGGCGATTGGGGACAACGATGTCAGCAACGATGGCATGGCTGCGTGGAAGGTGCGCCCGGCGGGTCTGGTCATCAGCCGGGGGAGTACTGACCGTCGCATTCGCGGTGAGCCTGGCCGCGTCCGCCTCCCCGGCCCAGGCAAGCCCGTCGCAGCCGTCCCAGGCCGGCGCTGGCGCGGAGCATTCCGCGGCGGCGCAGCCGGCGCTGCCCATCTACCTGAACACGCATTACTCCTTCGCCGAGCGGGCGGCGGATCTGGTGTCACGGATGACGCTGGCGGAGAAGGTCGCCCAGTTGCACACCAACAGCGCGCCGGCCATCCCGCGGCTGGGCGTGCAGCAGTACACCTACTGGAGCGAGGGCCAGCACGGAATCAACACCCTGGGTGCGGACACCAACGCGGGGTCCGCGGGCGGGGCGATCCATGCGACGAGCTTCCCGTCCAACTTCGCATCCACGATGACCTGGGACCCGCAGCTCACGTACGCCGAGACGACGGCGATCTCGGATGAGGCGCGGGGCTTTCTCGACAAGTCGCTGTGGGGGACCGGGCAGAACAACCTCGGCCCCGCCAAGAGTGACTACGGGTCGCTG
>DASYBQ010000101.1:0-32898 GCA_036500625.1 Pseudonocardia sp. | reverse complement strand
GGGCGCGGCAGTGCCGGACGGATCTTGCGCGGATTTATCGTCTTGTGATCGCCTCGGGCGGCGGGAGGGGGCACACTGACGCGTCGGTAACCCGAAGGAGGGAGTCTGATGCGCTGGAATGCCTGGAACCTGCTGTTGCTGGTGCCGTTCCTGATGCTGGTAGTGCCCTGGTTCAACTACGACTCCCCCCGGTTGTTCGGGCTGCCGTTCTTCTACTGGTCGCAGTTCGCCTTCGTGCCGATCGGCGTGCTCTGCGTGGGGCTGGTGTTCCGGATGACCCGGACCGAACCCGAAGCGCCATCGGCCGGCGGGGCCTCGGTGGACGAGTTGGACGAGGGAGCGCGGTCGTGATCCACTGGGTTGAGTTCGCGGTGTTCGCGGTGCTGTTCCTCGCGGTCACCGTGCTGGGTTTCGTCGCGTCCCGCTGGCGGCGCGGTGCCAGCCTGGACCACCTGGACGAGTGGGGGCTCGGCGGGCGCAAGTTCGGCTCCTGGATCACCTGGTTCCTGGTGGGCGGTGACCTCTACACCGCATACACGTTCGTCGCGGTGCCCGCCCTGCTGTTCGGCGCCGGCGCGCTGGGTTTCTACGCGCTGCCCTACACCGTGGTGCTCTACCCGCTGGTGTTCCTGCCGGTGCTGCGGCTGTGGTCGGTGTCGCGGGTGCACGGCTACGTCACGCCGGCCGACTTCGTGGCCGGCCGCTACGACAGCTCGCTGCTGGCCCTGGTCATCGCGGTGACCGGGATCGTGGCCACCATGCCCTACATCGCGCTGCAGCTGGCCGGGCTGGAGGCGGTGCTGCGCACCATGGGCCTGAACGGGGTCGGGCTGGCCGGGCACCTGCCGCTGTTCATCGCGTTCGTCATCCTGGCGCTGTACACCTACCAGTCCGGGCTGCGCGCCCAGGCGCTGATCGCGTTCGTCAAGGACATCCTGATCTACCTGGTCATCCTGGTCGCGGTGATCTACCTGCCGGCGAAGTTCGGCGGCTGGTCGGCGATCATGGACGCCTCGGCGCGGAAGCTGGCCAAGACCAACCCGGCCACCGGCGCCCCGGCCGGCTCCATCCTGCTGACCGGGAACAACCAGCTGCAGTACGTCACGCTGGCGCTCGGTTCGGCGCTGGCGTTGTTCCTCTATCCGCACTCGGTGACCGGGGTGCTGGCGTCGCGGGGCCGGGTGGTGCTCAAGCGCAACATGGTCGCGCTGCCGGCCTACTCGCTGCTGCTCGGGCTGCTGGCGCTGCTCGGTTATGTGGCGATCGCGGCCGGGGTGAAGCCGATCGTGAACAACGCGACCGGCCGGCCGGACACCAACACGGTGATTGCGGTGCTGTTCGGCGACCAGTTCAGCCCGTGGTTCGCCGGTATCGCGTTCGCCGCGATCGGTATCGGCGCGCTGGTCCCGGCGGCGATCATGTCCATCGCGGCCGCCAATCTGTGGACCCGCAACATCTACAAGACCTACCTGCGCCGCGACGCCACCCCGGCGCAGGAGGCCAAGCAGGCCAAGCTGGCCTCGCTGGTGGTCAAGGTCGGCGCGGTGTTGTTCATCGTGGCGGTGGACCCGCAGTTCTCCATCGACCTGCAGCTGATCGGCGGCGTGATCATTCTCCAGACGCTGCCCGCCGTGGCCATCGCGCTGTACACCCGGTGGCTGCACCGCTGGGCGCTGCTGGGCGGCTGGCTGGCCGGCTTGGGCTACGGACTGTATCTGCTCTACCAGATTCCCAATCCGGCATCCGCGCACAGACACTTCGGCGGTTCCGCGTTGACGCTGGACAAGCTGGAACTTTTCGGCCTGCACCCGTTCGCCGGTTCCACGGTGCAGATCTACGTCGGCATGGTCGCGCTGCTGGTGAACCTGGTGGTCGCGGTGCTGCTCAGCGTGGTTCTGCGGGCCGGGCGGGTGTCCAACGGCGCCGATGCGACGGCGGCCGGCGACTACCACGTCGACGAGGGCAATGTCACGCAACCCGTCGCTCATGGAGTGACGACCACTACCTAGTGACTGCGCTCTGTGACACTATCGCCGAGTGTGACTCGTACGGTGGAACATAATCGCGTGTCGGTCGATACATTATGTGACCACACCGGGTGGGCGCAGGAGGTGATGACCATGCTCGATCTGGGAGCGGCGGAGAAGTCCGGCGTCGCCGGGTCCTCGGACCGGGTCGACCTGGCTGTCGAGCTGGTCGACGCGCTGGCCGGCAAGGACCACAGCGCCGAATCCGCCGACGCGACCAGCGCCGAGCACAGTCGCGACACCAGCCTTGGCGGCGTATCCGAGGGTCGGGACGACGGCCGCGGTGCGCGCAACGCAACCGGCAGGGCCGCCAAGTCCACCGCACGGCACGCGATCAACCCGGTCGGGCGGCACGCCAACGGCGCCGCCCCGACCGGTCGAGGCACCGACCGGCACACCGACCCGGCGAGCCCGAACGCCGACGGAACCGACCCGGCCGCCAAGGAAGCTCCTGGCACCGGCCACGCGGGCAACGGCACTGGCCCGAAGGGCGCGCCCGGTCGCCCCGACGGCGCCGCGCAGACCGCCAGCCCGACTGCCGCCCGGATGGCGGGGCGCGCCGCGGCCGGTCAGGGTTTGAGTCGTGCCGCCACCCCGGCCAGCCGCGCCGCCGAGCAGCACACCGTCGGCGGCGTCGGCAATGGTGTGAGCCACACCGCTGGTCCCGTCGCGCGCGCGGGCGCGACGGGAGGCTCCCAGGGCAACGGCGCGGCGGACGGCGTCGCGCGGGGTGACCGACAGCGGCCGGCGCCCGGTGCCGGTGAGATCGAACCCACCCGCCGCGCGGCCGCCGAAATCCGGCGCCGGGTGAACGCCGGTGAGCCGCCGGTCGGGCTGTCCCGGCTCTCCGAAGTGCTCAGTCCCAGCTCGGGCGCACCGCCGGCCCCCCGCCAGCCGGTCGACGAGGAAGGCGCGCTGGTCGAGGTGGTGCGCCGGCACCCGTGTGGCCTGCTGGACGCGGCCGACGCCTCGGCGGTGGCCGCCGGGCTGGCGGCGGTGCTGGCCGATGGGCGGCGGGTGCTGGTCACCGGCACGGACCAGGACCAGCTGGCCAAGGTCCGCACAGAGTTACCCGCGCCGCTGAGCGGGCTGTGCCTTGACGGCCCGCTGCGGTTGACCGACGCCGAGCTGCGCGAGCTGCGCTGGCTGCAGGCCACCTCGACGCCGAGGCGCCGGCAACGCCACGGCCAGACGCTGCCCGACCCGGAGCTGGTCCCGGACGTCGAACGGGTCGCGGCGCTGTGCCGGGCCGCCGGTGGCAAGGGGTTCCCGGCGCGCGAGGGTGCCGACCTCATCCCCGAGCTGCTCGGCGACCTGCCGGCCGAGCAGCTGCAGACGCTGGTGAGCGCCGCGACAGGCTGCAACAAGGCCATCGATGCACTGGACGCCGGCCACCGGGACACCTCGTGGGCCCGTCCCTTGCTGGAGCGGGTGCTGTTCGGCTCGGCGACGCGCAGCGGGTTCGATCGGTTGCTGCGGCGCACCGCGGACATCGTGGTCGCCGCGGAGAGGCTGGCCGACGCGGCCGACAAGATGGCGGTGATCGGCGAGTTACCCCCGGACGCGGCGGACCAGCTGCACCACTATGCCAACTTCCTGGAGTCCGGCGGGAAGACCCGGGTCTACTTCCGCTCCCCGCAGCAGCGGGCCGTGGAGCCGACGCTGCGCCACCTGCAGCTGGACGGGGTGGCCATGCGCGACCCTGGCCTGCTCCGCCAGGCGGCCTCGTTCATCGAGCTGATCCGGTCGATGAAGGACACCGCCGCCGCGTGCGAGGCGCTGGACGTGCCGGTGCCGGCCGACGTGCCCGAGGTGGCCGCGCTGAACCGCTCGCTGTCCCGGATCGAGGAAGCGGTGCGCGCGACGGAGCACCTGCGCCACGAGGTGCTGTTCATCCATCCGACCAGCCCGGTGGCCATGCCCGACCTGGACAGCACGCAGAGTGTGGCGCGCACGGTGCTGGCCTCCGGTGGCCAGGAGAAGATGACCAAGGCCCGCGACGAGCTGCACGAGCTCGGCGAGGCGCTGGAGGGCACGCTGGGCGGGCTCAGCTCGATACAGACCGCCGCGCCCGAGTTCGGCCAGCTGATCGAGGCGCTGCACGGGATGAACCTGCCCGCATACCAGGAGGCGCTCGGCGAGCTGGCCGGTGCCCGCCGCCAGCACGCGGACCAGCAGCGGCTCACCGAGCTGCTGGCCAGGCTGCGTGCCTGCGCCCCCGGGTTGGCCAAGATGTGGGAGGAGCGCGGTGGGCAGGCGTTCGCCTACGGCACCGCGCGGTTCGTGCCGCTGGACGAGCTGCTCGCCGCGCTGCCCGAGGCGGACACCGCCGATCTGGTGCTGCTGCTCGGCGCCGGATCGTTGAGCGCGTCGAACCTGCTGGTAGCGGCCGCCGCGCCCCGGCTGCTCGCGGTGGACACCGGTTTTGCCCGCCAGTCGGCGCCACCGGGCACGCCGAGGCCACTGGCGGCGCTGGGCGGCTCGGACGACACCGTGCTGACCGTGCTGCGCCGCGCCGCCGTCCCGATCGTGCTGGCCGGCGGCCGGTCCGTCACCCCGGCCGCCGCGTCCGCTCCGGCCGCCGCTGCCGGCGCCCGGACTGCTTCGCCCGCCTCGGCCGGTGCGGTGCCCGCACAGCGCGACCCGGTCGGCGCGCCCTCCGCCCAGCAAGGCCCGGTCGCCGCGCCGCTGGCCCAGCCAGTCCCGGTCGCCGCGCCGCCGGCCCGGCCCGGCCCGGCGGCTGCCGTGCCCGCGCAGCGCGGCCCCACCGACGCGCCCGCCGCGCGGGGCGGCCGGGCTCGTCCAGCTACTCCCTCGGCCACTCCGTCCGCCGCTCCGGCAGGGCCGGACGACAAGCCCGAGCGCAAGTCCGGGCGCGTTCCGGACGACGAGTTGGCGTTCATGGTGATGCCGCTGGGCATCGTGCCCCGGCAGGTGGACCGCACGGCCGCGCCGGAGACCGCCGAACAGGACCAGCCCGACACCTGAGGCCGAGCCTGACCGGGCCGGCTGGGTCAGGCCCAGAACACCGAGCCGGGATCCTCGGCTATCTCGGTGAGCAGCGCCTCCGGGTTGTGCGCCGGGGAGTGGTCGTAGCGTTTCCAGCCGCCGTTCCCCGCGACCGGTAGGTAGATGCGCCACAGGCCCTTCTCCGGGTCGTTGTAGCGCAGCTGGGCGATCCTGGTGGCCGACCACGCCGAGTTCAGCTCGGGGTAGGCCGGCGGGTGCCGCTCGGTGATGGTGATCTGGTCGCCGTGGATGGTGTAGGCGATCTGCGTCGTGCCCCGGGCGCTCGGCGACACACGTTCGGCGCACCAGCGGGACAGCAGCGGCTGGTACTCCTTAGGCACGGGCATCGGCTCATGATCCCTCGAACGGGCGCCAGATGCGAGAGGCTGACCCGACTACGTTGAGCGGATGACCGAGGTGTCGGACCCCCGCTGAAGCCGGCCGCACACAGCGGCTAGTCGCCGCACACATGTCCGGGCCTGTGTGCGGCGACTACACGCTGTGTGCCGTCGGGTGCGCACGGCCCGGCGGCGGGTCGAGGGGCTGGCCATGGTGCCTCGGCGTTTACAAGACCTTGGAGAGGAAGGTCCTGGTGCGTTCCTGGCGGGGGGCGGTGATCACGTCGCGGGGTTTGCCGGCTTCCACGACCACGCCGTCGTCCATGAACACGAGCGAGTCGCCGACCTCGCGGGCGAAGCCCATCTCGTGGGTCACCACGACCATGGTCATGCCGTCCTCGGCGAGCTGGCGCATCACTGCCAGCACGTCGCCGACCAGCTCCGGGTCCAGCGCGGAGGTCGGCTCGTCGAACAGCATCAGCTTCGGGCGCATGGCCAGCGCGCGGGCGATGGCCACCCGCTGTTGCTGGCCGCCGGACAGCTCGGCAGGGTAGCTGTCCAGCTTGTCACCGAGCCCTACCTGTTTCAGCAGCTCGACGGCCTGCGCCCGGGCTTCGCTCCGGGAGTCGCCGCGCACCGTCATCGGCGCCTCCATGATGTTCTCGGCGGCGGTGCGGTGCGGGAACAGGTTGAACCGCTGGAACACCATGCCGATGTCGCGGCGCCGCCTGGCCACCTCGGACTCGCGCAGCTCGTGCAGCTTGCCGCCGTGCTCGCGGTAGCCGACCAGCTGCCCGTCCACCCACAGCCGGCCGGCGCTGACCTTGTCCAGGTGGTTGATGCAGCGCAGGAACGTGGACTTGCCGGACCCGGACGGCCCGATGATGCACATCACCTCACGCGGCGCCACGGTCAGGTCGATGCCGCGCAGCACCTGGTGGCCGCCGAAGCTCTTGCACACCTGCTCGGCGTGCACCATCGGTTGCGCCTCGGTCATCACGGGCTGCTCCTGCGCTGGCCGAGCCCGAACAGCCGGCTGCCCAGCCCGGCTCGGGCATCCCGCGAGCTTCCCCGGCCGAAGTGTCGTTCCAGGTAGGACTGCCCGATGGACAGGATCGAGGTCAGCACCAGGTACCAGAGCGCGGCCACGATCAGCAGCGGGATCGTCTGCAGGTTCTGCGAGTAGATCGCCTGCACCGCGGTCTGCAGCTCGAAATAGCCGATCGACACCACCAGCGAGGTGGTCTTGAGCATCGAGATCGTCTCGTTGCCGGTCGGCGGGATGATCACCCGCATCGCCTGCGGCAGCACGATGCGCCGCAGCGTCTGCGCCCGGGACATGCCCAGCGCGCCGGCCGCCTCGCTCTGCCCGTCGTCCACCGAGAGGATGCCGCCTCGGATGATCTCAGCCATGTACGCGGCCTCGTAGAGCCCGAGCCCCAGCAGGCAGGCGGTGAACTTCGCGATCAGGTTGTTGGTGTCGAACGTGACGAACTCCGGGCCGAACGGGATGCCCAGTCCGAGGGTGGGGAACAGCGCGGCGAGGAAGTTCCAGAAGATCAGCTGGGTGATCGGCGGCACACCTCGGAAGAACCAGATGTAGCCGGCGGACACGCTGGTCAGCACCGGGTTGTGCGACAGCCGCATGATGGCGAGCAGTACCCCGCCGATCAGCGCGATCACCATGGCGAGCGCGGTCAGGATCAGCGTGTTGCGCAGCCCGGCCAGTACCGGCACGGAGAACATGTACCGCCCGATGATGTCCCAGCCGAACCGGGGGTTGGTGACCAGCGTGTGCACCAGCATCGCGGCCAGCACCACCAGCACCGCGGCGGCCAACCACCGACCCGGGTGCCGGACCGGTACCGCCTTGATCGGTGCCGGCGGTTCCGGCGACCGGTCCGGCGCCTGCGTCGAGGCCTGCGTCATACCTGCTCAGTGCTCCCACCGCGGGTTGTCCAGCGCGCCGTCGGACAGGTTCCACTTCTTCAGGATCGCCGCGTACGAGCCGTCCTTGACCAGCCCCTGCAGCGCGTCCTGCACCGCCGCACCGAACTGGCCCTTGCCCTTGGCCAGCACGATGCCGTACTGGGTGGTCGCGTACTGCGGGCCGACCGTCTCTATCGCGCCGTGCGTGGCCGTCTCTGCGTAGGTCACCACCGGGGCATCGGCCAGCATGGCGGCAACCCGGTGCGCGGTCAGCGCCAGCGTCACATCGGTCTGCTGCTGCAGGGTGGTGACGTTGATCGCGGGCTTGCCCGCGTCGGTGCACGCCTTGTTCCGGGTGGCCAGCTCATCGACCTGCGAGGTGCCCGACTCCACCCCGACGTTGCGCCCGCACAGCGTGTCGAGGCTGACCTGCTCCGGGTTGCCCTTGAGCGTGGCCATCTTGGTGCCGACGTTGAAGAAGCTGACCATGTCGACGGATTTGAGCCGTTCCGGGTTGACGAAGAACGAGGACATGCCCATCTCGTACTTGCCGGACTCGACGCCCGGGATGATGGCGTCGAACGTCGAGTTCTGGAAGTCGACGCTCAGGCCGAGCTTCTGCGCAACGGCCCTGCCCATGTCCGCGTCGAAGCCGATGATCGTCTGGCCGTCGGTGTCGGTGAACTCGTTGGGTGGGTAGGTCGCGTTGGTGCCGACCACGAGCTTGCCGTCGGAGGCGACGTCCGCCGGGACCATCTTGGCCAGCGCGTCGTCCTTGGCCACCTGCGGCAGCCCGGCGCCGCTGTCCGAGCTGGGCGCACCGCTGCCCCCGGCGCCGCAGGCGGTGACGATGAGCGCGGTCGACAGCAGACCGAGCGCGGACGTCAGGCGTCGACGGAACACGGCCACCTCCTCAGGATCGGGTCAAAGTTCACCGCATCGTGCCAAACATGGGGCGTTGACGTAAGCGGTTGCCTGCATCAGACGTCGAACGGAGATGTGCGCCACGCGCACTAGCGCTCGCGCGCGACGCCCCGCGCGACCTCGTCAGGTGCCGAAGTGGTCCGGGGTGGCGGCGGCCCAGTCGGATGCCCAGCCGGGTGGGGGGTCGGCGAGCAGCTCGCCGGGTGCCAGCCAGTCGTAGAGCTCGTCGTAGCCGAGGATCTCGGTCGGCGCCACCCGGCGGCGCAGCAGGCCGGGGTGCAGCCGCGCGGGGTCGTGCACGCCGAGCGAGGCCAGAATCTGGGTGGCGCTGCGCACGGTGGCCGCATGGAACCGCTGCACCCGCGGCGACTTGTCCGCTACGTCCAGCGCACGGGCGCGGCGCGGGTCCTGGGTGGCCACCCCGACCGGGCAGGTGTTGGTGTGGCAGGTCTGCGCCTGGATGCAGCCCACCGCGAACATCATCGCCCGGGCCGCGTTGGTGTAGTCCGCGCCCTGGATCATCCGTTTCACCATGTCCGCGCCGCTGGACACCTTGCCGGAGGCACCGACGCGCACCCGGTCCCGCAGCCCGGTGCCGACCAGCGCGTTGTGCACGGTGATCAGGCCTTCGGTCAGCGGCGTGCCGATGTGGTCGAGGAACTCCAGCGGCCCGGCGCCGGTGCCGCCCTCGCCGCCGTCCACGATGATGAAGTCCGGCGCGGTGCCCACCGCCAGCATCGCCTTGCAGATCGCCAGCACGTCGCGCCGGGTCCCGACGCACAGCTTGAACCCAACCGGTTTGCCTTCCGCCAGCTCCCGCATCCGGGCCAGGAACTCGACCAGCTGGATCGGGGAGGCGAACACCCGGTGCGCCGGCGGCGAGATCACCGTCTTCCCTTCCGGCACCTCCCGGACGCGGGCGATCTCGGCGTTCACCTTCGGCCCTGGCAGCACCCCGCCAAGGCCCGGCTTGGCGCCCTGGGACAGCTTCAGCGACACGCACTTCACCGCGTCGTGTCCCGCCTTGTCGGCGAACGTGCCGGCGTCGAACCCGCCGTCGGCGGTGCGGCAGCCGAAGTAGCCGGTGCCGATCTCCCAGACCAGGTCGCCGCCGGGGCGCAGGTGGTACTCCGACAACCCGCCCTCGCCGGTGTCGTGCGCGAACCCGCCGCGCGCCGCGCCGGTGTTCAACGCCAGTATCGCGTTGGCCGACAGCGAGCCGAACGACATGGCGGACACGTTGAGCAGCGACATGTCGTAGGGCCGGCGGCAGTCCGGGCCGCCGACCCGCACCCGGGGCGGCTGCTCCGGGGTGGGCAGCGCGCACATCGAGTGCACGAAGTGCTCGTAGCCGGTGGCGTAGACGTCGCGCTCGGTGCCGAACGGCTCCTCCGCCTCGGTCGCCTTGGCCCGCTGGTAGACCAGCGAACGGGCCTCCCGGTCGAACGGTGCGCCGTCGGTGTTGCGTTCCACGAAGTACTGCTGGATCTCCGGGCGGATGGACTCCAGCAGGAACCGCAGGTGCCCGGCGATCGGGTAGTTGCGCAGCACCGAGTGCCGGCGCTGCGCCAGGTCGGCGACCCCGAGCACGGCCAGCGCGAGCAGCGGCCCGGCGGCCAGCCACCACCACGGGTGCACCGCGAGGCTGAGCCAGCCCGCCGCCGCGGCGGACAGCACCACCAACGCGAACGGCGCGAATCGGATCACGGTGGCCTACCGTAGGCCCGCCGGGGCCGGTCGGCGAGGCACAGTCATAAACCCAAGTGTCCCGGTGAGTTGTCCCCGGTAGCGGCAAAGGTTCGCCGACACGGAACACTGGCGCGGCGCAAGGTACGCACCGGGGCCGGGACCACACTCTCGGTCGGAATAAGTTCAGGTAGCAAGAGCTGAGGAGGAAGCTGCCATGTCGCTGCTCAAGAGGTTGGTGGTACTCGGTGCCGCCGCCGAGGCCGCCCGCCGGTTCGCACGCAACAACCCGGAGAAGGCTCGTCAGCTCGTCGACAAGGCCGCTCAGTTCGCCGACCAGCAGACCAAAGGCAAGTACAGCCAGCAGATCGACAGCGCCAAGCGCATGCTCGCCGACCTGGGTGGCTTCGCCGGTTCGGGTGCCGTGTCGGTGCGCGCCGGCGCCGTGGCCGGGCCGGGCATCACCATGGGCCAGCTGGCCGGTGGTGTCGCGTCGGCCGGTGCCCGGCCGACGCCGTACAAGCGCGGCTGACCCGCGCCGGTGGCTGTCGGTCGCCGGACCGGCATGCCACGATGTCGGTCAGCGAGTTCGTCCAGCGCCTGAGGCGCCGACGGTTGGCCGGGCGCCCTGACCAGGGCGGCCAGTTTCGCTGCTGTAGTACCCGGACCGCCACAAGCGGTCGGGGTCCACGCACGCATGAGGAGCCGCTGTGCCGTCATTCCCCGGGTTCGTCGAGCCGGATCCCACCCCGCAGCAGGTCATCGCCGGCCTGCACGCCACCGTCGAGGGCGGTGAGGATCTCGCGCAGGCGCTCACCCCGGAAGGTGTGCGGCTGCACCGTCCCGAGCTGGACCGCTACCTGACCGACATCGACGTGCCCGCGCTGCAAAGTCTCTACCGGGACATGGCGCTGGTCCGCCGGGTGGACCGGGAGGCCAACGCGCTGCAGCGGCAGGGCCAGCTGGGCATCTGGGTGCCGCTGCTGGGCCAGGAGGCCGCGCAGATCGGCGCCGGCCGGGCCCTCACCGCGCGGGACATGGCGTTCCCCAGCTACCGCGAGCACGGCGTGGCGTGGTGTCGGGGCATCGACCCCACCGAGCTGCTCGGCATCTTCCGAGGCGCCGACCACGGCGGCTGGGACCCGGCGCGGACCGGTTTCCACCTCTACACCATCGTGATCGGCAACCAGTGCCTGAACGCCACCGGCTACGCGATGGGCCAGCGCTTCGAGGGCAAGGTCGGCGACTCCGAGACCGGTGAGGCCACCATGTGCTTCTTCGGCGACGGCGCCACCTCGCAGGGCGACGTGCACGAGGGTTTCGTGTGGGCCTCGGTGTACGACGCGCCGGTGGTGTTCTACTGCCAGAACAACCAGTGGGCCATCTCCGAGCCGCTGGAGCGCCAGACCAGGGTGCCGCTCTACCAGCGGGCCCGCGGCTACGGCTTCCCCGGCGTGCGGGTGGACGGCAACGACGTGCTTGCCTGCCTTGCGGTGTCGCGGTGGGCGCTGGAGGAGTGCCGCACCGGCAACGGCCCGGTGCTGATCGAGGCGTTCACCTACCGGATGGACGCGCACACCACCTCCGACGACCCGACCCGCTACCGGTTGGCCGACGAGCTGGAGCTGTGGAAGCTGAAGGACCCGATCGAGCGGCTGCGGGTGAACCTGGTCCGTGAGCACATGGTCGGTCAGTCCTTCTTCGATGAGGTGGCCGCCGAGTCCGATGAGCTGGCCGCCCGGTTGCGTGCGCACTGCCTTGCGATGCCCGAACCGGGCCCGTCCCGGATTTTCTCCCAGGTCTACGCCGAGCCTTCCCCGGTGCTGGACGCGCAGCGCGACGAGTTCCTCGCCTACCACGCCTCCTTCGAGCAAGCCTGACCAGGCGGTAGAGTCCAGCTCATCCGGCGGCCGGGTCGGCGCGGCAGCAGACGGCGGGCGTTTGCGAACGCTTCTTCCGCGCGGGTTCGCGCCGCGCTGATCCCGGAGGAAGCCGCCGAGTTCGGCCGCGAGTGGCACGAGGTCATGGCTCAGGCGACACGAGACCTGGACCTCTCATCGGGAACAGCGGCGAGTGGATCTGCTGAACATCATCTGGATGGCCTGAGTCACGCCGTGACAGGATGGGGGCGACGGCGCCACCGCCGCACCGGGCGCCCTCGTCCTTCGCACCGCCACGAGCGGCCACCTGGGAGGAGAACCAGATGACGTCGAGCGTCGCGGTGGCCCGGTCCGCCCCACCGCCTGGCAGCAGCACCACCATGGCCAAGGCGTTGAACAACGGGCTGCGCGCCGCCATGGAGCGGGACCGGAAAGTCCTGGTCATGGGCGAGGACGTGGGCAAGCTCGGTGGCGTCTTCCGTATCACCGACGGGCTGCAGAAGGACTTCGGCGAGCAGCGGGTGTTGGACACCCCGCTGTCCGAGTCCGGCATCATCGGCACCGCGATCGGGCTGGCCATCCGGGGGTTCCGGCCGGTGTGCGAGATCCAGTTCGACGGGTTCGTGTTCCCCGGGTTCGACCAGATCGTCTCCCAGCTGGCCAAGCTGCACTACCGCTCGCAGGGGCGGGTGCCGGTGCCGGTGGTGGTGCGCATCCCGTTCGGCGGCGGCATCGGCGCGGTGGAGCACCACAGCGAGTCCCCGGAGTCGCTGTTCGCGCACGTCCCGGGGTTGAAGGTGGTGGCATGCGGCAACCCGGTTGACGCCTACTGGATGATCCAGCAGGCCATCGAGTGTGACGACCCGGTGATTTTCTTCGAGCCGAAGCGGCGGTACTGGGAGAAGGCCGAGCTGGACCTTTCGGCGGACGCCCCGCCGCTGTTCTCCTCCCGGGTGCTGCGCCAGGGCACCGACCTGACGCTGGCCGGCTACGGCCCGATGGCCCGCACCTGCCTGGACGCCGCGTCCGCCGCCGATGTCGAAGGGCATCAGCTCGAGGTGATCGACCTGCGCACGCTGTCCCCGCTGGACCTTGGCCCGGTGTACGAGTCGGTGCGCCGCACCGGGCGGCTGGTGGTGGTGGCCGAGGCGCCCTCGGAGGTGTCGGTGGCCGCCGAGGTCGCCGCGAAGGTGCAGCAGGAGTGCTTCTACTCGCTGGAGGCGCCGGTGCTGCGGGTGACCGGGTTCGACACCCCCTACCCGCCGTCGCGCTGCGAGGACGACTACCTGCCCGACCTTGACCGGGTGCTGGACGCCGTCGACCGCTCGCTGGCCTGGTGACCCGGCGATGCGCCAGGTGTTCCTGCTGCCCGACGTCGGCGAAGGGCTGACCGAGGCGGAAATCCTGTCCTGGCTGGTCGCGGCGGGCGACACGGTCGCGGTGAACCAGGTAATCGTGGAGATCGAGACCGCGAAAGCGGCGGTCGAGCTGCCCTCGCCGTATGCCGGCACGGTGGCCGAGCTGCTGGTCGAGGCCGGCGCCACGGTGGCGGTGGGTTCGCCGATCATCGCGATCGGCGACGGAGCCGCCGACCCCGAGCCGGCCGCCGACTCCACGGCCCCTTCGGCGGATCCGTCCGCCGGCTCGCCGGCCGGGGATGCCGCCGGCGAGCCGGCCGGGGCGAAGATCGGTGAGGCGGGCGCGGACGGCCGGATCGCCACCCTGGTCGGGTACGGCCCCCGGCCGGGCTCGGTCACCCGTCGCCCCCGCGCCACCGGCCCGCGAGTCGGGGCTCCCAGCACACCGAGTCGGGGCTCTCGGCACACCGGGCCCACTGCCCCGCCGGGGGCTGCCGAGGCACCGCCACCGGCTCCGGCGCGCACAGCCGAGCCGGAGCCGGCCAGTGACGCGACAGCGGCGTCCACGGGGTCGACCAAGCTCGTGCCGCTGGCCAAACCGCCGGTCCGCAAGCTGGCCAGGGAGCTGGGCATCGACCTCGCCGCGCTGACCGGCAGCGGACCGGGTGGTGTGATCACCCGCGACGACGTCCGCCTCGGCGGCTCACCGACAGCAAACGGCACGCCGGCGACGGAGCGCCGAGGCGGGGAACGCCGAGTGCCGGTCCGGGGTGTGCGCAAGGCGACCGCGTCCGCCATGGTGAGCAGCGCGTTCACCGCGCCGCACGTCACCGAGTTCCTCACCGTCGACGTCACCCCGATGATCGAGCTGCGCGACCGGCTGCGGGCCGGGCCGGCGTTCCGGGACGTCAAACTGAGCCCGCTGGTATTCGCGGCGAAGGCGGCGTGCCTTGCCGCCCGGCGCACCCCGGAGGTGAACGCTCGCTGGGACGAGCCGGCCGCCGGCGACGCGGAGATCGTCTACTACGACCGGGTGCAGCTGGGTATCGCGGCGGCCACCCCGCGCGGGCTCATCGTGCCCAAGATCCGGGACGCGGACACGCTGTCGCTGCGCGAGCTGGCCGTGGCGCTGACCGAACTGACCGAGACCGCCAGGGCCGGCAGGACACCGCCGGCCGACCTGGTGGGTGGCACCTTCACCATCACCAATGTCGGCGTGTTCGGGGTGGACACCGGCACCCCGATCCTCAACCCCGGCGAGGCGGCCATCCTGGCCCTCGGTGCGGTGAAACAGGCCCCGTGGGTGGTGGACGGCCAGCTCGCCGTCCGCACCGTCTGCCAGCTGGCGCTGTCCTTCGACCACCGCCTGGTGGACGGCCAACAGGGCTCGCGCTTCCTCGCCGACGTAGGCGCCCTCCTAGCCGACCCCGGCTTGGCGCTCACCTACTGAAACCGCACGGCACACAGCGGGTGGGCGCCACACACAAGTCGGGGCATGTGTGCCGCGACCACTCGCTGTGTGCGGTCAGCCCGTTGTTCGTTTGAGGTGGGGGAGTAGTAGGGCGGCGGTTTCGCGGGGGGCTTCCTCCGGGATCCAGTGGCTCACTCCGGTGAGGGTCTCGAACTGGTAGGGGGCCTGGACGTAGCGGGCGCAGTCTTCGGCGCCGCGCCGGTCGACCGCGATGTCGCCGTCGCTCCAGATGAACAGGGTCGGGCTCCGGACCGGGTCACCGGTGCGGCGCGGGTCCAGCAGCGGCAGGGCCCGGTACCAGTTCAGTGCCCCGGTCAGCGCGCCGGGCCCTGCCAGGCCTTCGACGTCGCGGCGCGCCCGCTCCGGTGTCTGGCCGGTGTGTTCGAGGAACCAACGCAGCATGCCGTGCCGCAGGGCCCATTCGGGCAGCCAGGGCAGCTGGAAGAACACCATGTACCAGGACCTCAGACATTGCCGGCTGGTCACCATGGCGCGCAGGAACGCCGCGGGGTGCGGCACGGACAGCGCGGTCAGGCTGCGGGTGCGCTCCGGGTGCGCGGCGGCGAACGCCCAGGCCGCCACGGCGCCCCAGTCGTGGCCGACCAGGTGCACCGGGCCGCCGTAGTGGTCCACCACCGCCGCGGTGTCCGCGACCAGCTCGGGGACCCGGTAGGCCGAGCGGCTCAGTGGCCTTGCGCCTGGCGAGTATCCGCGCTGGTCCATCGCGATCGTCCGGTAGCCGGCGTCGTTGAGCAGTGGCGCCAGCGCGTCCCAGCTGTCCGCGTGCTGCGGGAAGCCGTGCAGCAGCAGCACCGGCTCGCCGCCGCGCGGCCCGGACTCGGTGACGTTGAAAGCCAGGTTGCCACGGGTGATCTGGTTCGTCGGCGCCATCCGCCGAGACTGCCACATGCCGGTGTCCGGCGGCATCGCTTGATCGGGAACCGGCGCGGCGGGCCTCGGGAGCAGAACGGCCCCCTCATACGTTGTCGGAGTATGCGCCTGTTCGTGTTGTACGCGGTGATCGAGGTGGTCGCGCTGGCCGCGGCCGTCTGGTGGTTGGGGATCGGCTGGACGCTGTTGCTGTTGCTGACCGGTGCGGTGGCCGGGATGTGGCTGGTGCGTCGGGAGGGAGCCAAGGCAGCGCTCGCGGTGGCCGACGCGGTACGCGCCGGCCGCGCGGCACACGCCGAGGTGACCGACGGGGCACTTGTCGGCCTGGCCGGGCTGCTCATCCTGGTGCCCGGTGTGGTCAGCGACCTGCTCGGGCTGCTGCTGGTATTGCCGCCGAGCCGCACGTTGGCCCGGCGCTGGCTGGTGCGCGCCGCAGAACGCCGGTCCCCGGCGCTGCGCACCCTGCGGATCCGTACCGGCGGCCCGGTGGTGCAGGGCGAGGTGGTGGACAGCCCCGGCCCGGCGCGGCCACCGATGCCCCGTCGCGCCGTGGAGGGCTGACCCGGTCAGGCCGAACTCTCGAGCCGACTATCGGGCTCTCTAACAAGAAGGCTAGACAACGCTAGAAATGCCGATGAACGCCGACGACGCGGGCCCCGACACATCCGGGGCCCGTGCCGCCCGCGAGGGCATCCGACGGTGCTGCGCGGTGGGTCAGTAGTAGACCCCACCACCACCGGCGCCGCCCGCGCCGCCGGTGGCGTTGCACTGCGACACGTTGCCGCCCTGGCCGACCACGCCGGCCGTGGCGCCGACCGGCACCAGGCAGTTGGCGTTCGCCGCGCCGCCGTTGCCGCCCCGCCCGGCCGCGCCTTGCACCCGTGCGTCGCTGTCGTCGTCATCGCCCCAGTGGTGGTCGCCGTCGTGCGCGTTCGAGGAGTCGTCGTCGGAGTCGGAGTCGTCCGAGTGGTGGTGCGAGCTGTGACCCTCGCAGCCGCAGTCGTCGTCCGAGTGGTCGCTGGCGAACGCGGTTCCGGCGAACAGCGTGGAGCTGCCTGCGACCAGGACCGCGGTACCGGCGGCGACCCCCAGCTTCCGGCCAAGAGTGCGGATGTTCATTCGTCCCCTCCAAGAGCGTGCGCCAGACCGCCTGTCGACCAATGCGCCTCGGGGAGTTAACGAGCGAACGGCCGGAAGTCCATGGATGCAGGGCCAAAAATGTTGCAGAGTCACCCAGATGAGGTGTGCTGGTCATCCTGGAGTGGACTATCCGGCTTTCTAGTTAAATCACTAGAAACATGTAGAGAGCATTATCGAGCCATCCTCGCCGAGCGACCCGGGCCGGCCGGGCGGATCATCTCCCGGCGTGGAGCTCTACGACGCGATGCGCACTACGCCCGCCACCCGGGCGTTCACCGACGAACCGGTCGACGACGCGGTACTGCACCGGATGCTCGAGCACGCCCGATTCGCCCCCAACGGCGGCAACCGGCAGGGCTGGCGGGTCGTCGTGCTGCGCGGGCCGGCCATCCGGCTGCGGATCCGGCAGCTGTACCAGCTGGGCTGGCGGGAGTACGCCGAGCACGTCCGGCAAGGCCTGGTGCCCTTCGCGCCGAAAGACGACGGGCGCTGGCTGGGCCCTGCCATCGACCTGGCGGCGGCAAGGCAAACCCCGGCGCCCAACGAGTTCGGCGACAACCTGGAGCACGTCCCGGCGCTGCTGCTGATCGTCGCCGAGCTCGGCGTACTGGCCTGCGTGGACAACGGGCTGGACCGGCAGTCGATCATCGGTGGCGGCTCGATCTACCCGTTCTGCCACAACCTCCTGCTGGCCGCCCGCAATGAGGGCCTCGGTGGGGTGCTGACCTCGGTGCTGGCCCGCCAGGAGGACGAGGTGCGCGAGCTGCTCGGCATCCCGACCGGCTACGGCGTTGCTGGCCTGCTCGCGCTCGGCCACCCGGTCAAGGTGATCACAAAGCTGCGCCGCGCCCCGGTCGAGGAGTTCACCGTGGTGGACCACTTCGACGGGCCCGCCTTCGGAGGCTGAGAGTGGCGAACTGAACCTGCCCATGGGTGTTACTAGCGGTAACATCACCGATCATGAGCAACCCACAGGTGGGCGAGCTGTTTGTCACCGCCGCCCGGGACACCCGTGACGACCTGGAACAGACCGCGCTGCGGCTGTTCGCCAGGGCAACCGACCTGGCCGCGCACGCCTCCGGTGCGCTGGCCGGCCAACTCGACGAGCTGGGCGAACGGGTGTCCTGGTGGCTGGCGGATGCGCTCGGCGAGGTGACCACCCGGGCCGGCGACGGCCTGGTCGGCCTCGGCGAGCGACTCAGCGGCGCCCCGCGCCCCGCCACCGGCCCCGCTGACTCCGCTGCCCTCGCCGACCCTGGCGGCGCGGCTGACCCTGGCGGCGCGGCTGACTCTGGCGGCGCGGCTGACTCTGGCGGCGCGGCTGACTCTGGCGGCGCGGCCGACCCTGGCGGCGCGGCCCGCCCACCCAAGGGGGCTTCCCCCAGCTCAAGCTTCGCGGATTCCACCGACAGTTTCGGTGCGCTGGCGGCCGGTACCTCGCCAGTTATCCACAATTCCGTCCGCGGTACGCGCCCAGGTCCGCGCCCTTATCCGCAGGCACCGTCGCTGACCAGCGCAGACGACACGCCTACCGGAAAATAGCCAAATCTAGGATCTCGGCAAGACTTGCCGATACCGTGCTAGGGCGTGGACCCGGTACGTAATCCGTTCGCCCCCGGCGCCGGCCAGCGCCCGCCCGAGCTGGCCGGTCGGGACCGCGAGCTGGACGCGTTCGACGTCGTGCTGGAGCGGGTCGCCCGCGGCCGACCGGAGCGCTCCCTGGTGCTGACCGGGCTTCGCGGCGTCGGCAAGACCGTGATGCTCGGCGAGCTGCGCTCTATGGCACTGCGCGGCGGCTGGGGCGCCGGCAAGGTGGAGGCCCGCCCGGACGCGGACCTGCGCCGCCCGCTGTCCGCCGCGCTGCACCGCGCGGTGCGGGACCTCGCCGTGCGCCACCGCGCGCCGGACCGGGTGGAGCAGGTGCTCGGCGTGCTCAAGGCGTTCGCGCTGCGCGCGGCGGCCGCCGACGCCAAGCTGCGGGACCGCTGGCAGCCTGGCATCGACGCCCCGACCGTGACCGGGCGGGCCGACTCAGGCGACATGGAGATCGACCTGGTCGAGCTGTTCGCCGAGGTTGCCGAGCTGGCGCGGGACGTCGGGTCCGGCGTCGCGCTGCTGATCGACGAGATGCAGGACCTGCGCCCGGACGACGTGTCCGCGCTGTGCGCCGCCTGCCACGAACTGTCCCAGTCCCGCGCGCCGCTGGTGGTGGTCGGCGCGGGGCTGCCGCACCTGCCGTCGGTGCTGTCCGCGTCCAAGTCCTACTCCGAGCGGCTGTTCCGCTACCTGCGCATCGACCGGCTGGAGCGCGAGGACGCGGACCGGGCGTTGACCGTGCCGGCCAGCTGGGAGGACGCCAAGTTCGAGCCGGCCGCGTTGGACGCGCTGTTCGCCGCGTCCGGTGGTTATCCGTACTTCGTGCAGGCCTACGGCAAGGCCGCCTGGGACGCCGCGCCGACCAGCCCGATCACCGACACCGACGTCACGGTGGCCGCGCCGGAAGCGGAGGCCGAGCTGGCCGTCGGGTTCTTCGGCTCCCGGTACGAGCGGGCCACCCCCGGCGAGCGGGAGTACCTGCGGGCGATGGCCGAGCTGGCGGACGGCAGCGACGAACCGGTCGGCACCGCGACGGTCGCCGAGCACCTGGCACGCAAACCGTCCTCGCTGTCCCCGGCCCGGGACGCTTTGTTGAAGAAGGGGCTGGTGTTCTCAGCCCAGCGCGGCCACATCGCTTTCACCGTTCCGCACTTCGGCCGCTACCTGCTCTCCCAAGACTGAACCGCCCAGTCTCGCTTCCGGCTCGGCGGCCGCACGCCGCGCACGCCCCGCCCACGCCGCGCATGGCGCACCGCACGCGACGTGGACGGAAGGTGCGCGGCGCCGGCGGTGCCGCCGGCGGCGCCGTCGCCGGGAGGCGCGCGGCGTGGGCCAAGGGCGGCGCGCAGCGGTGACATCTGTCAGGGCGAGGCCGTGACGGGTGTCCGGGGTAGTGGGCGGGCGCGGGCGCGAGGCTCTTAGCAGCACAGCGGAGTACCTCGAGCCAGGAGAGAGACATGACCACCATGGTTGAATCGCCCGACACCACTACCGGCGCGGAACCGCGCGCGGCGAAGCGCGCCATGGTGGCGTCGATGGCCTGGGACCTCGGGCCCTCGGTGGCCGCCTACTACGGCGCCCGGGCGCTGGGCTTCAGTGAGTACGTCTCGTTGTTGGCCGGCACGGTGGCCTCGGGTCTGCGGGTGGGCTGGGTGGCGGTGCGCAACCGCCGGCTGGACCCGTTCGCCACCGTGCTGCTCGTGCTGTTCGGCGTCGGCTTCGTACTCACCTTCCTGACCGGAGACGCGCGGTTGATGCTGGCCAAGGACGCGGCGACCAGTATGCTCGCCGGCCTGCTGTTCCTGGGCAGCTGCGCGATCCACCGGCCGCTGACCTACTACGCGGCGCGGCGGATGGCCGGCCCGGCCGGGCAGGACAAGGTCCGGGCCCGGTTCGCCGACCCGGCCACGAGCGGGGTGTTCTACCGCGGCTCGCTGGTCTGGGGCGGTGGGCTCGTTGCCGACGCGGTGGCCCGGATCGCGGTGATCTACCTGCTGCCGCTGGACGTCGCGGTCGGTGTGTCCTCCGCCCTGATGGTCGCGGCATACACCGTGTTGATCGGCTGGACGATCCGCTACGCCAGGCGCGAGTTGTCCGAGGCCAACTGACCGGCCGCCTGGCTCGTGGCATGCGTAGTGCCCTCCTGAGGGCACTACGCACTCACGAGTTGGCCCGCGAGCCTAAGGTGTGCAGCTGTGAGCAGCGGGAACGACGGCTCCGACCAGACCAGGGTCGAGCTCTGGGAATGGCCGGAGTTCGTCGGCATCCGTTACTGGGGCCGGGAGCGGCGCTCCGCCCGAGCCTTTGGCTCGGTGTGGGTGGCCGTGCTGGTCCCGGACGTCGTGCGGGCGATCGGGCATGGCCGTCCGGTCGTGTTGACGGTGCTGCTTGCGCTGTTATACGCGTGCGGCTACCTGGGTGTGTGGTGGTTGTTCCCGGGCAGGTCGCGGCGGCTGCGGGTGGTGTGGGTCGGGCTGACCTTCGCCACGGGTGTCGGTTTCGTGCTGGTGGTCGGGGCGACCACCTCGTTGGGGGTACTGAGTTTCGCGCTGATCGCCGCGATCGTGTTGCTGCCGTTGGTGTGGGCCTGGTCGGTCGCACTGCTCACGGTCGGCACCGCGGCGCTGGTCAGTTGGTTGACACTGCGTGCGCTGAGCTCCGAGGTGCTGATACTGGCGCTGGTTGGGTCGATCGCGCTGAGCACCACCCGGATGGCCCGGCTGATCAGCAAGTTGCAGGCGGCCCGTGCCGAGATCCGCGAGCTTGCGGTCGCCGGGGAACGAGCCCGCCTGGCCCGCGACCTGCACGACGTGCTGGGCCACAGCCTCACCACCATCACGGTGAAGACCGCGCTGGCCCGGCGGCTGCTGGAGAGCGCGGCGCCGGTGGACAGGGCGTTGGCCGAACTGCGCGACACCGAGGAGCTGTCCCGGCGGGCGCTGGCCGACATCCGGGCGACCGTCGCCGGGCAGCGGCGGGTGTCGCTGGCCGCCGAGCTGGTCTCGGCAAGGGCCGCGCTGCGGGCCGCCGGCATCGACGCCGACCTGCCGCATGCGGTGGACGACGTGGCCGCGCCGCTGCATGAGCCGCTGGCCTACGTGCTGCGCGAGGGCGTGACCAACGTGGTGCGACACAGCGGGGCGAGCCGGTGCACGGTCCGGCTGGGCCCGAGCTGGCTGGAGGTGCGGGACAACGGCTCGGCGGCCGCCGACTCCTCGACGGAACTCGGCGCGGTCGAGGGCGGTGCCGGGAACGGGCTCGCCGGACTGTCCGAGCGGATGGCGGCGGTGCACGGCACGATCCGCGCCGGGCCGCTGCCCACCGGCGGCTACCGGCTGCGCGCGGAGGCACCGGCATGACCGACCCGCCCTCCGGGGTGATCAAGATTCTGGTCGCGGACGACCAGGCGCTGGTCCGGGGTGGGCTGGTCGCGGTGCTGAACCTGGAGTCCGACCTGCGGGTGGTGGCCGAGGTGGCGCACTGTGGCGAGGTGCTGGCGGCGGCCCGGCGGACCGATCCCGACGTGGCCCTGCTGGATGTGCAGATGCCCGGCGACGAGGCGCTGCCCGACGGCCTTGCGGTAGCCGCCGCGCTGCGCAAGGCGGTACCCGGCTGCAGGGTGATCATCTGCACCACGTTCGGCCGCCCCGGGTACTTCGCCAGGGCGATGGCGGCCGGCGCGGCGGGTTTCGTGCTCAAGGATGCGCCGCCGGAAAGCCTGGTGGAGGGGATCCGGCGGGTACACGTGGGGCTGCGCGCCGTGGACCCGGAGCTGGCCGCCGAGTCGCTGGCCATCGGCATCAACCCGCTCACCGAGCGGGAGCGCGAGGTGCTGCGCGCCGCGCGGCTGGGCCGGGGCGCCGCCGAGATCGCCAAGGCACTGCACATGTCGCACGGGACGGTGCGCAACCACCTGTCCTCCGCCATCGGGAAGACCGACGCGGCCAACGGCGCGGACGCGGCACGCATCGCGGACAACAACGGCTGGCTGTGACCAGGTCGGTTCGTGCCGCCGAACCGGATTACCGAGAGTTGTGGACAACTGGCGGCGTCCGGCCCCGGACGCGCCAAAACTGTCGGTGGGGTAGCCGAAACTCGAACTGGGGGAAGCCCCCTTGGGTGGGCGGGCAACTGGGTGCGGGTGTCTCGGACGGGTGAAGGCGAGTAACTGGGCCAAAAGATGTAACACGGCCCGGTCGGCGTCCGACAACCTGGACGAGTCTCGTGGCGCTGTCGGACCCCCGACCTGGCAGCCCACGAGGCTTTCATCGCCACGCTGTGTGGCCGGAGTCGACGGGATCCCGCCTAATGGGTGAATCGAGATAATTGGGCCGAATGATGTAACAGCGGCCGGACTGCCGCCGACTATCCGGATAGCCCCGCGGCGCTGTCGGACCCCCGACCTGGCAGCCCCGCGGGGCGTCACTGTGTCCGGCGTCCGTAGCATCGCGGGGTGTCCGAGGTCGCGAAGTTGGAAATCCAGATGCTGCACGATCGCGTGATGGTGCGGATCGTGGCCGGCGCCGGTGAGCGGCGCAGCAGCGCGGGCATCGTGATCCCGGCCACCGCCCAGATGGCCAAGCGCCTGGTGTGGGCCGAGGTGAGCGGGGTGGGCAACCACGTCCGTTCGGTCAAGGCGGGGGACCGGGTGCTGATCAACCCGGAGGACCAGCTCGAGGTCGAAGTGGCTGGCCAGGCGTACCTGGTGATGCGGGAGCGCGACCTGCACGCCGTCGCCGCCGAGCAGGCCGAGCACGGCACCGGGCTCTACCTCTGAGCGATCACCGGGGAATGTCGCACGTCGGGAGCGTTCCAGACGGCGAGAACTCTTTCCTCTTGTGCTGCCGGTCGCCTACGCTCAGAAGTCGAACCGGACGTCGAGCACAACGGGGTGGCGGATGAGCCGCATTTCGCAGGTACTGCATGCCAAGGGTTCTGACGTGGTAACGGCCAGCTCGGATACCAAGGTGTCAGACCTGCTGGAGCTGCTGGTCGGGCGCAACATCGGTGCCGTGGTGGTCACCGCCGACGGCACGGTGGACGGCGAGGTGATCGGCATCGTGAGCGAGCGGGACGTGGTGAACCGGGTGCACGGCCGCGGCGGCGAGCTGCTGGCCACGCCGGTGTCGGAGATCATGAGCACCGAGGTGGTCAGCTGTGCGCCCGAGGACGAGGTGGACAACCTGATGCGCACCATGACCGAGCGCCGGATCCGGCACCTGCCGGTGGTGGTGGACGGCAAGCTGCTCGGCATCGTGAGCATCGGCGACATGGTGAAGGCGCGGATCGGCGAGCTGGAGGCAGAGCGCGACCACCTGCACCAGTACCTGGCCACCGGCTCTCGTGAGGCAGGGGAACCACACCTCCTTAGGAGTTCCGGCGAAGGTCGGGTAGTGCGTGTCCGCAAGCGCCCACGCAACGCGAAGAGGCCGTTGCGAGCGCGGAATAGGCAGAAATTACTGCGGCACGGTGGTGATTGCCAGGTACTCGGCTGGCACCTCGCCGTTGTTGCGGTAGGCGTGCGGCGCGTCGCCGGGGAAGGTGACCGCGCTGCCCGCCGGCACCCGCACGGTCTGCTCGCCGGCGTGCACGGTCAGCTCGCCGGCCAGCACCAGCACGGCCTCCTCGGTGTTGGCGTTGTGCGGCTCGCTGTCCTTGCTCTCACCCGGTTCCAGCCGCCATACCCACAGCTCCACCGGGGTCGGCGGGTCGGTGGACAGCACCAGCTTGCCGCTGCCGCCGTGCGCGCCACGCCACAGCACGGTGGCGTCCTCGATGCTGGCCACCCGCAGCGCGGGCGCGGGGCCGGTCTGCACCAGTTCGGTCAGTGACACCGCGAACGCGTCGGCCACCCGGATCAGCGTGTTGAGGCTGGGGTTGCCCCGATCGCCCTCCAAGGCCACGAGCACGCCTTTGCTCACCCCGGCCCGCTGCGCCAGCTGGTCCAGCGACCAGCCGCGCCGGGCCCGCAGCGCGCGCAGGTTCGCGGCCACCGCGCGGGTCACCTCGGCACTCGCGTCGCGGTCCGGCACATTCGCCTCGTTCGGTCAGTTTATTGATACGTCTGGTACATCAAAATGTACTACGCTCGGAGGTCTCCGCCTGAGAGCCGTGTTCGGGCGACGTCCGGAACAGGAGATCTGAAGTGCCGATTGTGCTGGCAGGGATGGCCGCGACTACGTTCGGGGTGGCCGACTTCCTCGGCGGCACCGCCGCGCGCCGGGTGCCGGCCGCCGTGGTGGCGATGCTCGCCCAGCTCTCCGGCATGCTGCTGTTGCTCGCGCTGCTGGTGCTGCTGCCGGCCACCGCGCAGCCGACCTCGCTGGGCTGGGGCGCGTTGGCCGGCCTGGCCGGCGGCGTCGGTGTGCCGCTGCTCTACCGGGCGCTGGCCGTCGGCCCGATGAACGTGGTCGCCCCGCTCACCGCACTGACCTCGGCGGGGGTTCCGGTACTGGTCGGCGCGCTGCTCGGCGAGCGGCCGTCGGTGCTGGCCTGGGTCGGCATCGCGCTGGCCGTGACGGCGGGCGTGGTGGTCGGGGTGTCCGTACAGGCACCGGACTCTCTCACCGAACTGGACACCGACGCGACCGCCGCCGAGGGTGGCGGGGATCGAAGGGTCGGGGCGCTGCGGGGCGTGCTGCTGGCCTTGTTCTCCGGATTGTGCTTCGGCGGTTTCTTCGCGCTGATCGCGCAGGCCAGGCCGGAGGCCGGGCTGTGGCCGGTGGTCACCGCGCGGGTGGCCGGCAGCCTGGTGGCCGGCGCGGCGCTGCTCTGGATGCTGCGCGCCGGCGGGGTGACGCTGTCCCCCGGCGGCCGGGGCTGGCGGCTGGCCGCGTTCGGCGGTGCGCTGGACGCGCTGGCCAATGCGTTCTTCCTGCTGGCCACCCAGCACGGCCAGCTCGCCGTGGTCGGCGCGATCGTCGCGCTGTACCCGGCGTCCACCGTGCTGCTGGCCCGGGTGCTGCACGGCGAGCGGATCGGACGGGTGCAGTGCGTCGGCCTTGCCCTCGCCGTGCCGGCGCTTGTCCTGGTGAGCGGCGGCTGACCGCACGGCGGGCAGACCGCGCCGGTCGGACCGTCGAACCGCTCCGCGAGGGGTTGTCGACTCGCCGAGGGGGTCAGACGGCCAGGCGGGCCAGGAGTGGGGCGGGCCCGTGCGGGGTGAGCAGGGTGTCGGCATCGGCGGAGGTGACTGCATCGGCCATCCGGTCGAGCATGACGTGTTCGTAGGCGGCGACGGCCTCGTCCCCGCACCGGTGCCGGGTCGGTGAGCTGCTCCACCAGCTGCACCGCGTCCAGCTGCACCGGGTCCAGCAGCGCCATGTTGACGCCTTCCCCGCTGAACGGCGGCATGACGTGCGCGGCGTCGCCGAGGAGGGTGAGGCCGGGGCACCGCGCCCAGTCCTGGTGGGCCGCCACGCTGTACAGCGGCCAGTAGGCGAAGCCGTCCAGCTCGTCAAGGACGGCGAGCAGCGAAGGGCTCCAGCCGGCGAACACCTCGCGCAGCCGGCTCCGCACCGCTGAGATGTCGCCGACCCGCTCGCCCCTGGACAGTGCGGGGTCCTCCGGGGGTGCGTCGTGAATGTCGGCAACCAAGGCGCCGAACCTTGGTGGCGGGACCCAAGGGTGACCACAAGCACGCTCTTTCGGCCGAAGGCCCGAACTTCTGGAGGCGGGCCCGAAGGGCCCCCGATCGGGAGTTCTCACGCGAGAACAGGCCCTGTAGTACTGGCCTTGGCGGACACCTCGCTGCTCGACGCGTTGCTCACCGCGCTGCGCCGCCGCGAACCCGGCGTCAGCCAGGCGGGCGCGGTCGGTGCGGTGCTGGACCGGAAGCTGCCCGCCTCCGGCGGGTCCGGGCTGGAGGCCTACCACCGGGGCATCGGCGCGGCGGGGGCGCTGCGTTCCCGACTGTTGCGAATGTGGGCGGACTACGAGGACGCAGTCGTCTCGGTGCTCGCGGAACAGGCCGGCCGACCCGGGCCGGATCCGGCCATGCGGCTGGCCGCGACGCAGCTGATCGGCGTCGTCCGGTCGTTCATCTCGCCGGAGGTGCGCCAACTGGCGCGGGACGCCTCCGAAGCGAAGGAGACTGTCCCGCGGGCCTGGCTGGAACAGCCGTCCGCCAGGTCGACAACGGACTCGCCCACACTGGGTCGTGAGTGCGCAGTGTTCCCTGAGGGCACTGCGCACTCACGAGCACAGGGTCAGAACGCGGCCTCGTCCAGGTCCATCAGGGCGTTGTCGGCGGTCTCCACGATGCGCCGCCGGGCGGTCAGCTCGGGCAGCACGGTGGCGGCGAAGAACCTGGCCGCGCCGATCTTGCCCTGGTAGAACGGCACGTCCTTGGCCTTGGCGCCCGCGTCCAGTGCCCGCTGGGCCACGTCGGCCTGGCGCAGCAGCAGCCAGCCGATCAGCAGGTCGCCCATGCTCATCAGCAGCCGCACGCTGTGCTGGCCGACCTTGTACACCGAGGACGGGTCCTGCGCCGAGGCGAAGGCGTAGCCGAACAGCGCGCCGAGCATGCCCTGCGCGTCCTCCAGCGCGGTACGCAGCAGCGCCCGCTCCTCTTTGAGCCGCCCGTTCCCGGACTCGTTGTCCAGGAACTGCTGGATCTCCCCGGCCAGGTGCCCGACCGCAACGCCCTGGTCCTTGGCGATCTTGCGGAAGAAGAAGTCCAGCGACTGGATGGCGGTGGTGCCCTCGTAAAGGCTGTCGATCTTGGCGTCCCGGATGTACTGCTCGATCGGGTAGTCCTGCAGGTAGCCCGAGCCGCCGAGGGTCTGCAGCGACAGGTTCAGCATCTCCGAGGCCCGCTCGGAGCCGACGCCCTTGACGATCGGCAGCAGCAGGTCGTTGACCCGCTCGGCCAGCGAGGTGTCCGCCCCGCTGGCCCGCCCGGCGCGCACCTCGTCCTGAAAGGTGGCCGCGTAGGTGTAGACCGCGCGCAGCCCCTCGGCGTAGGACTTCTGCAGCATCAGCAGCCGGCGCACGTCCGGGTGGTGGGTGATGGTGACCCGGGGCGCGGTCTTGTCCATCATCTTCGGCAGGTCTGCGCCCTGCACCCGGGTCTTGGCGTAGTCCAGCGCGGTCAGGTAGCCGGTGGACAGCGTGCCGATGGCCTTGGTGCCGACCATCATCCGGGCGTACTCGATGACCTCGAACATCTGCGCGATGCCGTTGTGCACCTCGCCGAGCAGCCAGCCCACGGCGGGGGTGCCGTTCGCGCCGAAGGTCAGCTCGCAGGTGGTGGACACCTTCAGGCCCATTTTGTGCTCGACGTTCGTCACGAATGCGCCGTTGCGTTCGCCCAGCTCACCGGTAGTGGCGTCGAAGTGGAACTTGGGCACCAGGAACAGGCTCAGGCCCTTGGTGCCGGCGCGCGCGCCCTGTGGTCGGGCCAGCACCAGGTGCATGATGTTCTCGGTGAGGTCGTGCTCGGCGGAGGTGATGAACCGCTTCACGCCTTCGATGTGCCAGCTGCCGTCGGGTTGCTGGATCGCCTTGGTGCGGCCCTCGCCGACGTCCGAGCCGGCGTCCGGCTCGGTGAGCACCATGGTGGCGCCCCAGCCGCGGTCGATCATGATCTCGGCCCAGCGCTGCTGCTCGTCGGTGCCGTTGCGGTGGATCACCGAGGCGAAGTTCGGACCGGCCATGTACATGAACACGGCCGGGTTGGCGCCGAGGATCAGCTCGGCGGCGGCCCACTGCACCGAAGGCGGGATGCCGTATCCGCCCAGCTCGGAGGGCAGCCCGAGGCGCCACCACTCGCCGTCCTGCAACGCCCGGTAGGCCTTCTTCGCCGATTCGGGCAGCGTGACGGTGTGGGTCTTCGGGTCGAAGACCGGCGGGTTGCGGTCGGCCTCGGCGAACGACTCGCACAGCGGCCCGGTGGCCAGCGCGGCCAGCTCGTGCAGCACGCCGCGCGCGGTCTCCTCGTCGGCCAGGAAGTCCGGGTTCGACTCGTCCGGCTCGTTCAAGCGGTCCTGGATGCGGAACACCTCGAACAGGTTGAACTCGAGATCCCGCACGTTGGCCTTGTAGTGACCCATGACTTGCGCTCCCCTACTCGCTAGTAACCTCAGAATATTACTGACGAGTAACTATGGCAAGTACTTCCTTCGGGACGGATTTCTTGGTGGACGCTCAGCGATCACGCGACACGCGGGCCACTCACTTGGGAGGAGATCATCACTCCGGCCCTTACGGTGAGCGTGACTGGTGGTGCCCAGACGAATTTCGAGCGGCTAGGGGGCGCGTGTGGGTGAGTTCCGTGCCTCTCTCCGGGTCACCGACCTGGACGAGTACGGCCTGCCGGCCGAACCGCCCCCGCTGCCGCCGCCCCCGCCCCCAGGCGTAGGCCGGATGTCCCGGCGCGGCCTGGTCACCGCCGCCGGCGGCCTCGCGCTCGGCGGCATGGCGGCACTGTCCGGGCTGCTCGCCGACTCCCCGGTGCGCTGGCTCGCGCAGACCCAGGCGGCCGCCGGCCAGCCGCCGATGTACGACTGCCCCTCCTGGGGCGCGCGCAAGCCGTCCTCCCCGGTCACCGTGCTCACCAAGCGCCCGGACAAAATCCTGGTGCACCACACCGCCACCGCGAACAGCGACCAGGTCGCCGCCGCCGACCTCGGGATACTCGCCCGGTCCATCCAGAACTTCCACATGGACACCAACGGATGGCTGGACACCGGGCAGAACTTCACCATCAACCGGGGCGGCCTGATCGCGGAGGGCCGGCACCGCAGCCTGCGCACCCTGCTGGCCGGCGACTCGTTCGTGGAGGGCGCGCACTGCCCAGACCAGAACGACAGCTCCATCGGCATCGAGAACCAGGGCACCTACAGCGAAGTGGCGCCACCCGCCGCGCTGTTCAACACGCTGATCCTGCTGTGCGCCTACGGCTGCCGGCAGTACGGGCTCAAGGCCACCGAGCTGTACGGCCACCGCGACTACTGGGACACCGCGTGCCCTGGCGACAAGCTCTACGCGCTGCTGCCCACGCTGCGCGCCCAGGTGGCCCGGCTGCTCGGCCAGTCACCCGGGCAGACGCCGGACCGCTCGAGTGGATCGACCGACCCTTCCACGCCGGCCAGCCCGTCCTCCCCATCGGACCAGGACAAGCGGGCGTTGACCGGGCAGAGCCAGCTGGCCGCCTACAACCCGCCGCGCTGGCCGTTGTTGCGCGTCGCCGACCGGGGCCCGGCGGTGCTCGCCGCGCAGTACCTGATGCGCGCCTCCGGCATCCCGAACGTGCCGGTGGACGGGCAGTTCGGCAGGGCCATGGCGGACGGGGTGCGGGAGTTCCAGCGCCGGCACGCCATGGAACAGAGCGGGATGATCGGCGGCGGGTCCTGGCCGCTGCTCGCGGTGCCGGTACGCGCCGGTACGGGTGGCGACCGCGAGCGGGCGGTGCGGGCGTTGCTGCACGGCCCCTCGCACCAGCTGGTGTCGGCCGGTGGCAGCCGGTCGGCCCGCCTGCCGGACACCGTGCGCGCCGCCACCTGGCAACGCCTCCTCACCGCCGCCGCCACCGGCTGACTCCCCGAGCGGTCACACCACCTGGACGGCACACAGTGGGTGGTCGCCGCACATAGGGCCGGACATGTGTGCGGCGCCCACTCGTTGTGTGCCGTGACAAGGGCGCGGTCCGAGGGCGCTCACCGGGCGCAGTATTGTCGTCACGCTCGGCACTATCGGGTGAGCAGTGATCCAACCGGTGGTGTCGCGCGGTCACCATCGAGGGGAGAGTGCGTGAGTGTCAGCACCCGAACGCCGGCACGGTCCGAAGGCCTAGCCGGGATCTTCCGGGGCGAGACGGTGCTGACCGGCGCGCCCTCGGCCCGGGGGCTGTACCGGGAGGTCGCGGCCGCGCCGGACGAGCCGCTGCTGCTGTGCGTGGTCGGCGTGGCAGGGTCGGGCAAGACCGTGCTGCTGGACGCAATGGCTGCGCTGTACGCCGAGGCGGGCGCGCGGGTGCACCGCGACGTCGCGGCGGTCACCGGGCAGCTGGACGGCCGGTCGGTGCTGCTGGTGGACGACGCGCAGCTGTTGGACGAGCCCGCACTGGACCGGCTGGTCGAGCTGGCCGGCTCCGGGCCGGTCCGCCTGGTGGTTGCGCGGCGTCCCGAGTTCCGCTCCGCCGCGCCCAGCACACTCACGGCGTTGACCGATCTACTCACCAGGGGGCGGGCCCCACTGGTGCTCGGCAACCTGGACCGCTCCGGGGTCGCCGGCCGCGCCGCCGCACTGGTCGCGGGCCGGCCGCCGTTGTGGCTGGTGGACCAGGTGCTCACCGAGACCGGCGGTTCGCCGATGCTGGTGGACCGGCTGCTGGGCGCACTGCGGGACAGCGGTGCGCTGGCCCGCCTCGACATCCGCTCCGACACCCGTCCCGAGCCGGCGAACGGGATCGGCGCGCGGCCAGAGACCCGGATCGACCTGCCTGCCGGCCTCGCCGAGCAGCTCTACGGCGAGCTGGAGCGACTGCCCGAACCGCTGCGCGAGCTGTGCCTGGCGCTGGCGGTGGGCGCTCCGGTGGACAACGAGGTGCTCGGCCCGCTGCTCGGCGTGCCCGCGCCGGAGGTGGCCGAGCTGACCGAGCGGGCCCGCGCACTGGGGCTGCTCACCGAGGACGCCGCGCTGCGGCCCGTCCTCGGTGCCGCGTTGTCGGGTCGCGCGCCGGTGCGCCGCCTCGCCGCCCAGCGGCGGCTGGCCCAGGTCCAGCTGGGCCGGGGTGGTTCGGTGCTCGCCGCCGCGGTGGGCCTGCTGGACACCGGGTCCACCGGGTGCGAGGTGGCCGCCGTGTTCTCCGCCGCCGCCGACGAGGCGATCAAGGACGACCCCCGGCTGGCCAGTCGGCTGCTGGACGCCGCGATGGCCGCCGGGGCGCCGGCCGCGACGCTGGCCGCCCGGGGCGCGGAGGCCGCGGCGCGCGCAGGTGACCTGGACCGGGCCCTCGAGCTGGCCGACCGGGTGCTGGCCAACCCGGACGAGTTCGCCGAGGCGGACCGGGCGCGCGCGGTGGGTGTGGCCGCCGCCGCGCTGGCCCAGCGGGGCCTGCTGGCCCGCAGCGCGGAGCTGTACCGCTGGCTGGGTGCCGAGTCGCTGGGCGCGAACGCGGTGGTCGCGGTGCCGGCGCTGCTCGGCACCGGCGCACTGGACGAGGCCCGCGCACTGTTGGAGTCCACCGCCGGTACCCAGGGCTGCGCCGAGCGGGCGAGCCGTCCGCCGACGCTGCTGGCCGGCGCGGAGTCGCTGATGGCGCGGGGCATGTACGACACCATCGCCGGCTCGCCGACCGCCGCGCTGTCCCAGCTGGCCAGGGCGGCCGCCCTGCTGGAGCCGACCGGGTCCAGCGTGCTGCTGCCGGACACCCCGGCGGCGCTGGCCGCGCTGGTCGCCGCGCACTGCGGCGAGCTGGACGTCGCGCAGTCCGTGCTGGACCGGGCGGTGGTCGCCGGCCTTGGCGGCCGGACCGCGGCCGCCCGGCACCGGCTGCTGCAGGCCTGGACCGCGATGTCCCGAGGTGCCACCGGTACCGCGCGCGGGTTGCTGGCCGACGTGGACGCCCGGGTCGCGGACGGCTCCGCGCCCGGCGGGCGGTTGGAGCCGCGCGACGAGCTGGTGGCCGCCGCGCTGCAGGTCGGGCTGGCGCGCCGGGCCGGTGACCTTGCCGCGCTGATGCCGGCGTGGGGGCGGGCGCGGGAGGCGATCGTGCGCCACCCGGTGGATCTTTACGTGCTGGCCCCGCTGGGTGAGCTGATCGTGGCCTCGGCACGGCTGCGCGAGCAGGCCTGGGTGCGTCCGCACCTGCAGGAGGCGCACGCGCTGCTGGAGCGGCTGGGCTACCCGGTGCTGTGGTCTGCTTCGCTGTACTGGGCGGAGCTGCACGCCGCGATGGCCACCGAGCAGTGGCCGCAGGCACAGCACCACGCCGAGGCGCTGGAGGCGGCCGGCGCGCACTCCCGCTACGCCGACGCGATGGCGGTGGCCGCGCGCAGCTGGCTGGCGGTGCTGCACGGCGAGGTGGACCAGGCGTCCGTGGAGTCCGCCGCGCGCGGGCTGCACGCCGTCGGGCTGTCCTGGGACGGCGGCAAGCTGGCCGGCCAGGGCGCCATCCGCACCACCGACCGCAAGGCGATGACCGCCCTGCTGCAGTGCGCCCGAGGCCTGCAGAGCACCGGCACCCAGCCGGCCGGTCCGCAGCTCAACCCGCAGAGCCAGCCCGGTCAGCACGGCGAAAGCGGCCCTGGCAGCACCGGCGGCCAGGTCAGCGGCGGTCCAGCTGATCCGGAATCGTCCAACTTGTCCCGCCCGCACCCGAACAGTCCGGCCCGGCCCGAGCGCCCGGCCGCGCCGCTGCCGGCCGACCCGGTCCTGCCGACCCCGCCGGACGTCGAGCAGGGCGGCGCGCTGTCCGACCGGGAGCGCGAGGTGGCAGGGCTGGTGGTCGAGGGCATGACCTACAAACAGATCGGCGAGCGTCTGTTCATCTCGGCCAAGACCGTCGAACACCACGTGGCCCGCATGCGCCAACGCCTCGGCGCCAACAGTCGAGGCGAACTCATGGCCCACCTCCGGGTAATAGTCGGCCCCCGCTGACCCACCCCTCCGCGACAGACCCGTGAGTGTTGCGGGCGGCTATAACCG
>DASYBQ010000100.1:0-8891 GCA_036500625.1 Pseudonocardia sp. | reverse complement strand
TGCCGCAGTTGCACGGCGCGACCCGTGAGTTGGATCCGTTGACCAACGCGCTGGTGCCGTATCTGCCCGACGCGGCCGCGTTCGGCATCAACACCCGCTCCATCGTCAGCGCGGAGGACGCCAACGGCGGCATCCTGCGCGCCCTGCTGCCCATCAACGCCGACAGCCTGCCGGGTGTGTTCGGTCCGAAGAACGGGATCAAGCCGATCCCGGCGCCGCTGCTGGACAAGGGGACCACCGGCGTGCAGAAGCTGGTCCCGGTGCTACCGGGTGCCCAGCCGGCCATACCGCAGGACGGCTCGCTGACCACCAGCAAGCCGACGGCGCCGCCCGGCGGTGCCCAGGGTAACCCCAGGCGCCTGGTGCCAACGCCGGGTGGCGACGATGCGCCATCGCCCAGGCATCAGAAGAGCGGCGACAACGGCCTCGGCGGCCTGCTGCCGCTGGGCACCAAGTAAGCGAAGGACGGCACACATGAGTCGGGCCCAGCCATCCCCCGAGGATGACTGGGCCCGACTGGGCATCCGCTCGATCCGCTCCCCAGCGACCAGCGGTGAAGTCTCGCGATACTGCAGTACCCCTACATCGTGGGCGCTACACCTGTCATCACGGGTCGTACTCGATATCACCCCTTAGAGTGAACGCGGTACTGTCCCATTCGAATTACAGCTGTGTCATTCGTGGTAGCCACTCGCCAGTGAGCCCGTCCGCCGGCTGAACCTCCGAGATCGATGCGCAGCCGGTGCTGTTATATTTCATGCCGAAAAAGAGCATACTGTTTCTCGACAACTGCGGGGTCTGGTGGGACGCGTGCTGCGTGGTATCGGTGTAATACTGACCAGCGCCCTGATCGGGGTGGTCGCCCTGCAGTGCCCAGCGTCCGCCGCGTCGGGGGCGTCGACGGCAGCCGGGCCGGGCGAGGCGCTCAACCCGCCGATCGAGGCGAAATATCTGGCGACCGGACCGGACACAGTGCGCACCCAGACTGTCAACGACAGCGCAGGCAAGGCGATCTACCAGCTGTACTACCCCGCCGACCTGGCCGGAGCCCGGCATCCGATCGTCACATGGGGCAATGGCACCGGCGCCGTACCGGGCGTCTACGACGGCCTGCTGCGTCACCTCGCGTCATGGGGCTACGCGGTGGTCGCGACCACCGACACCACGACCGGCACCGGGACCACGATCCTGAACGGTGCCCGGTACCTGGTGGAGCGGGACGACGATCCGGCCAGCGTCTTCCACGATCGGCTCGACACCCACCAGATCGCCGCCGTGGGCCACTCCCAGGGAGCCAGCGGCGTCATCAACGCGGCGACCCGCTCCGACGGCCTGATCACCACCGTGGTTCCGCTGGGACTGCCCGCGCGGTGGGTGCAGGAAAAGGCTCAGCTGCCGATCGACGTGACCAAGCTGCGGGTACCGATCTTGTACCTCGGTGGTTCGCTGGACGTCATCACCCCACCGGCCGGCATTCTCGACTACTACAACGAGACGTCCCAGCCGTCCGGTTACGCCATCCTGCGATTGGCCGACCACTTCACCGAGATGGGCAACGGCGGTCGCTTCCGCGGCTATCTCACCGCCTGGCTGGACTACCAGCTGCGCGGCGACCCACACGGCGCCTCGGCATTCGTCGGCCCGTCACCCGAGATCAACACGAACCTCTTCTGGCAGGACCAGCGCGAGAAGCACCTCTCCAGCCCCTCCGACGACTAAGACTCCTCCGCCCCGCCGGAACGCAACCACGCTGGTTCGAAAGCAGCCGCACCGTGCAGGCTTGGGGACCCGGCCCCCAACATCATCGAAACCGGAATCCCGGCCATGCGCACTCCGCAGGCACGGGAAGCCCAATTCTGGTGGCCAGGGGCGGGGTCGAACCGCCGACCTACCGCTTTTCAGGCGGTCGCTCGTACCAACTGAGCTACCTGGCCGGGCGCGTCCGGTCATGATCGGCCGAACGCAGAACAGAGCGACCCAGACGGGACTCGAACCCGCGACCTTCGCCGTGACAGGGCGACGCGCTAACCAACTGCGCCACTGGGCCTTGCAGCGTACGTGCCCCCAACGGGATTCGAACCCGCGCTGCCGCCTTGAAAGGGCGGAGTCCTAGGCCGCTAGACGATGGGGACCCAGGCCCTGACGGACCGTGACCTCCAACGGCTTACCGCTGGGAGCAAGACCAAGCATAGGCCAAGGTCCCGGGAGACTCAAAACTGGGCCCCGCGTGACCCCCGACCTGCTCCGATGTCCTGCCGGCGCCGGTGACGGCGCTCCCGCCCGGTCAGCGGCGCACCGGTGGCAGCTGATCCGGCGACGCGCCGATCAGGCCCAGCATGTCCAGCAGGCGCCGACAGTCCTCCGGGTCTTCGGCGTTGCGGGCCACCACGATCCGGGCCCGGTGTACCTGCTCCTCCGTCACCCGGTATGCATCCGCGGCATTGCGCTGCGACGGAATCACCGACGACGGAACCTCCCCCGTGTACCGCTGGCCATCCACTTGCGAGGGCACCCTGCCCGCTGCACTCATAGCGCCTCCCCGTAGGCATTTCGGGACGAGCGCCGACCGACGCGCGAATTCGGCTACCCCCGTCACCGCGGGGTGCACGTTACCGACCGGCCGCAACCGTTGCACCCCCCTGGTTGGGTGAGCTGACGCACTCTCAGTGACTGTCCGAGCACCCGGCAGCTCTACCATGTCAGTTACCCCCGAGAGGTATGCTGAACCGGCAAATCTCATTCAGGAGGACGGCCATGCCTGGCTACACCCATCAGAAGGACGCCCATCTGCGCCGATTGCGCCGCGTTGAGGGGCAAGTTCGAGGGCTGCAACGCATGGTCGACGAGGATGTCTACTGCATCGAGGTGCTCACCCAGGTCTCCGCCGCCACCCGCGCGCTGCAGGCATTCGCGCTGGAGTTGCTCACCGAGCACATGTCCGGCTGCGTGGTGGATGCGGCCCGCGCGGGCGACGAGGAAGCAGAGGCCAAGGTCAGAGAGGCGGCCGACGCGATCGCCCGGCTCGTTCGCTCCTAGCGGGGCTACCCACGCCACGGTGTACCCCTTCCACTGCTCCTACCCCGCTGGCAACCGCCGCGCCGGTTGACGACATGATCGCCTCGCCGCACCCGCAGACTGGAGGACCGCGATGTCCGTACGAGCTTCCTACCGCGCCACCGTGACCGTCACCGGAATGACCTGCGAGCACTGCGCACAAGCGGTCACCGAAGAATTGTGCGCGCTGAGCGGCGTGCTCGCGGTTGATGTCACTGTCAGTAGCGGAAAAGTCACCATAACGAGTGACCATGAGTTGGACGGCGTGGAAATTGCGGGGGCCGTCGACGAGGCGGGCTACTCTCTGGCCAACTGACGCCCGACAACGTCACCTCGTCGAAGCTTTGACCCCGTCTCTAGCATTCCGTGCCATCCGGTTCCTCCGTCGCCCTAAGGTCCCAGTCCATGGTGTTCCGCGACCGTCGCCCATCTCGACACCGCGCTGCCGATAACCGCCAGGCAGACGCGGCGCCGGCTCATGAGCTGGCGTTGTTTCCCGCGACCTCGCCGGACGCGGACACCTTCGACTCCGGTGCGACCGCCGAGCTGACCGGCAAACTGCGCGCCACACAGGTCTTCCAGCTGCGGCTGCCCGCACTGCGCATCGAGCAGCTGCGCCGGCTGGCCGAGTCGCGGGGGGTCGCACCCACCGCGCTGGTGGCGAATTGGGTCCTGGAACGGCTTGACGAGGCGGAGCCAGGTGTGCTTGCCCCGGCGCCCCGCCGCGAGCTCAACCCGGCGCGCCCCGGTTCGATGCACGTCGCGGCGCCCGCACGCCCCGCCAGTCCGCCGCCGCTTTCGGCCGAGGTCACGATCAGCATGGAGCAGGCGACCGTGCTGCTCGACCCGTTCTCTGTCACCGAGCAGCGCCCCGCCCCCGACAGTCCGGCCGAGCCAGGTCGCTCGGCGGACCCTACCGACTCGGCCAGCTCAGCCGGGCCGACCAGCTCACCCGAGCTGCTCAGCTCAGCCGAGCCGGCCAGCTCACCCGAGCTGCTCAGCTCCGCCGAGCCGGCCAGCTCGGCCACGCTGGTCGGTTCAGCTGAACTGGTCGGTTCGAGTGAGCTGGTCGGCTCGACCGAACGAGACTCGGCGGATGGTTGCACCGAACCCATCGGTACCGCCGAACCTGCCGCATCAGGCAAGACGCCCGGCGCGGCGGAGCCGGCCGAACCGGGCGACGCAAACGAGGAGGTGGCGGCGTTCTACCCGCTGGAGCACCTCACGCCGGTCGGTGAGCTGACCTCGGTGAACCCGCTCAGCGCCGAGTCTGCCTCGGTGTTCGGTACCGACCAGGCCCCGGTCATCCCGCTGCTTCGCGGCACTCCCGCGCACGCCTCGCAGGCGCAGTCCAAGTCCAAGTCCAAGTCCAAGGGCCCCCGGCACCGGGCGCCGGAACCGGTCACCAGCCTGCACACTCGCCGTAAGTGGTGACCACGGAACGCCGGTGACCCGAGGGTCAGAGCATCAGCTCCGCACCGCACCCGGCGCAGACCTCGCCGGCGCTTTCCGGGGCGAACCTGCCGCATTCCGGACACACCAGATGCAGCCAGCACACCGGGTCCCCGCCCAGGTCGGACTCCTCGGGAGCACTCGGCTCACCGGTGTGCGTCCGTGGCTGGCTCACACCAGTGACACTAGTCTCGGTGCGGGATCGAGCACAGCGCCGCGAGGACCGGGAGCGAGAAGAATGAGCGGGTATCGGGACACCTACGACGCCAGCATCAACGACCCCGAGGGGTTCTGGGCGCAGGTCGCGGAAGCGATCGACTGGTACCAGCCGCCCACCCAGGTGCTGGACTCGTCGAACCCGCCGTTCCACCGCTGGTACCCGGACGGCGTGCTCAACACCTGCCACAACGCGCTGGACCGGCACATCGACGCCGGCCACGGGGACCGGATCGCGCTGATCTACGACAGCCCGGTGACCGAGACCAAGGCCAACTACAGCTACACGGAGCTGCGCGAGGCGGTGGCCCGCTTCGCCGGGGTGCTCACCGAGCTCGGCGTGCGCAAGGGCGACCGGGTGGTGATCTACCTGCCGATGGTGCCCGAGGCGGTGATCGCGATGCTGGCCAGTGCCCGGATCGGCGCGGTGCACTCGGTGGTGTTCGGCGGGTTCGCGGCCAAGGAACTGGCCGTGCGCATCGACGACGCGGCACCCACGGTGATTGTCTCAGCGTCCTGCGGCATCGAGGGCAAGCGGGTCATCGAGTACAAGCCGCTGCTGGACCGGGCCATCGAGCTGGCCATCCACAAGCCGGAGCACTGCGTCATCCTGCAGCGCCCGCAGGCGCAGGCCTCGCTCGGCGAGCACGACGTCGACTGGGCCAGCGCTGTCGAGGACGCCGAACCGGCCGACTGCGTCCCGGTCAAGGCCGCCGACCCGCTCTACGTCCTCTACACCTCCGGTACCACCGGTAAGCCCAAGGGTGTGGTGCGGGACAACGGCGGGCACGCCGCCGCGCTGCGCTGGAGCATGACCAACATCTACGACGTCGGGCCCGGCGAGACGATCTTCACTGCCTCCGACGTCGGTTGGGTGGTCGGGCACTCCTACATCGTGTACGCGCCGCTGCTGGCCGGCGCGACCACGGTGCTCTACGAGGGCAAGCCGGTGGGCACCCCGGACGCCGGGCAGTTCTGGCGGGTGATCTCCGAGTACGGCGTCAAGGCGATGTTCACCGCGCCGACCGCGTTCCGGGCGATCAAGAAGGAGGACCCGAAGGGCACGTTCCTCTCCGACTACGACCTGTCCGGGTTGGAGTACCTGTTCCTGGCCGGCGAGCGTCTGGACCCGGAGACGCTGCGCTGGGCGCAGGACCTGCTGGGCGTACCGGTGATCGACCATTGGTGGCAGACCGAGACCGGCTGGCCGATCGCGGCGAACCTGATGGGCCTGCAGCCGATGGAGGTCAAACCCGGCTCGCCGACCCTGCCGGTGCCCGGCTGGGACGTACGGGTGCTCAGCACCTCCGGCGAGCCCGCCGAGCCGGACGCCGACGGCGCCATCGTGGTCAAGCTGCCGCTGCCGCCGGGCGCGCTGCTCACGCTGTGGAACGACGACGACCGGTTCGTCTCGTCCTACCTGTCCGCGTTCGACGGTTACTACCTTTCCGGCGACGGCGGACACCTGGATCCGGACGGCTACGTGTTCGTGATGGGCCGCACCGACGACGTGATCAACGTGGCCGGGCACCGGCTGGCCACCGGGACCATGGAGGAGGTGCTGGCCTCGCACCGCGACGTGGCCGAGTGCGCGGTCATCGGGGTGGCCGACGAGATGAAGGGCCAGGTGCCGCGCGGGTTCGTGGTGCTCAAGTCAGGCGTGCAGGCCGACGAGGAGGAGCTGCGCGGCGAGCTGGTTGCCATGGTGCGTGAGCAGGTGGGCGCGGTGGCCTCGTTCAAGGACGTGGCGGTGGTGCCCGCGCTGCCCAAGACCCGGTCCGGCAAGATCCTGCGCAAGACCATGCGCGGCATCGCGGACGGCACCGACGAAGCGGTGCCGTCCACGATCGACGACGCCTCTGTGCTGGACAAGCTCCGCCCGGTGCTGCGCCGAGACTGACCGCGGCTAGCGGCGCCGGCGCAGGCCGACGATCAGCAGCACCAGGCCGAGCACCGCTACCAGCACGCCGACGCCGGCGCCAAGGGTCCGCTGTTCGCCGGTGGCGCTGTCCGCCTCGGTGACCTTGAAGTCGCCGGTCGCCGAGGCCGCGCCGCCCGCCTGGACCCGGTAGCGCCCGGCGCCGGTAGCGGTGAACTCGCCGACCAGACGCCCGCTCGGGCCGCTCGACGAGTCGGGCGCCGCATCCCGCACCGGCACGACGTTGAGGTCGGGGCCGACCACCTGCGCGGCGGGAGCCTGTGCGCCCGACGAGCCCCCCTGGTAGTAGATCGCGTAGTCGCCCGGGCCGTCCAACGTCACGTCACCACCGGAGATGGCGGGCACCTTGGGGGCGCTGGAACCGCCGGTGCCGAGTACCCCGAGCGCCACCGCGAGTACCACCCCGACCACGATCAGCGCCGCGCCGACGAAGACCAGCGGGCCGAGTCGGCGTGGCGGCCGGGGGGTGTGCGGCGGTGCTGCTGGCTCGGTCGTGCCGGTCATCGAGGCTCCTGTCCTGGGTCGAGCATGCGTCCTTGGTCGAGCATGGTGGTGAGGCGGATGGCGTCGGCTGGGGCGCGCACCTTGACGTCGTTGTCAAAGTAGACGTACACGTCTCGGTCTCTGCGCCAGTCCCGAATCTTCGCCGCCCAGGCCCGCAGGGCGGCATCGGTGTAGCCACTGGTGTACAGCTCCGCGTCGCCGTGCAGCCGGAGGTAGACCAGGTCGCGGGCGGTGGTCTGTTCGAAGTAGGGCCAGGTGCCGGCCGAGTCGGCGACCACGCAGGCGATGTCGTGCTCGGTCAGCAGGGCGGCGAACTCGTCGCACTGGAAGCTGGCGTGCCGCACCTCCAATGCGTGCCGGAAAGGCCGGTCCGCGTCGGTGCTGGTCCATGCTCTGCCGTCCAGCCGCTCGTCGTGCTTCGCGGCCAGCGCGGCGGCCGCGGCAGTGCCGCGGGGCAGCGCATGGAAGAAGTCGGCCAGCTGCCCGGGGTCGTAGCGCATGGTCGGCGGGAGCTGCCAGAGCACCGGGCCGAGCTTGCCGCCCAGCGCGAGGACGCCGGAGGCGAGGAAGTTCGCCAGCAGCAGCTCCGGCTCGCGCAGCTTCTTCATGTGCGTGATGAACCGGGAGCCCTTGACGGCGAAGACGAAGTCGTCCGGAGTCTGCGCGGCCCAGTTCTGGTAGCTGCTCGGGCGCTGCAGCGCGTAGAACGACCCGTTCAGCTCCACGCTGGACAGCTGACCGGACAGATACTCCAGCTCACGGCGGTGCGGCAGCTTCGGCGGGTAGAACACCCCGCGCCACGGCGGGTACACCCACCCCGACGTGCCGATCCTCACCCGGTGCGCAGCCTCGATCCGTTGATCGTAGCCGCGGCGCGCCTTGTACCGTCCACACCGTGCAGAGCCTGCGGATGGTGGACGACTGGCCCGCCGAACACGTCGCGGCGGCGGTGCTGCGCGCGGACGGCACCGTGGCGGGCACGCACGGTCCTCGGGGCCGGGAGTTCCGGCTGGCCTCGGTCACCAAGCTGCTCAGCGCCTACGCCGTGCTCATCGCGGTGGAGGAAGGCGCCCTGGAGTGGGACCAGCCGGCGGGGCCGCAAGGTTCGACGGTGCGGCACCTGATCGCGCACACCTCCGGTCTGGCCTTCGACAGCGACCGGGTGCAGGCCCGGCCGGGCACCCGGCGGATCTACTCCAACACCGGGTTCGCGGTGCTCGCTGACACGGTGACCCGGTGCAGCGGCATCGGCTTCGCCGACTACCTGGCCGAGGCGGTGTTCACCCCGCTGGGGATGACCAGCTCCCGGCTGGCCGGCTCCCCCGGCGCGGGCGCGATCTCCACCTGCGCCGACCTGGCCCGGTTCGCCGCCGAGCTGCAGGCGCCCCGGCTGGTCGCGCCGGAGACGCTGCGCGAGGCCACCCGGGTCGCGTTCCCCTGCCTGGACGGCGTACTGCCGGGCTTCGGCCGACAGAGCCCGAACGACTGGGGCCTCGGGTTCGAGCTGCGCGGCCACAAGGCGCCGCACTGGACGGGATCGCGCAACTCGCCGGAGACGTTCGGGCACTTCGGCCAGTCCGGCACGTTCCTCTGGGTGGACCCGGCCGCCGGCCTCGCCTGCGTCACCCTCACCGATCTCGACTTCGGCGACTGGGCGATCCGCGACTGGCCGCCCTTCGCCGACGCCATCCTTGCCTCCGGTCCGTGAGTGTTGGGGGGGGGGGGG
>DASYBQ010000099.1:0-12562 GCA_036500625.1 Pseudonocardia sp. | reverse complement strand
GTGATCGTGCCCCTGTCCCGCGAGTCGGGCGTCCGGGCACACCGAGTCGGGGCTCCCAGCACACCATCCGGACCCCTTGTGGTTGTCGGGCGGCGATCGCAGGGCGCCGCTGATGTCGAGGGCGGGGCCGGCGGCCAAGAGGTGGCGGTGACGTGATCCCGGCGTCCTAGAATAGGGCCTACAAGGGACGTTCTGACCGGACGAAGTCCGATATGGCTGGTCAAGGTCCGGATAGAATGTCCTCGTTTGGCGGAGGAGGAGGTCATGACTCGGCCGGCCGGGAACCGCAAACTGAAGGCGGCTCGTCTAGCCAAGGGGTACGGCTCACAACAGGCGCTCGCGGATGCCCTCAACGCCGCAGCGCACGACCTGGGTCTTCGTGGGGTTAGCATCGGCGAGCGCCAGGTCCGGCGGTGGGAGTCGGAGAATCCACCCTGGCCCCACTCTCACCACCAGCAAGTGCTGACTCATGTCTTCGGGTTGTGCATGGATGATCTTGGTTTCCATCTCGTTTCCAGAGCCGCTGTGGACAGAACGCGGCATCCACTGGCGGGGCAAGTGGTACACAATACGTACCAAACGGGTGTGTACACCGATACAACCGTGCGCGATCCATCAGCGGTTGCCGCGAGTTTCGCGGCTATCGCCACGATTCGCCGACAACTGTACTGGATCGCAGAGCCACGAGTCTTGCATCGCACAGTGATCGAGGATCTGGGTTTGGGCAGAACGTTTCTCAGAGGGATGGACGGCCCAGCACGCAAGGTGCTGGGTCGCGCGCTCGCCGAGTCGGCATTACTTGTGGGTCGAATCGAGTTTTTTGATTTTCGTCAGCCCGCCGACGCCGCCAATTCCTTCGTTCGGGCACTGCAACTCGCAGGAGAGGCCGAGGACTCGATACTGGGCGCTGCTATCCTCGCTCACGCCGCATTCATACCTGGCTGGGAGGGTGACCGAGAAGGCGCCTCGGATCGTCTTGCCGCCGCACGCTCGCATGCTCGTCGCGTTGAAACTAGTGGCCTGATGTGGGCCTGGCTCGACGCAGTTGACGCTGAGTGTGCAACCCTTAGCGGGAACACTAATGACGCACTCAACCTGATAAGCCGAGCAGAGTCGCACCTGCGCAATGATCCATCCCTAAATAAACCGGAGTGGATGGACTGGTTCAATCCGACCCGGCTGGCTGCCTTCAAGGGGAACGTCGAACTCAAGGCCGGACAGATCCGACGGGCCGAGAATACACTCGGCAATGCATTGGCTGGTAGTCCACCAGACGACAGCAAGCAGCGAGCGGTAATCCTTGCCGACCTTGCGGCGGCCGAGCTCGCCCAAAAGCGAGTTATGAGCTGCTGTGAGTCCCTGGGCAAGGCACTCGATGAACTTACGCGGCAGTGGTATGCAACCGCGATGGAACGGGTGAGAGATGTGCGGCGGGCGCTTCGACCCTGGCAAGACGAACCGTGTGTCCGCCAGCTCGACGAGCGACTTTACGACTGGAAGACTGCGGTCAATGTACTGCGGAGTTGAATTCGACGATCTTCTCGGGAAGCTCGGCGAGGCTCATAATGCGCATGGTCGCGACCGTATCTGCTCTCGGGTCGTATTGCTGGATCGTTCCCCAGGGGCCGCGGCGAATTAGAGCTGTCCGGAATCCCTGGGCATGTGCCGGGATTATATCATTGTCGAGCCGGTCGCCAACATAGAGAATTTCGCTGGCAGTATGCGGCGCCGCACGTTCCATCGCGACAAAAAAGTCCGTACTGGGTTTCTCCACTTTCCAGTCATCCGATGTCGCAACCATATCGGCGGGGAGATTCAGAGACCGCAGAATTCCGCCGGCCCGAGCGGTCTGATTACCCGCGATGCCGACCCACAAGCCAGCGGCTTGGAGCGCGCGAAGCGCTGGCCGCACATCCGGATATAGATCGGCCTCCCCAAAATACTCTGGCCGACCGGCCTTTACGCGTTTTTCTCGTTCCATTAAAAGGTCGAACCCGGGGGAAAAAACCTGAAAAGTCTCCCGGTAGTCAAGGCCACGTGCGATCACTGCGCCAAAAACTGCGGAGAACGTATGCCGAGGCACCCCAAGCCAATCAGCCCACCCATTATACTCGCGCGTCTCATCTACCAAACATTCTCCGACGTCGAACACCACAGCCTTCATCATGAGCGTCAGCCTATAAGGTTCGCCCGAGTGCGACCGCACCAGTCGCACCGTGGGCGGCGTGATCTGTTCAACTCGGGGGGTCGAGCACCTGTTGTGAGCCGTCCTCCTCTAGACAAGAGGAACCCGCCCGTCAAGTGCGCGGCCTCTCGGTCACGGCCCCTCCTCCTACTCCGCCACACGAAGGCGTCTACCCGGACGTGAGCGAACCTGTATCGGACTTCATCCGATCAGAAAGTCCCGTGTAGGCCCTATCCTAGGACCTCCAGGCCAAGGATGCTGCCGGTGAGCGAAGGGCAGCGAGTGAATCTCGCATCACAGATGAGGGAGTACCGGATGGTCAGGTATGGGGGAGTCTCTATCCGAGACTACGTCCGCTGGTACCGGGCGAGGCTGCGTACCTGGTGGTCGCGTCGTGGCTGACAAATGTAAGTGCGGCAGCCTGCTCGGGCGACCACCCTCGGGACTGGAGGGTTGGCAGCCTATCGCCGGTCCCCAGGCCCGCGTCGTGGCCCGCTATGGCGACAACCCCCACGACCGGCGAGCGGAGCGCACCGCTCCGGGTGGGTGGCGCGCGGTGTGGGACGAGGTGCGGTGCTAAGACGCCCGACTCAGCGGCGAGGTTGGCACCCTGGCGCGTGTGTGCGGAGCGGGGTCAGGCGGGCCGCAGGCGGGTGGCTACCGCGCGGGCGTCGGCCTGTACTTGGGCACGATCGACTCGGGTGGGTTCGCCGTTGGAAAGGACCTGGTCGCCGGCGACCCAGACGTCGGACACCAGCCGGCCGCCGCCGGCCCAGACCAGGTTGGAGATCAGCGCGCCGTCCGCGCCCTCCCCGAGGTGCAGGAATGCCGGGTCGTCGGTGCGCAGGTGCGCCACGTCGGCCCACCGGCCCGGCTCCAGCGCGCCGATGTCGTCGCGTCCGATGGCGGCCGCGCCGTCCCTGGTGGCCAGCAGCAGCAGCTCGGCCGCGGTGAGCGCGGCGGCGTCCCCGCTGCTCAGGCGGGCGAACCGGCCGGCGAGCCTTGCGGTGGACCACAGGTCGAGGTCATCGGAGGACGCCGGGCCGTCGGTGCCCAGCGCCAGCGGCACCCGGGCGGCACGCAGCGCGGGGACCGGCGCGACACCGGCGGCCAGCTTGGCGTTGGACCCGGGGCAGTGCGCAACCGCGACCCGGTGCCGGGCCAGCAGCCCGATGTCGTCGGCGTCCAGGTGCACCCCGTGCGCGGCGAGCACCCGGGCCCCCAACACACCCAGCCGGTCCAGCATCCGGGTCACCGAGCCGTACTCGGCGCGCTGCCCGGCGTCCTCCTCGAGCGTCTCGGCCAGGTGCAGGTGCAGCAACGCGCCGCGCTCCCTGGCGGCCTCGGCCACCTCGGGCAGCGCCTCCGCCGGCAGCGTGTACGCGCTGTGCGGCCCGTAGCCCAGCTCGATGCGCTGCCCCGGCCCGTGCCGCAGCCCGTGCGCGTCGATCCGCGCGGACACGTCGTTCATCATGTCCCGCCAGCTGCCCAGCCGGTCCCAGCCGGGTACCGCGATGATGCCAGGGGTCAGGATCGCCCTGCTGCCGGCCGCGAGCACCGCCTCGACAAGGGCGTCGGTGTAGAAGTACATCTCCACGCTGGTGGTCACCCCGGCGCGCAGCAGCTCCACGCAGCCCAACAGCATGCCGGCGCGCACGTCCGGCCCGGTCATCCGGCCCTCCGCCGGCCACATCACCTCGCGCAACCAGCGCAGCAGCGGCAGGTCGCCGCCCATGCCGCGCAGCACGGTCATCGGGGTGTGGCAGTGCGCGTTGACCAGCCCCGGCAGCAGCATCCCCGGCAGCTCACACACAGCGGCCGGCGCCGGAGGGGCCGAGGCGCGCGGGCCGCACCAGGCGATCCGCCCGTCGGCGTCGATGTCCAGCACACCGTCGCGCAGTACCGAGCACTCCGGGTCACACGGCAGCACCAGCGGCGCGGCCAGCCGGGTCACCGCCGCGGCGCTCACCGCCTGACAGCCCCGTGAGTCGGGGCGCTCAGCACACTGAGTCGCGCGGCTGGGCATACCGCCTGAAGTCTGGACCCTGTGCTGACAGTCCCGACTCGGTGTGCTGAGACGCCCGACTCGCGGGCCGTTGGCGGGGCCGTCACCGCTTCTCCAGCAGCGAGCGCAACGAGCGGAACGGCGGCAGCCAGGCACCCTCGTCGGGCAGCGAGTCCAGCGTCATGCGCGGCAGCGGCTCGCGGAACACCCCTTCGATATCCTCCAGGTCGCGGAACACCAACAGGTCGGAGGCCTGCGCGAACAGCGCGTACTCCCGGAACCCGATCACCGTGACCGAGATGCCGGCGTGCACCAGCGACTCCAGCGGCGACCGGAACGCCCGCCCGTCCCCGGACGCGACGACGACCGCGGTCAGGTCGCCCTCCTTCCGGCGTGTCTCGATGTGCTCGAGCATGTCCGAGTCGATGTCACTGTCCTCGGTCATCTTCGGCTTGGCGAACACCGCGAAGCCGACGTTGCGCAGCGCCTCCACCCATGGGCGAACCACCTCGGTGCTGCCGGGCACCACGTTGGTGAACACGCATGCCTCGGCGATCCCGTCGTCGCCGGCCATCTCGAGCAGCCAGCGGCCGACCGCGTCGAACCGGGGCCGGAACGCGGCGGTCGGGCGGGCACCGAGTAGCGAGCCGAGGCTCATGTCCATGTTCGGCGCGTCCCAGACCAGCAGGACCCGGCGCGACCCGGGTGATGCCACTTCGACCTCCGTCATGGGGCGACACTAGCCCCGGTGTTGAGCCCGGCGAGGCACCGCACGACGAAGAAGCGTGTCGTGCGGTGCCTCGCCGGGCCCTCGTGAGTGATTAGGGCCGCTATAGCACTACTAATCACTCACGACGAAAAGCGTGTCGAGAGTGACCAGAAGCGCTACGCCTTCGGCGCCGCTCCTCGGTAGCGGCCCTAGTCACTCACGGGGTGGGAAACCCGCGGATAGATCAGGTCGCGGACGGTGCGGCCTTCGGCTACGGCGCGTTGTTCGTACTTGGTCAGGGGGCGCCAGGCCGGGCGGGGTGCCCAGCCGCCGGGTTCGTCGGGGTAGCGGTTGGCCAGCAGCGGCTCCGCCTGGCAGACCTCGCGCATCTGCTCGGCGTAGTGCGCCCAGTCGGTGGCAAGGTGCAGGGTGGCGCCGGGGCGCAGCGCGGCGGCGGCCAGCGCGGCGAACTCCGGCCGCACCAGCCGGCGCTTGTGGTGTTTGCGCTTGGGCCACGGGTCGGGGAAGTAGACCCGGATGCCGTCCAGCGAGCCGGGCTCGAGGCGGTCAGCCAGCACCCGCACCGCGTCCCCGCGCAGCAGCCGCAGGTTGGTCAGCCCGCGCTCCCGGATTCGCATCAGCAGCTGCGCCAGTCCCGGCTGGTAGACCTCGACGGCGAGGTGGTCGATCTCCGGTGCGGCGGCGGCCAGCGCGGCGGTGGACTCGCCCATCCCGGAACCGATCTCCATGACCACCGGGGCCGACCGGCCGAACCAGCCGGCCAGGTCCAGCGGGGTGGGCGCCTCGTCGAGGGTGCGGCCGTACCGTGCCCAGCCCGCCTGCCAGGCGCCGCGCTGGCCTTCGGTCAGCCGCCCGCCCCGGTGCACGAAGCTGACCACGCCCCGGCCGCCCTCGGGAGTGAGCGTCTCGGACACGGGCGCAACGATACGACGCTCCGGCTCAGGCCCTCGGGTTGTGCCGGAACACGCAGCGGACGTGGAAGGCCGCGGCGGGCACCGCTGCGGAGAGCGTTTGCAACCGTGAACGGTGCACGTCGTTTTCCGGACGCCGCGCATACCGTTCGGCGACCATCGCCGGGTGCAGAAACTCGTGGATGTCCTGGCCCGGCACGACCCCGAGCAGGCCGGGCGGGTTCGCGGCCTGCTGTCCGGCCCGGAACCGGACGGTGTGTTGCTGCTGGGTCCTGACGTGGCCTCGGTCGGCCAGCTGGCCATGACGCTGGCCGCCGCGCTGTCGGACCTGGTGGTGTGCGCCCCGGTGGACGGGCCGAGCCGGCCGTCCTTGCTGGCGCGGACCCGTGCGGTGGTGTGGGTGTGGCATGCGGCGGCGCCGAGCACCGAGGCGCAGTGGGACCGGCTGCGCGAGGTGGCAGGCCAGGTGGACGAGGTGCACCTGGCGCTGGCCGGCACCGAGGCGCACCACGGCTGGCGGGAGGTGCTGGCCAGGGACCGGCGGCGGCTCGCCGAGATGCTGCCCCGGCTGGCCGCGCACCCGGTCCATCTGCTCTCGGACGGCCCCGAAGAGCTGCGGACCGCGCTGAGCCGGCGGTCGTCGCTCGGCTCGCGCAACGCGCTGCGCGCGCTGAGCACCGACGTGGACGAGCTGCTGACCCTCGGCGAGCGGCGCCAGGAGCTGGCGGTACGCCACGAGCTGGCCGTGGAGGAGGTGTTGCGGCTGCGCCGTGCCGAGCTTGCCGCGCGGTGCCGAGGCGGGGCCGGCGAGTGGCCGAAACGGGTCCGCGCCGAGCTGGCCGCCGTACGGCTGGCCGCGTCCGGCGCCGCGGCGGACGGTCTGCGCCGGCTGCGCGAAGAGGCGGTCGCGCACCTGGAACGGGTCGACCGGGCCGGGCGGCAGCGGTTCCCCGCCCGGTTCGCCGTCGCGGTGGGCGCACTGGCCGACCAGTTGGACGACGGCTTGGACGCGGCGCTGCGCCAGGTGGAACGCACGGTGTACGCCGACACCGGTTCGAGCCCTGTCCCGTTCGCGGCGCGATGGCGAGCGGCTGCCGCCAGCTCGGGTGCCGGTCCGGGGCGTGACCGGCTCGCGTTCCGGGTGCCGGCGCCCGGCGGCCTGACCGGCGGCGGGCTGGAGGAGCGGCTGGTGCTGCTGGCCGGCGTGTCCGGCGGCCTCGGGCTCGGCCGGTTGGCGTTGTCGGCGGCCGGTCCGCTGGACGTGCTGGCCGCGCCGCTCGCCGTCGGGCTCGGGGTGGCCGTGGCGTGCGGGCTGGCCCGCGCCCGGCGGGCGTCCCGGGACCGGGCGAGGCTGTCCCGCTGGGTCGGCGAGGTACTCGCCGGGCTGTGCGCGGCGGTGCAGGCACAGCTGGCCGAGCGGCTGCTGAGGGCCGAGCGGCGGCTGAGCACGCTGCTCGACGGTGTGGCGGCGAGCGCGTCCGCCGAGCTGGACCTGCGGGTACGCCAGTACGACGTGGCGGACCGGCGGATCGCGGCGCGCCGGGCCGAGCGGAGCGCCACGGCGGTCAGCGCGCTCGTCGAGCTGCGCTGGGCGCGGGTCGAGCTGGATCGGCTGCTCACCTCGGCGGCCCTGACCAGCTATCCGACCAGCAACCCGACCCGCGAGGTGGCCTGATGTTCCGGCCCGACGTATCGGGACCGATCAGCACCGGTTCCGGCATGGACACCAACCACGACGGCCTCGGCGACACCGTGTCGCTGGCCGACCCGACCCGGGTGCTGCTGCTGGTGGACACCGACGGGGACGAGCTGGCCGACGAACTCGTCAGCCTGGCCCCGCACGGCGTCCTCACCAGCATCCCCCTCACCCCCGACTTGGACCCCCTGGCCCAACTCTGCACCGCCCCCGCACCCGACGACTGGCCCTGACCCACCCACGGCACACAGCGGTTGGTCGCGGCACACATGTCCGGCCCTATGTGCGGCGACCACTCGCTGTGTGCGGTCGAGCTCCGGCCAGGAGCCGGGACGGGCGACATCCCGGGCGTGGTAGGCCGGAGCACCGGCCGGTGGCGGGTAGGTTGTCCGATCGTGGCCGATGACCGGGTTGACCGCCGAATCGACGAGGCGTTCCGCGCGCTGCCGCTTGCCTCGCTGGCCGACGCGGCGCTGAGCCGGGCCCGTGAGCTCGGCGCGGCGCACGCCGACCTGCGGGTGGAGCGGATCGTCACCCAGAGCCTTGCGCTGCGCGACGGCGTGGTGTCCTCGGCGAACGACGACCTGACGCTCGGCCTCGCTGTGCGGGTCATCGTGGCCGGCACCTGGGGTTTCGCCTCCACCCACGAGCTGACCCCGACCGCCGCCGCCGGCGCCGCGGACCGGGCGGTGGGTGTGGCCCGCACCCTCGCCTCGGTGAACACCGAGCCGGTGAGGCGGGCCGACGAGCCGGTGTACCGGGGCGTCAGCTGGGTGTCGGACTACCAGATCGACCCGTTCACCGTGCCCACCCAGGACAAGATCGCCCTGCTGGCCGAGTGGTCGCGGCGACTGCTCGCCTCGGACGGGGTGGACCACGTGGACGCGACCTGCCCGCAGATCAAGGAGAACAAGTTCTACGCCGACCTGGCCGGCACCTCGACCATCCAGCAGCGCGTCCGCATCGAGCCGCGGTTCACCGCGACCGCAGTGGACCGGGCGGCCGGCGCGTTCGAGACCATGCGCACGATGGCCCCGCCGGCCGGCCGGGGCTGGGAGTACGCGCTGGGTACCGGCTGGGACTTCGACGCCGAGATCGCCCGGGTACCGGAGCTGCTGGCCGAGAAGATGAAGTCGCCGACCGTGCAGCCGGGCCGCTACGACCTGGTGATCGACCCGTCGAACCTGTGGCTGACCATCCACGAGTCGGTCGGGCACGCCACCGAGTACGACCGGGCGATCGGCTACGAGGCCGCCTATGCCGGCACCAGCTTCGCCACCCCGGACCAGCTCGGCACGCTGCGCTACGGCTCGGAGCTCATGCACGTCACCGGCGACCGGACGATCCCGCACGGGCTGGCCAGCATCGGCTACGACGACGACGGGGTGGCCACCTCGGAGTTCGACCTGGTCTCCGGCGGGGTGCTGGTCGGCTACCAGGCCGACCGGGCGTTCGCCCCGCGCCTCGGCCTGGCCCGCTCGAACGGCTGCGCGTTCGCCGACTCGCCGCACCACATGCCGATCCAGCGGATGGCCAACGTGTCGCTACAGCCGGACCCGGCGCGCGACACCACGACCGACGAGCTGATCGGCGGTGTCGAACGTGGCATCTACGTGGTCGGCGACAAGTCCTGGTCGATCGACATGCAGCGGTACAACTTCCAGTTCACCGGGCAGCGCTTCTACCGGATCGAGCACGGCCGGCTGGCCGGGCAGCTGCGCGACGTGGCCTACCAGGCCACCACGACCGAGTTCTGGGGGTCGATGCGCGGCATCGGCGGGCCGTCTGCCTGGGTGCTCGGCGGCGCGCTGAACTGCGGCAAGGCGCAGCCGGGGCAGGTCGCGGCGGTCAGCCACGGCTGCCCGCCTGCGCTGTTCGACCAGGTCAACGTGCTGAACACGGCACAAGAGGCGGGACGTTAGCGGATGCGGGCACCGGAGCTTGTCGAGCGGGCGCTTGCCGTCCCGGGGGCCAACGGCACCGTAGGGCGGGTGGTGCTGGTCGCCGAGTCCAGCGAGGCGGTGCTGCGCTGGGCGAACAACACCATGACCACCAACGGGCACAGCACCGCGCTGAGCGTCTCGGTGATCTCGCTGCTCGAGGTACCCGGCGGCACCGCGGCGGGTGTGGTCAGCTCGTCGGCGCAGGTCGCCGGCATCGAGGAGATCGAGGCGCTGATCGCCGCGGCCGAGGACGCCGCCCGCCAGGCCGGCCCGGCCCGCGACGTGGCGCCGCTGCCCGGGCCGGACAGCGAGCAGGGGCAGAGCTGGGACGACGAACCCGGCGGGACCGGCATCGGCGTGTTCGGTGCGCTGGCCGGCCAGCTGGGCGAGGCGTTCGGCCGGGCCGCCGGTGCCCGGGTGCTCTACGGCTTCGCCAGCCACGAGGTGGCCACCACCTGGCTGGGCACCTCCACCGGGGTGCGCCGGCGCTGGACCCAGCCGACCGGTTCGATCGAGCTGAACGCCAAGACCGCCGACCTGGCCCGCTCGGCCTGGGGCGGGCGCTCGACCGCCGACTTCACCGATGTGGACCTGCTTGCGCTGGACGACGAGCTGGTCACCCGGCTGGGCTGGGGTGCCCGGCGGGTGGACCAGCCGGCCGGGCGCTACCCGACGGTGCTGCCGCCGTCCGCGATGGCCGACCTGCTGACGTTCCTGTGCTGGAGCATGGCCGGGCGCTCCGCGCAGGAGGGGCGCAGCGCGTTCTCCGCCCCTTCCGGCGCCACCGAGGCGACCCGGGTCGGCGAGCGGCTCACCTCGCTGCCGCTGACGCTGACCAGCGACCCGCACGCCGGGCACGGCCTGACCACCATGCCGTTCCTGGCCAGCGCGTACTCCAGCGACGAGGTCAGCGTGTTCGACAACGGCGCGCCGCTGGGTCGGGTGGACTGGATCGAAGACGGCACGGTCAGCGCGCTGGCCTACCCGCGCGCCGCCGCCGCCGAGTTCGGCACCCGGTTCGCCGCGCCGGGGGACAACCTGCTGCTCACCGGCGGCCCTGCAGGTCCCACCACCACCGGCAGCACCGCCGGCTCGACGGCCGAGCTGGTGGCCGGCGTGCAGCACGGCCTGCTGCTGACCTGCCTGTGGTACATCCGGGTGGTCGACCCCGCTACGCTGCTGCTCACCGGGCTGACCAGGGACGGGGTGTACCTCATCGAGCGCGGCGAGGTGGTCGGCGAGGTGAACAACTTCCGGTTCAACGAGTCCCCGCTGGACCTGCTGCGCCGGGTGAGTGTGGTCGGCGCGCCGCAGCGCACCCTGCCGCGCGAGTTCAAGGACTGGTTCACCCGCGCCGTGATGCCGCCGGCGCTGGTCCCCGACTTCAACATGTCCTCGGTCAGCCAGGCCAGCTGAGCCCAGCCAACTCACCCCTCGTGAGTGAAAAGTAACGCTATAGCGATCCTTTTCACTCACGAGGGGTGAGCTGGGGTTTTGGTCGGCGGCCGACTGTCAGGCGTGCGCGGTCGTGCCGGCCTGTTTGGCCAGGATCCGGCTGTCGAGCGCGGCCTTGCCGGGGCCGGCCCACAGCAGGTACGCCAGGAACACGAACAGCAGCACGGTCGCCGGGATGAACGGCGGCATGGTCATCGCGTTCGCGATGGTGGCCCCGATCATCACGATGCCGAGGCCCAGCGCGGCCAGCCGGGTGCCGAGGCCGACCACCAGCATCAGCCCGGCAACCACCTCGAGCAGCGCGACCAGGAACGGGATGACCGGGCTGTCCGGATAGCCGGCTGCCACGAAGCCGGCGGTGGTTGTCCCCAGGTCGGCGAATTTCGCGGCGCCGGCCAGGATGAAGGCCACCCCGCACAGGATCCGGAGGACGGCGGTGACGACGGCGAGCCAACCGGAGGTCCGATTACGGAAGAACCCCGCGCGCAGAGCGTTCATGGCGGAAGATTAGCGGCGGTGGCGCCGAGATCCATCGTGGATTTTCGGCAAGGTCGGATCGGTGCGCTCCGGGTCGTCCGGCTCGGGCGCGGAGACCCCGAACCGGCCGGCCAGCCGACCGGCCAACCACTCGTCGAGGGCATAGCCGCCCGGCCCGGCCCACAGCAGGAAGAGCAGCACCAGCAGCAGGGCCAGCGGCAGCAGCAGGTACGTCCGGTTCTCGCCCATGATCCCGGTGATGGCCACGCAGGCGCCGGCCATGTCGATGGCCAACCCGGCCGCCGCCAACCGGGTGAGCAGGCCGGCGACCAGCAGAATTCCGCCGAAGGTCTCCAGCAATGCGACCAGGAACGGAATGGCCGAGCTGTTACCGAATCCCATCGCGGCAAACTGTTCTGTTGTTGCGGGCAACGTCCCGAGTTTGCTGATTCCGAAGTAGCAATAGGCGAGCCCGACCAGTACTCGAATAACCGAGGTGACCAGCGCCGCCGGCCCGTGGGTGCGGTGCCGGAAGAACTCGGTCGCGAGCATGTCCATGGTGGCCGAGGTTACCGGTGCGCCAACACCACAGCGTGACGAGCGGCGCCACGTGGTCACCATCGCCGGGACCAGCACCGATGAGTGGCGCCGAACACACTCCCGGCGAGCCGCGAGGCGTCGCGGTAACCAGTTCGTAACAGTGGGCTACTGATCGTCGGTTGTCGAACACGGTGACGTAAGCGGTTACGTGGGTGAGTAATCTCGCTATACGCCTTCTGAATCGTTTCCCTTATCGCTCCTGTGAGTGACCCGACAGTAGTTGGTTGCTGTGCGCGGCCCGTTACGCGACTAACCTTCAATGCCACCTATCCGCACGGAAGTGCCCGTGGCCGAGCCGGCAACGGGCGGCTTGTCAGTTCCGGCCACTCCGTGAGTTCGGCCACAGCAAGGAGACGCCATGACCGCAGCCACGGTTCCCGGCATCGAAGATGCCACGACCACGAACTCCCGCCTGCTGTGCTGGGTGCGTGAGGTCGCGGAGCTCACCACGCCGGACCGGGTCGTCTGGGCGGACGGCTCCGACGCGGAGTGGGATCGGATGACCTCGGCGCTCGTGCAGTCCGGGGCTTTCAAGAAGCTCGACGAGAACAAGAAACCGA
>DASYBQ010000098.1:0-19390 GCA_036500625.1 Pseudonocardia sp. | reverse complement strand
TGCCGCAGTTGCACGGCGCGACCCGTGAGTTGGATCCGTTGACCAACGCGCTGGTGCCGTATCTGCCCGACGCGGCCGCGTTCGGCATCAACACCCGCTCCATCGTCAGCGCGGAGGACGCCAACGGCGGCATCCTGCGCGGTGTGCTGCCCTTCAACGCCGACACTCTGCCGGGTGTGTTCGGTCCGAAGAACGGGATCAAGCCGATCCCGGCGCCGCTGCTGGACAAGGGGACCACCGGCGTGCAGAAGCTGGTCCCGGTGCTACCGGGTGCCCAGCCCTCGGTGCCGCAGGACGGCTCGTTGAACAAGACCAAGCCGGAGCCGGCACCCGGTGGCGCCAAGGGCAACCCGGCGCGGGTGCTGCCGGCACCGGGCGGCGACGACGCACCGAGGCCACGGAAGTACAGCGACAACAACAACGGCCTCGGCGGCGTCCTGCCGCTGGGCACCAAGTAAGGGGCCGACCGCATGAGACTCTCCGGCCGGATCGGCCAGATCATCACGCTGGTGCTGTTCGCGGCGCTGTGCGCGGTGGTGTTCACCTTCCTGTGGGTGAACTCCGGTGGGAAGCTGCCTGGCATCACCAAGCAGCCCTACCGGGTCACCGCCTACTTCCCCCGGGTCGGCAACCTGGTGTATTTCGGTGACGTGATGGTCGCCGGCGTCAAGATCGGCAAGGTTGACGACGAACAGGTGGTCGGCAACCAGGCCAAGGTCGTGATGAACCTGACCGACTACTACCCGCTGCACCAGGGTGTGACCGCGCAGATTCGGGCCAAGACGCTGATCGAGGAGAACTTCATCGAGCTCACCGACGGCACCGGCCCGCCGCTGCCCAACGGCACCGTGCTGCCCAAGGACTCGACCAAGCCGCCGGTCGAGCTCAACGACGTGCTGCTCACCCTGGACCCGAAGACCCGCAACTCGCTTGCGGACAGCCTTCGCTCGATGGGTGCGGCGTCCGAGGGAACCAAGCAGGCGCTCTCCGACACGGTGCAGGGCCTCGGCGCACTCGGCCGGGGTGGCCACGACGCGCTGCAGGCGCTGTCGGCCCAGTCCGAGGATCTCCGGCAGCTGACCGGCCACACCGCGACGACGCTGGCCGCACTGAATACCCAGCGTGGCGAGATAGCCACCTTGGTCCAGGACGCCAACCAGCTGTTCACCGCGACCGCTGACGGCCAGAAGGACCTGGCGGACACCATGCGGACATTGCCTCCGGTGCTGGTCAGTGCCCGCAACGCCAGCGCGAGCCTGACCGATCTCGGCAACGCGCTGCAGCCGGTGGCGCGCAACCTGACCGAGGCGGCGCCGGATTTGACCGGCGCGTTGCAGGAGCTGCCGGACACCTCGCGTGACCTGCGTGGGCTGCTGCCGGACCTGGACAGTGCCCTCGGCAAGGCGCCGGATACCCTCGTCCGCGTGCCGGACACCGCCGATGACGCCCAACGCCTTATCCCCAAGGCGATCGGCGACCTGAGCGACCTGAACCCGACGCTCGGCTACATCAAGCCCTACAGCCCGGACGTCGCCGGCACGCTGGTCAACTTCGCGCAGACCCTGGCGCACGGTGACTCGAACGGGAACTACTTCAACACCTACGTCTTCGTCGACGAGCAGTCGCTGAAGGACTTCCCGGTCAACACCAACATCGGCCCGTTGGCCAAGTACACGCCGTACATGCAGCCCGGTGGCGCGTACAACCCGAAGGGCGGCGCGGGCCGTCCGTTCACCCGACTGCAGAAGGAGCCGCCCGGCCGATGATCCGGCGTCTCCCGCGCAGGTCCGCGAGCCGATCCGAGGGTCGTACTCGCGCGAGCGCTAGTAGCACTACATCTGGGGGCCGGTGGAGCCGCGTGCAGCGGCTCTGCCGGCCCTCGGCCGTACGGCCCTATCTGACCTTCCGCCGGCTGCTCGCGGCGCTGGCAGGGCTGTTGCTGCTGGCGTTCGTGGTGGGCGGGCTGCTCCGCACACAGGTGCAGACCGGGCTCAACTCGTTCCTGCCGGCCAGCGACCCGTCGGTTGCCGACCTCAACGCGGTCGGCAGGGACTTCGGTGGCGACCCGGTCGAGGTGCTGCTGGAGTCCGCACAGCCGAGGACGCTGCTGCACGAGCAGGAGCTGATGACCCTGGTGCAGCTGGAAGGAAAACTGTCCCAGCTGCCGGACGTGGCGACGGTGTACGGCCCCGGCACGCTGCTCAACCAGATCGCCGGCCAGGCGCAGGACTTCATCACCGAGCTGATCGGGCGCCGCGACGGCGACGCCAACCGCGCGCTGGTGGCCGCGAGGGAGTCCGGCAAGTCCGAGGCGGAAGCCCAGGCGGCCAAACAGCAGGTGCTCGACCAGTTCACCCAGCGCTACGGCCCGTTGATCATCCAGGGCCTGCCCTCCGGGCTGCCGACCCTGCGCAACTCCGGCTTCGTCAGCCGAGTGGTGTACGGGCCCACCGGCCCTCGCTCGCAGTGGCGGTTCGTGGTCCCCTCGGACAACGCGGTGGCGATCTCGGTGCGCCCCCGGGACGGCGCCGACGCGGTCGCCGTGCAGCGGTTGGTCGACTCGGTACGCGCCGAGGTGGCGGCGGCCAAGCTGCCGGACACCACGGTGACCGTCTCCGGCGTCCCAGCGGTCGTGGCCGCGCTCGGCGCGCAGGCGAAGAAGGAAGGCCCGCTGCTGGGCGGTGTGGCGCTGGTCGCGGTGGCGCTGTGCTTCTGGCTGGTGCCGTGGACAAGGCGATCGCGGCGGCTGGTCCCGCTGGGGACCACCCTGGTTGCCATCGGGATCACCTTGGCGATCTTCGGTTGGCTGCACCGGCCGCTCTCCATCGGTGTGGTGGCGTTCCTTTCGGTGGTGCTGGGTATCGGTTGCTACTACCCGACCTACTTCGCGGTGCGGGCCAGGGTGCGCACCGTGCTCACCGTGGCGACCGCCACCGCGGCTAGCCTCGCCACCCTGGTGCTCTCCCCGCTGCCGCTGGTGCGCGACCTCGGCATGACCCTGTCCATCGGGGTACTGCTCGCCGCGCTGCTGGGTGTGCTGGCGCGGCGGTTGGTGTACGGCGGCCCGGACGCCGACACAGCGTCCGACCCGGCGTCCGACATCGCTTCGGAACCGGAGGGCGATGGGGCCATTCCGTGGCGGGATGTGCTGACCCGGCGCCGGCCGCTCGCCGCGTTCCTGGCCGCGCTGGTCGTCGCCGGCGTCGGCTGGGCGCTGCTGCCGAGCCTGCCGCTGCAGACGAACGTCGAGCAGTTCGCCGCCGGCCTGCCCGCGCTGGACGACGCACGGCACGTGGAGAACGTGATCGGGTCGTCCGGCGAGCTCGACGTGGTGCTCGACGGGGTGGACGCAACCAGCCCCGAAGCGGTCAACTGGATGAACCAGGCCGAGGCAACCGTCATCACCCGCTACGGCGACCAGGCCCACCGGGTGGTCTCGCTGCCGATGCTGTTGGCGTTCCTGGGCCCTGGCGCCACCCCGGAACAGATCCAGTCGGCCATGCGGCTGCTGCCGCAGTACCTGACCGGCGCGGTGCTGAGCCTTGACCGGGGCACCTCGGTGATGATCTACGGTGTCAAGATCGACGACCTTGCCGGGATCCAGGCGCTGCGCGACGGCCTGCTCGATTCGCTGCCGCCACCTCCTTCGGGGTACCACGTGCGGCTGGCCGGCCTGCCGATCGTGGCGGTACGCGGCCAGCAGCTGGTGTCGGACGACCGGCTGGCCGCGAACGTGCTCGGCGTGATCGCCGCGGGCCTGGTGCTGGCCATCGGCCTGCGCCGCCGGTGGGACGCGCTGCGGGCGGTGGTCGCCGCGTTGCTGGCGACCGGGGCCGGGCTGTTCCTGCTGTGGCTGACCGGCACGCCGCTGTCCCCGATCACCGTCGCGTTGGGTTCGCTGACCACGGCCGTGGGGTGCGAGTTCACCGTTCTGCTTTCCGAGGCGACGCAGCGGCGTAACCGCGCGTTGCGCCGGGCCGTTCTATTGGTAACCGCGACGTCGGTTGTCGGCTACGCGGTGTTGGTCATCTCCGGGATCGCCCTGGTGCGGGAGTTCGGTCTGCTGTTGGCCGGCGCCGTGCTGCTGGCGCTGCTGGCGTCGCTGTGTGTAGTCCGGCTGACCTCGCAGTCGGAGGAGCCGCTCAGCGTGCACAACAGCCCCGACCAACCGAGGCAGGACCACCTGCTAGGAGCGCACAGATGAAGCCGAACCACGAAGGCGCGGACGCCGAGCCCGCTGCCGAGCCTGCTCCCGAGGCGAAGTCGGCCACCGAGGCCGGGCCAGCCGACGACGCCACACCGGCCGACCAGCCCAAGTCGGCTGACGAGACCAAGCCGGTCGAGGATGCGAAGCCCGCTGCCGAGCCCAAGCCGGCCGAGGAGGTGAAGTCGGCTGACGAAGCCAAGCCCGCCGATGAAGCCAAGCCGGCTGACGAGACCAAGCCGGCTGACGAGACTCAGCCGGTGGTCGAGACCAAGCCGGTGGGGGAAAAAGCCAGTGGCCCGCCGGCGGCGGGCTCCGACGCCGCGCGACGGCTCCCGCTGCCGAAGTCCACGCTGGGCCGGGTGCTCGCCGGTGCCGCCGTGCTCGTGGTGCTGATCGCCGCGGTGGGCGGCTACCTCTGGTACCACAACACCAACGTGCCGCAGAACGTGGCTTTCCGGGTGAGCGGCCAGGACGTCAGCATCGCCCAGCTCGATGACGATGTGCAGACCTACAAGGCGCTCTACGGACTGCAGCCGCCAACCGAGGGCCCCCGGCTCGACCAGTTCCGCAAGGACTTCGCGCACGCCATCGCGGTGCAGATGGTGATCGACAACGCGGCCGCCAGCCGGAACATCGTGGTCGCGGACCGCCAGGTCTCCGACGAGCTGGCCCGCTTCATCGCCAAGGTCTACGGCGACGGCCCCGCGGCGCACGACCAGTTCGTGCAGCAGCTGGCCAGCAACGGCACCTCGGAGCCGAAGGTGCTCGCCGAGTTCAAGCGGCAGATGACGCTGGTGGAGCTGGCCAAGCAGGTCGTCGCCGGCGTTCAGGTCTCCGACCAGGACGTCCGCGCCGAGTTCGACAAGACCAAGGACCAGTGGGCCACGCCGGAGCGCCGCGACATCCACAACATCGTGGTCACCTCGAAGGGGCAGGCCGACCAGATCGTTGCCCAGCTCAACACCGGGGCGAACTTCGAGCAGCTGGCCCAACAGCAGAGCATGGACTCCTCGACCAAGGACAAGGGTGGCGACTTGGGTGCGGTGCCCGCTTCGATGCTGGAGGGGCCCTACGGCAAGGTGGCGTTCGCCGCCCCGTTGAACGCGGTGTTCGGCCCGGTGCAGAGCCAGTCCGGCTTCAACGTCGGCAAGGTGGTGCAGGTCCTGCCGCCGGCGCCCGCCGTGTTCGACCAGGTCAAGGACGACGTGCGCCAGCAGTTGCAGCAGGACCGGTCGTTGGGTGTGTGGCGGGACTACATGACCAAGCAGATCAAGGACGCGCACGTGGTGTACGCCGACGCGTACCGCCCGGCGGATCCGGACGCGATGCCGTCGGCTACCGGCAACGACCCGGCGGCCGCGCAGCAGGCGCCGCTCGGCGCGCCGGCACCGGACCCGGCGGAGCAGGCGCCGAACGCCGTCCCGCCGAGGTGAACGCCCGGGGGCAGAAGCGCTCCCGCGACTGGGGTGCCTGGATGGACAATGTGGACTGGGTGCTGGTGGTGCGCGGGGCATCGCTGGGTTTCACCATCCTGGTGATCAGTGGGCTGCTGCATCCGCTGGTGGTGAAGTTCAGCGTGCCGCTCGGGCTGGCCTGGTTGGTGTTCGGCTCGGTGGTGGCGTTCATGGCCGCCGCGTGGCGGGTCGGCCCCGCCGACTCGCCGGTGCTCACCGGGATGCTCGCCGCGCTGATCAGCTACACGCTGTCCGTGCCGCTGATCTACATCAGCGAGCGGCACTTGGTGCCGCAGGACGTGCTGATGTTCGCCGGGCTGGCCATCGTGGTCGGCTCGATCGTCGGGTTCGTGGCGGGCCGGCGGCACCTCGAGTAGCGTCGGGCTGGGGTTCCTCAGAGTCGGGTAATAGTCTAAGCTTCAACTGTCGTGCACTAGACTTACTCTTTTCCCGGCGCTGCAGTGAGGCATCCCGTGACAGCCACCGACATGATCAAGCCTGAAGATCGGTACGACTCCGACCGGATTGCGGAGTTCCGCGCCAACGGCCACTGGCGTGGCGGTTCACTGGCGGAGCGGCTGGAGCACTGGTCGCGTGAGCGGGGCGAGAAGACGGCGGTCTCCGACGGCTACGGCGAGCTGACCTGGTCGGCGCTGCACGGCCAGGCCTACCGGCTGGCTGCCCGGCTGCGCGAGATGGACATCGAACCGGGCGACCGGGTGCACGTCCAGCTGCCGAGCTGGAACGAGTTCGTGGTGATCTACGTCGCGCTGGCCCGGATCGGTGCGGTGCTGGTACCGAGCATGCCGATCTACCGCTGGGACGAGGTACGGCACGCGATCAACCACGCCGGCGCGAAGGTCTCGTTCATCTGCGGCGAGTACCGCAAGTTCGACTACCACCAGATGATCAACGACATCCGGCCGGACTGCGAGACGCTGCGGCACGTGGTCACCGTCCGGACCGACCCGGACGGCGAGGGCGAGTCGAGCTTTGCCGACCTGGTCAGCGGCGACGGGATCCCGGACGATTCCGCGCTCGGCCCGGTACCCGACGCGGACGACCCGCACGCGATCATCTACACCTCGGGAACCGAGTCGCGGCCGAAGGGCTGCTTCCACACGTTCAACACCTTCGGCTACACGGTGTACTCGCTCGGCGACGACGTGATGAGCCTTAACCCCGACGACGTCATGTTCATGCCCTCACCGGTCACCCACGCGACCGGGCTGGCCATGGGGGTAACCACGCCGATCGTGCTCGGCTGCGGCATGCACCTGATGGACAGCTGGGAGCCCAAGGCCGCGCTGGAGCGCATCCGGGAGCACGGCTGCACGGCGAGCATGGCCGCCACCCCGTTCGTCCGGATGGTGCTGGACAACTACGACCCCGAGAGCCACGACCTTTCGTCGCTGCGGGTCTGGGTGAGCGCCGGCGCACCGATCCCGGCGGCGCTGCTGTCGGAGTGGAAGCCGAAGTTCCCGGACTGCGTACTGCTGCCGGTGTACGGGCGCAGCGAGGGCCTGCTGGTCACCAGTTGCCGCCTTGACGACCCGGGGGAGAAGATCCTCGGCTCTGACGGCCGTGCGCTGCCCGGCGTCGACCTGCGCATCCAGGACGAAGAGGGCAACCAGGTCGCCGCCGGCGAGGAGGGCGAAATCTGCCACGGCGGGCCGGGCCTGATGCTCGGCTACTGGCGGGACCCGGACCGCACCGCGCAGGCGATCGAACCGAACGGCGTCTCGCACAGCGGAGACCTCGGCCGGGTGGACGAGGACGGCTACCTGCGGGTCACCGGCCGGATCAAGGACCTGATCATCCGAGGCGGCACCAACATCTCGGCCCAGGAGGTCGAGGAGCACCTGGTCAGCCACCCGAAGGTGGCCAACGCCGCGGTGGTGGGCGTGCCGGACGACCGGCTGGGCGAGCGCGCCTGTGCGTTCGTCGTCCCCGCCTCGCCGGACGACCCGCCCAGCCTCGAGGAGCTGACCGGCTACCTCAAGGACGAGCGGAAGATCGCGGTGGTCAAGCTGCCGGAGCGGCTGGAGGTCATCGACGAGCTGCCGATGACCGCCACCGGCAAGGTGCAGAAGTTCGTGCTGCGGGACAAGGTCGCACCCAAGGACTGAGGCGGCAGCGGATCAGCGCAGCCTGATCGCCGGGTCAGTTGAGCTCGTCCGTGGATCGGGTGCGATGACCACGGTGAAGTGGCGGACCTGCTCGTCGATGTCGTCGAGGAGACTTCGCGCCGGTGCGGAGACGTTCGCCACCGCGTTGTTACGGGCAGGTGGTGGTTTCCGGCGTGGTCGTTGGGTGCTGTCCGGCCATTTCGGCGGGATGAACTCGGGGTAGCCATCGGTGATCCGAACGATCCAGCCGGACTCGTGAATCTCTTTGTGATGCGTGTGGCAGAGAAGAGGCATGTTGCTGATATCCGTGGCGCCACCTTGGGCCCAGTGAATAATGTGGTGCGCCTGGCAATGGTGTGGCCGCCGGCCGCGGCCCGGTTTGGCACAGCCCCTGTCGCGGGCGATCAACGCTTTGCTGCTCCAGGGAGATGACCAGCAGCACGTGCGGGCGTTCGCCACCCTGTTCGCGCGGCCCTGTCTCGCCAGCTCCGGGGCCCGGTAGTCGTGCGCCCAGTCGGCGAGTTGTTTCTCCACCGCCGCCCACGCCGCCGGATCGAGCCGCTGCGCCGACTTCGTGCTCAACGCCGCGTCGATGACCTCGGCGTGGCCCTGCCCGACCGTGTAGGCGCCCAGCGCGGCGGCGGTCGCTGCCAGCTTGGGTGGCTTCGGTATCCCGGCCAGGTTGGTGGGGAACATCGTCCCAGCCAGCCCGACCAGCTTCTTCGCCCGCCGCAGTGATTCCAGCAACAATCCGCCACCGCGGCCTTCGCGGTCACACCGCGCTCGGCGAACACACCCTCGGTATCAGGCGTCGCCGACCTTGTCGCGGACCTGCCCCAGCACGCCAGTCAACTGCTGCGCCAACGAGTCGCTCACCCCGGTCAGCCCGAACTGACCGCCGGCCAGATCCTCGGCAGCCTTCGTGATCAGCTCATGGCCGTCCGAGGTCAGCGAGGCGAGCACGGTCCGTCGGTCGGTCGGGTGTGGGGTGCGGTTGACAAGGCCCTTGGCGTAGAGCTGGTCGATGACCAGCGTGATGGTGGTCGGGTGCACCATCAGGTGCCTGCTGAGCTGGCCAAGCGGCCGGGTGTGGTCACGGGAGATGAGCAGCGTGGCCATCAACAGGAACGCGGTGCGGCTCAGCCCGTGTGGCTTGAGCAACCTGTCGAGCTCGGCCACGATCAGCTGGTGGGCGCGCATCAACGCACCGACCGCCGCGAAGTGGTCGGCGCCCGGCTGGTCGCTGGCGCTCCAGTGCTCCCGGGTGAACTCGACGGGGTCCTGTTCCACGGTCGACAACTACCCTTCGCATCCGGTACACGCTGCGGTCGCAACACTCCCAGGGTACGTGGCGGCCGCTATTCGCCGACGAACTTGGGCTGACGGCGGTCCTGGAACGCCGCGACGCCCTCCGCGAAGTCCTCCGTCTCGGCCAGCGACTGCACCAGCTCGCCCTCCAGCTCCAGCTGTTCCACCAGGCTGGGCCGCTCTCCGGCGTTGAACGCCCGCTTGATCGCCGCGTAGGCCTTGCTCGGGCCGGCGGCCAACCGGGCGGCCAGCTCGCCGGCGGCGGCCTCCAGCTCGGCGTCGGGCACCACGCGGTGCGCAATACCCCAGTCCAGCGCCCGCGCGGCGGTGACCGGTTCGCCGAGCATCGCGATCTCGGTGGCCCGCTGCCGGCCGACCAGCGCGGGCAGCAGGTGTGTGCCGCCGCTGTCCGGGTTGAGGCCGAGGGAGACGAACGCCAGGCGCAGCTGCGCCGACTCGGCCATCACCAGGAAGTCACCGGCCATCGCAAGGCTCGCGCCGAAGCCGACGGCCGGCCCGTTCACCGCCGTGACCACCGGCAGCGCCAAGGTGCGCAGCCCGAGAATGGTCGGCACGAAGTGTCGCCGGTGCATGCCGTGCAGGTCCGGCGCGCCGGTCGGGGTCTGCTCGAAGCCGTCGCGGAGATCCACCCCGGCGCAGAACGCGTCACCGTTGCCGGTGAGCAGCACGGCGCGCACCGCCGGGTCCGCCTCGGCGCGCAGCAACGCCTCGGTCATCGCCGCGCCGCAGGCGGCCGACCACGCGTTGCGCCGCTCCGGGCGGTTCAACCGCAGCCAGCACACCCCGTCGCGTACCTCGGTGGCCAGCTCGCTCATCCCGGTTCACCTTCCTGGGGCGCCGCATGCACCAACAGCTGTTCGACCAGCTCGTCGCAGCGCGCCGAGGAGAGCCGGAAGCTGGGCGGGTAGACGATCACATGGTCCAGTGCGCCGTCGTAGCGCCGCAGCTGCTCGGCCACCTGGGCAGGGGTGCCGGCCACCGCCAGTCTGTCGATCATCGCGTCCGGCACGGCCTTGACCATGGCCTCGTGGTCGCCCTCGGCGAAGGCCTCCCGAACGGCGTTGCCGGCATCAGCGAAGCCTTGCCGCTCCAGCACCGTGGTGTATGCCCTGGGGGCGCAGTAGAACGCCAGCTGCCCGGCGACCTCGCGGCGGGCCTGCTCCTCGTCGTCGGCCACCGCGCAGATCACCAGGCCGCACACGGCCACCGCGCCCGGATCCCGGTCGGCCTTCGACGCGCCGGTGGCGATGGCCGGCCGGACGTGCTCGGCGAGGTAGTCGGCGGAGAACAGCGGGTGCCCGAGGAACCCGTCGGCCACCCGGCCGGCGACCTGCACCATCCGCGAGTTCACCCCGGCGGTGTAGACCGGGATGTCGGTGCGCTCCGGCGCGTCCACCTCGGCGGTCGGCGTGATGTCCAGGTGGTAGAAGCGCCCTTGGTGTCGCAGGCGGCGGACTTCGTTCAGCCGCCACAGCCGGCGCAGCAGCGGCACCAGCTCCTCCATCCGGGAGGCCGGACCCTCCGGGTCCACCCCGTGCCAGTCGCGCATCATCCGCTTGGTGCCGGTGCCCAGCCCGAGCACCAGCCGCCCGCCGGACACCTCATCGAGGCTGCGCGCCTCGGTGGCGATGGTCAGCGGCGAACGGCCGACGCCGTAGGCGATGGAGCTGCCCACCCGGGCCCGGCTGGTGCGGGCCGCCATCTGGGACAGGGTGACCACAGCCGATCGGGTGTAGAACTCCGGCGACCAGACCGTGTGGAAACCACGCCGCTCCGCTTCGCCGGCCGCATCGGCCACCGTGGCCACGCTGCCGCGCAGCACGGTCAGACCCCGGGTCGCCTCAGGCCGCTTTTCAGGCATAGTCCGGCCGCCTCTTCTCCAGGAACGCCGCCAGCCCCTCCTGGGCCTGCGGACCGCTGAACAGCGCGTTGACCCGGTCCGCCTCGCGGGCCAGCCCTTCGACAAGTGGCAGGTCCTGCGCGTCGTCCACGCAGCGCAGGATCTCGGTCTGCGCCGCCGGTGACCGGGTGCACAGGGTGTGCGCCAGCGTCATGGCCTGCGCCTCCGCCTCGCCGGGTTCGACGAGGCGGTCCAGCAGGCCGATCGCGTAGGCCTCCTCGGCCGGCACGTCGCGGGCGGTGAGCATGATGTCCAGCGCGCGACCGCGCCCGACGAGGCGGGTCAGCCGCTGGGTGCCGCCCGCGCCGGGGATCAGCCCCAGCTTGGCCTCCGGAAGGCCCAGCCGGGCATTCCGCGCGCCGACCCGCAGCGTGGCGGCCATCGCCAGCTCCAGCCCGCCGCCCAGCGCGAGGCCCTCGACGGCCGCGATGGACGGGCGGTCCGACTCGGCGAGCCGGTTCAGCGGGCCGCGCAGCGCCTTGCCGTAGGCGGCGAAGTCCTCCGCGCCGGCGGTGCCCATGGTCTTGATGTCCGCGCCGGCGGCGAAGAATCCCGCCAGGTCGGAGACGAGCACCAGCACTCGGGCGTCCGAGGCCTCGAACGCATCCAGTGCCGCGTCCAGGCCCCGGACCAGCGGTAGCCCCAACGCGTTCGCCGGGGGGCGGCACAGCCGGACGCACAGGATCTGCTCCGCGCTGCTCCAGGTGACTACCTCGGAGTCGGGCTGCTCGGTCACGTCGTCGTGCCTCCTCGGGTGGCGCCTCGGCCTACCGCGCGGCGCACGGTGCGCGGTAGCCGCGCTTGAGTATAAAAGGTCTAGGGCTCTACTATCGAGTTGTGGAGCAATCTGTTGTTCTCTCAGCGGTCCGCACGCCGCTCGGGCGGCGCGGCAAGGGCCTGTCCACCGTGCACCCCACCCGGCTGCTCGGCCAGGTGCAGCGTGCCGCGCTGGACGCCGCGGGCATCGACCCGGCCGAGGTGGGCCAGGTGATCGGCGGCTGTGTCGCGCAGGTCGGCGAGCAGGCGTTCAACCTGACTCGCACGGCGTGGCTGGCCGAGGGCCTGCCCGAGTCGGTCGGCGCGAGCACGGTGGACGCGCAGTGCGGCTCGTCGCAGCAGGCACTCACCGTGGCCGCCGCGCTGGTCGGCGCCGGTCTGGTGGACCTCGCGCTGGCCTGCGGCGTGGAGTCGATGAGCCGGATTCCGATCGGCGCGAACTTCCGCAAGGAGCACAAGCTGGGCCGCCCGGTGCCCAAGGAGTACTTCGAGCACTACGAGTTCCTCAACCAGTACCAGGCCGCCGAACGGATCGCCGAGAAATGGGGCGTGAGCAGGGAGCAGGCCGACGAGCTGGGGTTGCGCTCGCAGCAGCTGGCCGCCGCCGCGTGGGCCGAGGGCCGGTTCGACGGCCAGATCGTGCCGATCACCGCCCCGGTGCCGGAGTCCGAGGACGACCAGGTGGTGGCCAGAGACGAGGGCCTGCGGGAGACCAGCCTGGACAAGCTCGCCGCGCTGGACCCGGTCGTCCCAGGTGGCATCCACACCGCGGGCACGGCGTCCCAGGTGTCGGACGGGGCGAGCGCGGTGCTGGTGGCCAGCGAACGGCTCGCGGCGCGGCGGAACCTGACGCCGCTGGCCCGGATCGTGGACACCGCGACGGTGGGTGTCGACCCGGTGATGATGCTGCTCGGCCCGCACGACGTGACCCCGATGCTGCTGGGACGCAACAAGCTGGGCATCGACGACCTTGACCTGATCGAGATCAACGAGGCATTTGCCTCGGTGGTGCTGTCCTGGGCCAAGGACACCCGTCCCGACCCGGAGCGGGTGAACCCGAACGGCGGCGCGATCGCGCTCGGCCACCCGCTGGGTGGCACCGGGTGCGTGCTCACCACGAAGGCGGTGCACGAGTTACGCCGCTCCGGCGGCCGCTACGGCTTGGTCACCATGTGCTGCGGCGGCGGGCTGGGTACCGGCACGCTGCTGGAACGCCTGTGAATTCCGACATCCCCTCGGTGAAAGGACTGACATGACGACGTATGAGGACGTCCGCTACGAGGTCGACGGGCCCAACGCGGTCATCACCATCGACCGGGAGAAGCGGATGAACGCCTTCCGGGCCAAGACCATCGAGGAGCTGATCCACGCCTTCAAGCGGGCCTGGGCGGACAACGCGGTACACGCGGTCATCTTCACCGGCGCGGGGCAGCGGGCGTTCTGCGTCGGCGGCGACGTCAAGCAGCGCAACGAGACCGGCGACTACGGGCCCACCGACAACGGCCTCTTCGAGGTCGCCTACTTCCACCGGCTGATCCGCGACGTGCCCAAGCCGGTGATCGCGGCGGTGAACGGCATCGCGATCGGCGGCGGGCACGTGCTGCACGTGCTGTGCGACCTGTCCGTGGCGGCGGAGAACGCCACCTTCGCCCAGGCCGGCCCCCGGGTGGGCTCGTTCGACGGCGGCTTCGGCTCTGCCTACCTGGCCCGGGTGGTCGGCGAGAAGCGGGCGCGGGAGATCTGGTTCCTGCTCGACCAGTACGACGCGCCGACCGCGGAGCGCTGGGGCCTGGTGAACAAGGTGGTGCCCAAAGAGGAACTGCTGCCCACGGCGAAGGCCTGGGGCGAGAAGATCGCCAAGTACAGCCCCACCGCGCTGCGTTTCCTCAAGCACTCGTTCAACGCCGACACCGACCACCAGGGCGGACTGTCCCAGCTGGCCATCGCCGGCCTGGACAGCTTCCTGCAGACCGACGAGGCCAAGGAAGGCGCAGCCGCGTTCGCCGAGAAGCGCCAGCCCGAGTTCGACAAGTACGTCCAGTCCCACTGAGTCCAGCCGCACTGACGCGAGGAGACCCGAATCATGAGTATTCAGATCGACCTGAGCTCCGATGTGGCGGTGGTGACCGGCGGCGGCAGCGGGATCGGTGAAGGCATCGCCACGCTGCTGGCCGAGGCCGGCGCCAAGGTGGCCATCGCGGACCTGTCCGCCGAGGCGGCCACCAGCGTCGCCGAGCAGATCACCAGCAAGGGCGGCGCCGCCATCGGCGTGGAGATGAACATCGCCGACGAGGACTCCGTGCGGCGTGGCCTCGCCGAGGTGCGTGAGCAGCTCGGCCCGGTATCGGTGCTGGTCAACAATGCCGGCGCCTGGACGATCAAGAAGTTCGCGGACACCACCGACGACGAGGCGCGCCGCGTCGTGGACATCACGCTGCTCGGCGCGATCACCGTGATGCGCGCCGCGCTGCCGGACCTGCTGGAGACCCAGGGTCGGATCGTGAACATCGCGTCCGACTCGGCCCGCACCGGCGAGCACTCCATGGCGGTATACGCCGGCGCGAAGGCCGGTGTGATCGCGGTCACCAAGAGCCTTGCCAAGGAGGTCGGCCGCAAGGGCGTACGGGCCAACGTGGTGGCCCCTGGCACCACGGTGACCCCGGGCAGCTCCGCGTTCATCGAGCAGGTCGGCGGCGCGGACAAGCTGGCAAGGGCCTACCCGCTCGGCCGGCTCGGCGCGCCGGCAGACATCGCGGGCGCCGTGCTGTTCCTCGCCTCCCCGCTTTCGACGTGGATCACCGGCCAGGTGCTCAGCGTCAGCGGCGGGTACACGATGGTCTGACGATGCTGTCCTTCGAGCTCACCGAGGACCAGCAGGCGTTCCGCACCGAGCTGGCCCGCTACGCCCGAACCCGGCTACGGCCGGCCTACGCCGAGCGCGCGGCCAAGACGGACTTCCCCTGGGAGGCGCACAAGGAGCTGGCCGCGCTCGGCGTGCTCGGCATCGGGCTGCCCGAGGAGTTCGGCGGCACCGGGGTCAGCCCGGACGACCCGGTCACCCTTGGCATGGCCACCGAGACGCTGGCCTACGGCGACGTCAACGTGGCCGCCGCGCCGGTGCAGTCCGGCCTGGTCGCCGCGCAGCTGGCCGAGGGCGGCTCGCGGGCGGTGCAGGAGCGCTACATCCCGGAGCTGATCTCCGGGGACGCGGTGTCCGGTATCGCGGTGACCGAGCCGGGCGCCGGGTCGGACGCGGCCGGCATGCGGACCGTCGCGGAGCCGGTGCCCGGCGGTTGGCGGCTGACCGGCGAGAAGATCGCCATCACGCACGCGATGTGCGCTAAGACAGTGCTGGTGTACGCGCGGCAACCCGGGTCGGTCCGCTCGAAAGGGATCAGCTGCTTCCTGCTGCCGATGTCCGCCGAGGGTGTGTCCAGGGCGCACATGCCGGGCATGGGCTGCCTGCCGCTGGGCTGGGGCTCGGTGGCGATGGACTCGGTGTTCCTGCCCGCCGACCACCTGGTGGGCTCCGAAGGGCTCGGTTTCGCCGCCGCGATGCACCACTTCGACTTCTCCCGCTCCGCGCTCGGGCTGCTCTGCCTCGGTGCCGCGCAGGCTTCGGTGGACGAGGCCGCGGCGTATGCGCGGGACCGGGAGGCGTTCGGCCAGCGGATCATCGAGTTCCAGGGCGTGTCGTTCCCGCTGGCCGAGCACGCCACCTACCTGGAGGCGGCCCGGCTGCTGTGCTACCGCGCGCTGTGGGCACGGCAGGTCGGCCAGCCGCACACCGCGCTGGCCGCGATGAGCAAGTGGTGGCCGCCTCGCGTTGCGTTGGAGGCCATCCAGTCCGCGATGCAGATCCACGGCAACCTCGGCTACTCCACGGAGCTGCCGCTGCAGCAGCGCTACCGGGACGTGATGGCCTACCTGGTCGCGGACGGCACCTCGGAGATCCAGAAGCGGATCATCGCCAAGGACCTGCTGCGCAAGGTCGGCGCGTGATGGCTGATCTGGCGATCGGCACCTCGGTGCACGACCAGGTGCTCTCGGTGCCGCCGGAGCAGCGCCGGGAGCTGCTGAGCCGGATCGCGGACGCCGGCATCGACCATGTCGTGGTGGCCGACCACGTCAGCTTCCACGGCGGCACCGGCTTCGACGGGATGCTCGGCGCGGCCACCGCGCTGGCCACCGAGGACCGGCTGTCGGTGCTGATCGGGGTGTACCAGCTGGCGCTGCGGCACCCGATGACGGTGGCCCGGTCGCTGGCCTCGCTGAGTTCGCTGGCTCCTGGCCGGTTGGTGCTCGGCGTCGGGGTGGGCGGCGAGGACCGCTCCGAGGTGAGCAACTGCGGCGTCGACCCGGCCTCGCGGGGCCGGCGGATCGACGAGTCGCTCGGCCTGCTGCGCCGGCTGGCCACCGGCGAGTCGGTGGACCACGACGGCGAGTTCTTCCAGATCTCCTCCGGCGCGGTGCTGCCGGCGCAACAGCCGGCGGTGCCGATCCTGATCGGCGGCAAGACCGACGCCACGATCCGGCGGACCGTGGCGCACGGCGACGGCTGGCTGGCCATGTTCGTCTCGCCGCGCAAGTTCACCGAGTTCCTCGCCGCGATCGCGTCGCACGCTGGCCAGGAAGGCGTCCCGGTGCCCGAGCAGCACGGCCTCGAGGTGTGGTGCGGGCTGGCTGAGGACGCCGGGACGGCCCGCGAGCTGGTCGCGGCGAAGATGGAGGCGCTGTACAAGCTGCCGTTCGCCAACTTCGAGCGGCTGTGCCCAGCGGGCCCGCCGGCGCTGGTCGCGGACTTCCTGCGGCCCTACCTGGCGGCCGGCGCGCGGCGGCTCACCCTGGTGCCGTGCGCGTCCAGCTGGCAGGCCGGCGTCGATGCCGTGGCGCGGGTCCGCGACCTGCTCAACGAGTAGGCACAACAGAAATCCCGCTCCACCGGGTTCGGTAGAGCGGGATTTCCGCTGGTCATCCGGCTTGGTTCAGGAGTTCAGACCAGGCCGCCGAAGGCGTAGTCCCCGTCGCGGCGGCGCCCCGGCTGCGACCCGACGTAGCCGTCGTCGTCGTAGCGGTTCGCGCCGGGCGCCGGGTGGTAGCCGTCGCACTCGGGCCGGTAGTCGCTGCTGTCGAAGTCGCGGTCGTTCGACTTGTTGCCGTTGTAGCCGCCGAGGGTGCTGTAGTTGTCCGGCGAGTTCTGCGAGCAGGTCGGGTACCTGGCGTCGCTGTCGTGGTCGGCGTCCCCGGCGCGGCGCTGCTTGTCGGTGCTGCGGTGGCTGTCGGTGTAGCCAGGGTGGCCGTCCAGGTCGGCCTCGTCCCGGTACCTGTCGGAGTTGGTGGACTTCTTCTTGCTGGGCAAGTTGGGGTTGGTCGGGGTGCCCTTGCCATCGCTGGAGTTGTCCGAGGGGACCGAGCGGGGCAGCGCGAAGGAGTGCGGCTCGGCCACCGGGGCCGGGGCCGAGGCGGGCGAGCCGGCCAGCGCGCCCGCGCCGGTCGCCTGCTGCAGCGCCGCGCTGTGCGCGGGCGTCGCGGCGAGCGCGGTACCCGGAAGAGCGAACGTGCCGGCCAGGCCGACGAAAGCCGCGGTGGCGTGCAGAGCCTGCCGGACGGGCTTGATCATGGGCGACGATCCTTTCCCCGGGCACACCGAAACCGGCGGAACCCAAATGGCCTCACCCTTGCAACGATCAGCCGGCCGTCGCGATGTGCCGCCCCTCGGGCCCGGCGAGAGGTTCACCCGGGTGAGCTATAGCAGTGCGCGGGGGATGTCGGTGTGGCGGGAACGCAGGTACTCGCCGAGGCCCTTGGCCTGCGGGTCCGGCCGGGTGCTCGACGCGACGCCCTCGCCGAGCAGCCCGGCCACCACGAAGTTCAGCGCATTCAGGTTGGCCAGCTCGTAGCGGCGCACCGGCAGCTCCTCGGCCTCCGGCAGCAGCTCGCGCAGCTTCTCGACGGTGAGGTGCCCGCGCAGCCAGGCGTACTCCTCGGCGGTGCGGGTCCACAGCCCGACGTTGGCGTTGCCGCCCTTGTCCCCGGAACGCGCCGCGCAGATTCGGCCAAGCGGCAGCCGCTCGGTCGGGCCGAGGTCCGTCGGTGGCGCCGAGGGCGGTGTGCTGGGAGTCCCGGCTCGGTGTGCCGAGAGCCCCGACTCAGTGGGTGGGGGGTGGGAGATAGATCGGGGTGGGGTGTCTGGGATGGTTCGGCTTGTGCCATCGGGCAGCACGACGACCTGTTCCACCAGGTTTCTGGGGATCAGGGCCGGCCAGTAGACGCCGTACGCGGTCTCCGGGGTGGGCGGGGTGGTGGTGTGGAAGCCGGCGTAGCCGCCGAGCGCCAGCTCCATCGCCGCGTTGGAGAACGCCCTGCCGACCTTGCGCGGGTCCGGGTCCTTGACGGTGACCCGCAGGTGCGCGGTGGCCTCCGGGTTGGACGGGGAGTCCGGATGGTCGAAGCGCAGCAGCCGCACGTCGACCTCGGCGAATCGCTCCCGCCCGCCGAGCACCTCGAACAGCAGCTGCTCCGCGTAGGCGGCGCGGGCCTCGATGTCCAGCCCGGTCAGCACCAGCGTCATCGTGTTGCGGTAGCCGCCGAGCTGGTTCAGCGCCACCTTCAGCGTGTCCGGTGGCGCGGACCCGGTGGCGCCCTCGATTCGGACCCGGTTCGGGCTCTGCTGGGTCAGCGACAGGGTGTCGAAGTGCGCCACGACGTCCGGGTTCAGGTACTCCGGGGCAGCGATCTCGTAAAGCAGCTGGGCGGTCACCGTGCCGGGCGAGACCAGCCCGCCGGTGTCCTCGTGCTTGGTGATCACCGAGGAGCCGTCCGCTTCGACCTCGGCGATCGGGAAGCCCGGGTAGCGCCGGTCGGTGATCTCCTCCAGCCAGGAGTAGTTGCCGCCGGTGGCCTGCGGGCCGCACTCGATCACGTGCCCGGCGGCGACCGCGCCGGCCAGTGCGTCGTGCTCGTCCCGGGCCCAGCTGTGCCACCAGGCGGCCGGGCCGAGGACCAGCGACGCGTCGGTGACCCGGGGGCAGACCACGATGTCCGCTTCGGCGCCCAGCGCTTCGGCGATGCCCCAGCCGCCGAGGTAGGCATTTGCCGAGATGGCCTTGCGGTCGGTGTCGGCCAGCGGCTGGCCGGTGTCGAGGTTGGCAAGGTCCACCCCGGCCGAGGTCAGCTCGCCCAGCCGCTCGACCAGGTCGTCGCCGGTCAGGTAGGCCACCTTCGGGTGCAGTCCGAGTCGCTCGCCGAGGCGCTGGATCTCCTCGGCCAGCCCGGCCGGGTTCAGCCCGCCTGCGTTGCTGACGATCCGGATGCCCCGGTCAAGGCAGCTGCCCAGCACGTGTTCCAGCTGGGTGAGGAAGGTGCGGGCGTACCCGGTGGACGGGTCCTTCTGCTTGGCCTTCCACAGGATGAGCATGGTCAGCTCGGCGAGATAGTCCCCGGTCAGCACGTCGATCGGCCCGCCTTCGACCATCTCCCTTGCCGCGGCCAACCGGTCACCGTAGAACCCGGAGCAGTTCCCGATCCGAACCGGCCGGTTACCCATCCCAAATGCCTCCTCCGTCGGCCCGTGAGTGTTGCGGGCGGCTATAGC
>DASYBQ010000097.1:0-54433 GCA_036500625.1 Pseudonocardia sp. | reverse complement strand
CATCGAAAATGTTCTTGAGCAACTCGCCACGCTATTAGACGAACCGCTACCCGCGTTGTTAACCGAATACACCCGTGAGGCTCATCTACTGGGTATGCTCGGAGAGGCCGCTGCGGCATGCGTCGAACGAGGAGAGCACTTCGTACTGGTCGTTGACGGCCTCGACGAAGACCGAGTGCCGAGACCGGGGACCTCGACCACGCCCGGCGCCTGGCCACCGATACCGAGGCACTGGCCCGCACCATCACCGACACCGACCAGCAGACGGAGGCGCTGGCCGGTCTCGTTCGGGCGGTGGCCGAGACCGGGGACCTCGACCGCGCCGAGGCACTGGCCCGCACCATCACCCACCTCAATCAGAAAATTGATGCCCAGATCACATTGGCCAACTATGATGTGGTCCGATCTTCAGGGCGCCCGATTGCCGAACTCCTGCGCCTCCGCAAATGGGAGCTGTCAGCACGTGCTTTGGCCTCCGCTAGGCCTGATGCAATAACCGCAATTGTCGATGAAGTTGCGTTACTTCGTGGACGGTCGATCACGGACGGTTAGCCCGTCGTCCGCCACACGGCCTAACTCTTCACCTCAGCCTAACCGCCCGCACGGGGACGCTACTGGCCAACTCAGGGGCCCGCTAGCCCCTCAACGCTCACCATCGAAGCCGTCATCCCCGCATCCTAAACTTATTAGCCGAGGCGCTTGTAGCTCAGCTGACCTGCGCAAACCTTCACTTTAGGTCAACATACAGTCATGGTACGTACAAAAAAAGGGCTTGATAGCGTTACTTTTCACTCACGAGGCCGTCAGGCCAGCCAGACGGCGGTGTCCGGGGGTAGCAGCCGGTCCTCGGTCAGCGCGCCGCTGGCCAGCAGCAGATCGCCGGGTGGCAGCGGCACCGGCACCGGGGACGCGTTCAGCGCGCAGACCAGCGTGGTGCCAGGGCGGCGGTAGGCGAAGCAGCCCTGCGGGGCGCCGTACCACTCCAGCTCGTCGCCGACGAAGCCCGGATGACTGCGCCGGACCTCCAGCGCAAGGCGGTACAGCGACAGCATCGAGTCGGCGTCCTCCAGCTGCGCCTCCACGGTGTTCCCTGCCCAGTCCTTCGGCATCGGCAGCCAGGTCGACTCGGACTCGGAGAAGCCGTAGTTGGGGCCGCTGCCCTCCCACGGTATCGGGATCCGGTGCCCGTCGCGGCCACGCCGGGTGTGCCCGGCGCGTTCCCACACCGGGTCGCGCAGCGCCTCGTCGGGCAGTTCCACGCTGGGCAGCCCCAGCTCCTCGCCGTTGTAGAGGAAGATCGCGCCGGGCAGCGCCAGCTCGACCAGCGCGAGTGCCCTGGCCCGGCGCAGGCCCTGCTCACCGCCGCCCATCCTGGTCACCGTCCTGGTGATGTCGTGGTTGGACAGCGTCCAGGTGGGGGTGGCGCGCACGGCCCGCACGGCGGTCATCGAGTCCTCGATCGCCTCGCGCAGTCGCTCGGCGTGGAACTCGGTGGTGGTGAGCCGGAAGTTGAACCCCAGGTGCAGCTCGTCGTCGCGCAGGTACTGGCCGAAACGGTGGTTGTCGGCCACCCACACCTCGCCGACCAGCACCCGGTCGTCGTACTCCTCGACAACCGAGCGGATCATCCGGTGGATTTCGTGCACGCCGTCCTGGTCGAAGCGCTGGTCCGGCCCGGTGCCCCCGGCGAGCAGCCCGAAGGCGCCGGCGCCGCCGTCGGGCAGCCCGGTGGGCTTGGCCATCCCGTGCGCCACGTCGATACGGAACCCGTCGATGCCGCGGTCCAGCCAGAACCGTAGGGTTTTCTCCAGATCCGCCCACACGTCCGGGTTGGACCAGTTCAGGTCCGGTTGCTCGGCGGCGAACAGGTGCAGGTACCACTGGCCGGGTTGCCCGTGCGGCTCGGTGATGCGGGTCCACGCTGGGCCGCCGAACTGGCTCGGCCAGTTGTTCGGCGGCGCGGCGCCGTCGTCGCCCTGGCCGTAGCGGAAGATGTAGCGGTCGCGTTCCGGGCTGCCCGGCGAAGAGCTCAGCGCCGCCTGGAACCATTCGTGCTGGTCAGAGGTGTGGTTCGGTACCAGGTCGAGCAACACCCTTATGCCGTGCTCGTGGCTGGCCGCGACCAGGGCGTCGAAGTTGTCAAGGTTGCCGAACAGCGGCTCGATATCCCGGGGGTCGGCCACGTCGTAGCCGTGGTCGGCCATCGGTGAGGGATAGCAGGGCGTGATCCACAGCGCGTCCACCCCGAGCAGCTCGAGGTAGCCCAGTCGGCTGCGCAGGCCGTCGAGGTCGCCGACCCCGTCGGCATCCGAATCGGCAAATGACCGCAGGTACACCTGGTAGCAGACGGCGTCCTTCCACCACGGCCGTTGGGCCGTTCGGTCGGGTTGCTCGCTGGGCTGCACGGTGCATCATCCTGCCAAGAAACGGGGCGAAACGCCCGGGTCCATGTGGCAAGTTGCGGCCATGCACTCTCTCGTGCCCCCTGGGGCCGAAGGCCCCACCGTCGAAACTTGTTTCGACGGAACGAAGGTCAGCCCCGGCGAAGCCGGGTCAACGCATTTCGGGGGGTGGTTGGGGGGCGGAGCCCCCCAACCACTGGGTCAATGCATTTCGGGGGGGTGGTTGGGAGGCGGAGCCCCCCAACTGTTGCTATTTACCATGCTCGCGGCGGCCATTTCGAGGTACTGCCACAGCTGGACGCGGTGCGGCTCGTCCAGCCCCGCCTCGTCCACGGCCACTCGCATGCACCGCAGCCAGGCATCCCGCTCGATCGGCCCGATCCGGAACGGCGCGTGCCGCATCCGCAGCCGAGGGTGGCCGCGCTGGTCGGAGTAGGTGCGCGGGCCGCCCCAGTACTGTTCGAGGAACATCCGCAGGCGTTCCTCGGCCGGGCCGAGGTCCTGCTCCGGGTAGAGCGGGAGTAGCACCGGGTCCTCGGCGACCTGCTCGTAGAACCGGGCGACGATCTTGGTGAAGGTCGCCGAGCCGCCGACCTCGGCGTAGAACTGGTCCGGTCTGGTCATGAGTGGCTCCCCGCGTTGCTCGGTGCCGGGCCGCTCGGTGGGCTCGGGTCGCCGGTAGGTGTGACCCCGGGTGGCGTGGCAGGGTCGTCGGTGGTCCCGGTGGGCGGAGTCGGTTCGGCGGCAGGGAGGGCCGCCGAAGGCGGCGGAGCGCCCAGGAACGGGCGCGGCAGCGCAGCGTCTTCGAAGGCCAAGGTGATCGCCGCGTTGAGCGTGCGCTGCACCGCGAACTGCTCGCCGGGCAGGCACTTCGCGGTGACCCGCAGCGTGACACCTTCCATGGTTATGTTCTCCACTCCCAACACGTGTGGCGGTTGCAGCAGGCGTGGCGCCATCTCCTCGCGCCGCGCCACCTCGTCGGCCACCTCGGCGGCTATCTCACTGGCGCGCGCGATGTTCGCGTTGTGCGCGAGTGGTAGGTCCACCACTGCCACGGCGTACCCCTGGCTCTTGTTGCCGATCCGCTGGATCGTCCCGTTGCGGACGTGCCATACGGTGCCGTGGATATCGCGCAGCGTAGTGATCCGCAGACCGACTGCCTCCACGGTACCGGTGGCGCTGCCCGCATCGATCAGATCGCCGACGCCGTACTGGTCCTCCAGCAGCATGAACATGCCGGACAGGAAGTCCCGCACCAGGTTCTGCGCGCCGAAGCCGATGGCCACCCCGACGATTCCGGCCGAGGCAAGCACCGGCGCCAGGTTCAGCCCGAACTCGGCCAGCACCATGCTCACCGCGACGACCAGTACCGCGAGCGAGCTGACCGAGCGCAGCACCGAGCCGATCGTGTTGGCCCGCTGCACCCGCCGCTCGGACACCAATGGCGCGGCGATCTCCCGCAGACCCTCGGGCGCGCGCCGGCGCAGCGCGGCCGGCAGCACGGTATGCCCCCGGGACGCGCCGCTGACCAGCCTGCGGATCGCCCGGTGCAGCAACAGCCTGGCCACCAGGGCCAACACCACGATCAGCACGATGGCCAGCGCCCGGCCGACCAGCAGGTCCGCCGAGCGGGACAACAGCGCGTTGTGGGTCCAGGAGAAGACCCGCGCACACCACGAACCCGGGTCGCTCACGCAGGCGGGGGCGATGCCGGGCGGCGGCGTGGGTAGCGGATCTGCCATGAGCGCGGTCACGGCAGCTCGAGCCCGGTGTGCGCGGCGAGGAACGCCAGCTGGTCGACCTGCAGCGCCAGTGAGCGGGACACCGAGCGCGTGCTGTGCCCGACGTCGGTCTCCCTGCGCAGCAGGATCGGCCGGTCCGCCGGGTCGGCGGTGCTCGCGTGCTGCAGCGCGGCGCACATCTTGCGGGCGTGCGCCGGGTCCACCCGGCTGTCCGAGCCGAACACGGTGAACAGCACCGCCGGGTAGCCGGTGTCGGCCCGTACCCGGTGGTAGGGGGAGTAGGACAGCAACCAGCCGAGCTCGGTGGGGTCGTCGGCGGTGCCGTACTCGTCGTTCCAGGTCCGGCCGATCGAGAACCGCTCGTAGCGGACCATGTCCAGCAGCGGCGCCGAACAGACCACCGCGCGGTAGGCCGCCGGGCGTTGGGTGAGCGCGGCTCCCACCAGCAGCCCGCCGTTCGAGCCGCCGATGATGGCCAGCCGGTCGTGCGTGGTCTCGCGCCCGGCGACCAACGAGTCGGCCGCGGCGTGGAAGTCGTCGAACACCCGCTGTTTGTGCTCCCGCATGCCGGCCTGGTGCCAGGCCTCGCCCTCCTCGCCGCCGCCGCGCAGCGAGACCAGTGCGTACACCCCGCCGGCGGCCACCCAGGCCAACGCGGTGGCCGAGTAGGCCGGCGTACGGTTGAGGCCGAACCCGCCGTAGCCGGTGAGCAGCGCGGGACGGGGCCCGGACGATCCCGCCGGGGAGATCACGAACATCCGCACCGCGGTGCCGTCGGCGGAGACGAACTCCCGCTGCTCGGCGCGGACCGGTGGTGCCGCCACGGTGCCGGGAGCGGCGTGTTCCAGCACGGTGGCACCGCCGACCAGCTCCCAGCGGTGCACCGATGGCGGGGTGACCAGGTCGGTCCAGCCGATCCAGAGCTGGCCGTACCGCGCGGGGGTGTCCCGGTCGGCCACCGAAAGGCCGGTGAGCGACCCGGCGCCGGGCATCGGCACCACGCCCACCGGCGCCCCGTCGGCCGGCCGGTGCAACGCCAGCTCGGCCACGGCGTGCCGCGAGCGGGCCAGCACCAGCAGCCCGTCGGCCGGGTCCTTGCTGTTCGGGGACGCCACCCAGCGCACCGCGTCCAGCACGGAGTCCTGGTCCGCGCCGACCAGCTCCCGCCAGTGCTCCCTGCCGGGGTGGGCCGGGTCGGCGACCATCAGCCGCCAGCGCGGCGCGCCGTCGGTGGTGTGCAGGTAGAGCCGGCCGTCCCGCTCCACCCAGGCGTGCGCCCGGATGCCGTCGGTGTGCGCCAGCACCGGGGTCAGCGCGGGGGTCGGACCGTGCGGGGCCAGCTCGGCGATCCAGATGCTGTCCCGGCGCGCGGTGCCGACGGTGGCGTGCACCAGCAGCCACCGCCCGTCGCGGGACAGCGACACCCCGTAGTAGTTGTGCTCGGTGTAGAGGCCGGGCCCTTCGACCAGTTCGTCGGACTCGGTGCCCTGACCCACCCGGTGCCGCAAGACCCGCCGGTGGAACGCCTGCTCACCGGGCGGTACCTCGTCCTCCGCGACCATCCGGGCGTAGAAGAACTCCGCGCCGCCGGGCCGCCAGGCCAGACAGGAGTGCCGGCACCTATCGATCGGCGGCTGTAGCGGCCGGCCGGTCGCCAGGTCCATGACGTGCAGCACCGAGTGCTCGTCGCCGCCCCGGGAGAGCTGGTAGGCCAACTGGCGGCCTTCCAGGTCGGGTACCCAGGTGTCCAGCGTGGTGAGGCAGGAGGGGTCCAGCGCGGTGGTGTCCAGCAGCACCCGCTCGGTGCCGTCCGGCTCGGTGAGGTAGAGCACAGCGTGCTCCTGGCCCGGCTCGCGGCGGGTGTGGAACCGGCGCCCGGCCCGCCACAGCGGCACCGACACCGAGCCGGCGCCCGTCAGCGAGCCCAGCGCCCCGGCCAGCCAGCCCCGACCGGGCAGCGCTTCGAGCCGCGCGCGGGCCAGCTCGTCCTGTGCATGGGACCAGGCCTTGGTGCCCGGCGAGTCCGGGTCCTCCAGCCACCGGTACGGGTCGGCGATCTCATGGCCGGCGACCAGCTCGACGACCTCGTCGCGCGCCGCGGCGGGGTAGCGCGACGGCGTGCCCGTCCCGAGGTGAACCACGACCAGCCAGATTACGGGCCACCCCGGCGGCCTCGGCGCGCGGGCGCGCGGAGGAGGTAGGGCCACCCTTCCTGGCAACGGGACGAGTTTCACAGGTGCCATTTGGGCCCGAGTGTGGTCGACTATGCGCGGAATACACCCTTCGGAGGTGGTCGCGTGCCAGAACGACAACCTGACCCCTTCGGTGCCGCTCCCTCCGCCGGGGCGGCACCTCACCGTTTAGTGCGCTTCGGCGCCGGCCGGTAGGGGTGTAGCGCGGTGACGTCTCGGGTGCTGTTGCTCAATGCGACATTTGAGCCGCTCGCGGTCGTCACCGCGAGACGTGCCGTCCTGCTGATGCTCAGCGGCAAGGCCGAGCTCGTGCAGGCGGCGCTGGAGGGCGGTGCCTTCCACTCGGAGAGCCTGACGGTCACCGCGCCGTCGGTGATGCGGCTGTCCCGCTACGTCCGGGTGCCCTACCGCCCCACCGTGCCGATGACCCGGGCCGGGGTGCTCCGCCGGGATGCCCGCACCTGCGCCTACTGCGCCAGGCGGGCCGATACCATCGACCACGTGGTGCCGCGCAGCCGAGGCGGACCGCACAGCTGGGACAACTGTGTCGCGGCCTGCCGGGCCTGCAACTCGCTCAAGGCTGCCCGGCTGCTGTCCGAGCTGGGGTGGACGTTGCGAGTGCCGCCCGCCGCGCCCCGGCGCGGCCAGGGCGGGGTGCTGTTGACCGTCGAGCCGCACCCGACGTGGGAGCCCTGGTTGGCCGCCGCATAGCCGTCCGGTTACCGGCCGCGCGTATCAGTAGCCTGATCAACGCCTTCGCTGGTCTCCGAAAAGTGGCCGAATCTAACCCGGTGTGACCGGTTGGTCGCAGATTTAACAACACCAATCGCAAAATTAGCCCCATAGTGAACTGTAAGACCGTTATAGCGTCCGTTATGGTTGTTATAGCAGTGATACGGTGCACTAGATTATGGCTGAGCGTAGTAGTAGCGGGACGGGCCAGAGTCCGTTGATTGAGGCCACTCAGATCACCGCGACAGGCGCTCGAGCTCAGGGGAGGCACGCCGCATGGCTCGGAGTTGGATTTCCCGTCGCGCCGCGACGGTCGCAGCGGTGACAGTGCTGCTCGCGGGTACCGGCACGACGCTGGCCGGGATGGTGCCGGCCGAGCAGGCCGCGCCGGTGCTGGCGGTGATCGCGGTGGCGATGGTGGCGATGATCGCGATCCTCGCCTACGTGGCCGGCCACCTCAGCGGCGAGCGCCGGGTGCGGTGGTTGAGCCCGCTGGCCGCCTGTTACGGCGTGCTGACCATGGCCGTGGTGCTCAATGGGGAACCCGGCCAGCGGCACGCGACCACCGCGGCGGCCGCGGTCGGGTTACCGGCCGCCGGGGCGGTGCCGATGGCGGCGGCGATGCTGCTCTGCTGTGCGGTCCTGGTGTACGGCTCGGCGCTGGCCGGAGCCGGTTGGGTGGAGCGCAACGGCGCGCTGTGCTGCGTCGGCGCGGGGCTTGCGGTGGTCGGCGTCGCGCACGGCTACGAGGAGCTGCCGCACGCCGATTCGCCGGCCCGGTGCCTGGTCTTCCTCGCGGTGCGGTTGGTCGGCGCATTCGTCGTGCTGGTCGGAGTGGTACGCCGCACCGCGAAGGCGATCCAGACCATGCACCTGGAGCGGCACACCCAGCAGGAGGAGCTGCGGCTGGCCCAGCTCGGCCTGCGCCAGGCCGCCGAGCGGGACCACGAGGTGCGCAACGCGGTGGCCGGCCTCGCCGGTGCCACCAGCCTGATCGGCGCCCAGAGCGAACAGGACGACGCCGCGGCCCTGCACGGCGCGGTGGCCGCCGAGCTGGCCCGGCTGGACGCCCTGTTGCGCGGCCACCCCGACCGCGCCGCCGAGCCGAAGGAGTACCGGGTGCTGCCGGTGCTGCACCAGCAGGTCGCGCTGCGTCGTTCCACCGGGATGGACATCGAGGTGAATGCCGAGCTCGGTCTCGGCGTGACCGGCAGCTCGACGGTGCTGGCCCAGGTGCTGACCAACGTGCTGTCCAACTGTGCGGCGCATGCCGCCGGCAGCCCGGTCCGAATCGCCGCCTGCGCCCGGGACGGCAAGGTGCTCATCCGGGTCGCCGACCTCGGTCCCGGCGTCGCGGTGGAGCGCGGCCGGGACGTGTTCGACTCCGGGGTGCGCGGCGCATGCTCGCAAGGCCAAGGCTTCGGCCTGGCGATCAGCCGGCGGTTGCTCGAGGCGGAGGGCGCCACCATCTCGATCCGGCCTCGCTCGGTGAGCCAGCCCGGTTGCACGGTCCTGCTCGAACTGCCCGCTGCCCGGGTGACCCCGTCCGTACCAGCCAACGTGATCATGATGGAGAGTGCTTGATGAGTGAGTTCGGTACCTCAGTTCTGGAGCGGCCCGCCACGACCGGTTACCCGGTGCTGGTCATCGACGACCACGAGCTGTTCGCCACCTCGCTGCGGATGGCGCTGCGGATGAAGGGCTTCGACGCGCGCCAGGCCGAGGTCGGGAAGTTTACCGAGGTACTGGCCCAGCCGTGTCCCCGAGACGGTGGCCTGGTCGTGCTGGACCTTGACCTGGGCCGGGACGCGAACGGCAACTGGCTCAGCGGAGCGGACCTGGTGCGCGGGCTGCGTGCGCAGGGCTGGAAGGTCCTGATCGTCAGCGGCCGGGTGGACCAGTCGGCCACCGCGGTGGCCATCGCGGAGGGCGCACTGGGCTCGGTGCCCAAGTCCAGTTCCTTCGAGACCCTGCTGCGGACGGTGGTCGCCACGGCGCAGGGGCGCGCGGTGATGTCCGAGGCGGAGCGCCAGGCGTGGCTGGCCCGCCACCGGAGCCAGCTGGTTCGGGAACGCGCGGTGAACCAGCGCCTCGGCCGGCTGAGCAACCGGGAGCGCCAGGTGCTCGAGCTGCTCGCCGAGGGCCTGCGCGCCTCGGCGATCGCGGAGAAGTTCGTGGTGTCGATGACCACGGTGCGCACCCAGATCCGATCGGTACTGACCAAGCTCGAGGTCACCTCCCAGCTCGAGGCGGTCGCGCTGGTCCACCAGCGGCGCCGCTGGTGACAACGGCACCAGTGATGGCGCCAGCCGGAACCCCTTCCGCGAGTCGGGGCTGTCAGCACACCGAGTCGCGCTCCTGGGCACACATGCCTCGTGAGTTATCCACAGGAGTGTGCTGAGACGCCCGACTCGCGCACACACGGCACCAGCCACACTGAGCCGGTGAGCGAGCCACATGAGCTGACCGCCCTTGGCCAGGCCGAAGCCATCCGGCGCGGCGAGCTGGGTCCGGTCGAGCTGGTCGAGCACCTGCTGCGGCGGGTGCGGCGGCTCGACCCTGAGGTCGGTGCTTTCGTCACGCTGACCCCGGAACGGGCACTGGACGCCGCGCGGGCGGCGCAGCGGACACTGGGCGACACCCCGCACGGCGAGCTGTCCAGGCTCTTCGGGGTGCCGACCGCGATCAAGGATCTGGCGCTCACCGCCGGCGTGCGGACCACGTTCGGCTCACAGGTTTACGCCGAGTACGTCCCCGAGTTGGACGACGACGCCGTCACGCTGCTGGCCAGGGCCGGCACGATCAGCCTCGGTAAGACCGCGGTGCCCGAGTTCGGTCTGCCGCCTTACACCGAGCCGACCGGGCGCCGGGCCACCGTCACCCCATGGGATACCCGGTTGCTGGCCGGTGGCTCCTCTGGTGGTGCCGCCGCCGCGGTGGCCACCGGCATGGTGCCGATCGCGCACGGCACCGACGGCGGCGGCTCCATCCGGATCCCCGCCTCGGTGTGCGGGGTGGTCGGGCTGAAGACCAGTCGGGGCCTGGTGTCCCGGGGGCCGCTCGGCGGTGACCCGCTCGGACTCTCGGTGTCCGGCCCGATCGCCCGAACCGTGACCGACGCCGCCGCGATGCTGGACGTGCTGGCCGCGCCGGTGCTCGGCGGTCCATTCGCCCGGCCGGGTCGCTACCGGCAGGGGGAGTACCTCGAGGCGGCCCGCCGCGCCGATCCGGGCCGGCTGCGCATCGGCCGCTACGCCACCCCGCCGCTGCCCGGGGTGGCACTGGATCCGGCCTGTCAGTCGGCCTATGACCAGGCCAGCACGGTGCTGACGCGGCTGGGCCACGAGGTGGTGGACATGGCGGGCCCCGGCATCGAGCTGGATGCGGCCACCGAGTTCGTCGCGATGTTCGAGGTGCTGTGGGCGGTGTTGGCCAGCGGCGACCCGGTACCGGCCGACGCCGAGCACCTACTGTGCCCACTGACCAGGTGGTGGCGGGCCAAGGCGGAGCGGGTCAGCGGCACGGAGTTCCTCCGCGCGGCGCACGCCGCCCAGCTCGTGTCCCGCCGGATCATCGCCGCGCACAGCGCCTACGACGTCGTGTTGACCCCGACGATTGCGCAATTACCGCGACCGGTCGGGTGGTTCACCGAGGGCGGCGACCCGGCGTGGGACTACGCCCGCCAGGTCCGGTTCACTCCGTTCACTTCGATCTACAACATCACCGGCCAACCCGCGGTGAGCGTGCCGCTGAGCTGGTCAGAGCCGGGACAAGCTGGCCAGCTGCTGCCCGTCGGGGTGCAGCTGGTCGGCCTGCCCGGCGCGGACCGGCTGCTGCTGGAGCTCGCCTCGGCGCTCGAGGTCGCTGTCCCGTGGAGTGATCGTCGGCCCCCGGCCTGGTAGCACCCCGTGCCCGGCCGTCGACTAACCTAGGTGCTCGTGAGCGTTCCGGAAACTATCGGGCTGTACGGCCTGGTGCCACTTGCCGTCCTGCTGGCGGTGTCGCTGCTCGCGGCCCGCAAGGGGCTGTCCCGCCGCCCTCGTTACCGTCCCGGCGAGCCGTGGAACTACCCGCCGGTGTGGTGGACGGCCAATCCGCAGGGCGCTGGCCTGCCGGACCCCGGGGACCACGAGAACGTCGCCGGCACTCGAGGAGGCGCACATGGCGACTGGTGAGCTTGCCCATTCGGACGAGAGCGCGCCGGCGGAGCAGCCGGCCGAGAGCGCGGAGCGGGCGTCCTCGGTCGAGCGGCGGACCCACAGCTCGCACGGCGAACTCGACGGCAACTTCGAGGACGCGGACGAGGAGCTGCCGCCCGGGTCGGTGCGCACCGCCTCCGGTCGAATCTCCGCCGCGCTGGACACCAACCGGGAGCCCGGCGTGCGCCTGCCGTTCTCCTCGGTCCAGCTGTCCCGCCTCGACGAAGCCCTCACGCTGGTCAGCCGGCACACCCAACTGCGGTTCTCGGTGTACCTGGGCGAGCTGGGGGAGAACACGCACACCGGCGCGGAGCGGCTGCACGACCATCTCGGCGCGGCGGCGGCCGACTCGGTGCTCATCGCGCTGGACGTGGCAAGGCGGCAGGTCGACATCGTGACCGGCTCCGTGGCGCGGCTCCGGCTGCCCGATCGGGGCTGCAAGCTGGCCGTCATGAGCATGGTCGCCTCGTTCCGCGAAGGTGACCTGATCGGTGGCCTGCTCTCCGGCCTGCGGATGCTCTCTGACCAAGCCGGACGGCCCTGACCAGCGGATACGCTGCCTGAGCGGCTGGCTTTATCAGTTCGTCACTCCTGACGATGCCGTGTTATATCGTTTCAGGACACCCTTTGTGTCATCGCCCTGATCGGGGCGAGCGGAGCACAAGGGGAGCGCATGTATCGGCGAGTCGGACACGGACAACGGCCCTCGGTCGCTGACCCTGTCGCCAAGCTCGTCCCCGGTGCCGTCGGCGTGGCGTCGGCGGCCGGCCGGACCCGTACCGGAGCTGGAACATGCGCGTCCTGCTGACCGGTCACCAGGGCTACCTGGGCAGCGTGCTCGCGCCCAGGCTCCTCGTGGACGGCCACCAGGTGGTCGGGCTGGACAGCGGCCTTTTCGCCGACTGTGTGCTCGGCCCGGCGCCGGACGACCCGATCAACCTGGTCGAGGACCTGCGTGATGTCACCGTCGAACAGCTCACCGGCTTCGACGCCGTACTGCACTTCGCCGCGCTGTCCCAGCCGCTGTCGCACGACCCGATGCCGAACGACCCGCTTTCCTACCACCCGCTGAGCTCGCCGAGGTCCCGGATCACCCACGAGATCAACGTCGCGGCCTCGACCAGGCTGGCCGAACTGGCCAAGCGGGCCGGGGTGGCTCGGTTCGTCTACGCCTCGACCTGCGCGGTGTACGGCGCGCAGGGCGCACACGCGCTGGTCGACGAGGACGCGGCACTGCGGCCGGTGTGCCCGCAGGCGGAGGCCAAGGTCCGGGTGGAGGACACGCTCTGGGAGCTGGCGGACGACGACTTCGGCCCGACCGCGCTGCGCTGCGCCACCGCGTTCGGCTTCTCCCCCCGGCAGCGGACCGACGTCGCGCTGAACAACCTCGTCGGGCAGGCGGTGCTCGGCGGTGTGGTCCGGGTGAACTCCGGCGGCCACGCATGGTGGCCGCTGGTGCACGCCGACGACATCGCCGCCGCGGTGCTCGCCGTGCTGGCCGCGCCGCGCGGGGCGGTCGCCTCGCGGCCGTTCAACGTCGGAACCGGGCAGAACAACCGCACCCTCGCCGACATCGCCCGCACGGTGGTCGATGCGGTACCCGGTGCCCGGCTGCTGGGCACCGGTGAGACCACCATGCGCTGTCCCCGGGTGGACTTCGGGCGGCTGCCCTCGGCCGCGCCAGAGTTCCGGCCGCGCTGGAGCATCGCCGACGGCGTCGAGGAGCTGGTCACCGCCTACCGGTTGCACGGCATGACCCGCGACGACTTCGACCGGCGCGGCAGCCGGCTGGCCCGGCTCTCCCAGCTGCACGACCGGTACGACCTGACCGCCGACCTTCGCCCGGTAGCGTCCTGGGCCGGGCGGCCATGAGCGTGGCGATCGGGCGGCTCACCGCGCGGCGTGGCCGAGGGCCGGGTGCCCCGCGCCCCGTCGTCAAAGGTGTGGCCGAGGCCGGGCGAGGCGCACCGCTTCGCGGCTACGCCGAGCAGGTCTGGCGCCGGCGCCGGCTCGTTCTGGTGGTCACCGTGGCCGCCCTGCTGGTCTCGCTGAGCTGCGCCGCGCTGATTCCGGTTGGCTACACCGCGCGCGCCACGCTGAGCGCCGCGACGAAGAGCCAGTCGCCGGACCAGGACGCCGCGCTCGCCGCCGGTTACGCGCGGTACTTCAACGAGCAGACCTACGCCGACCGGGTCCGGACCGCGCTCGACATACCGAGCGGCGTGCGGTTCAAGGCCGACACCGAGGGCGCCGGCCCGATACTGGCCATCGCGGTGCTGGCCGCCGACCGGGACGCCGCGTCGCGCTACGCGGGGGAACTCGCCGACCGGTTCCGGACCGACATCAACGCCGCCGCGACCGGATCCCACACCCAGGCGATCGACGCCGTCAACCGGCAGATCGACCAGCGCCAAGCACTGCTCAACCAGCCTACCGTCGCGCCAGGCGAGCGGATGCTGATCACCCAGCAGATCTTCGACCTCGACCAGCGGATCACCGACCTTGTCAGCGACCCGACCAACCAGCTGAACAACTTGCAGCGCGACGCCGGCGTCTCGGCCAACTCGCGCGGCGTGCCCGGCTACCTGCTGGCCGGGCTGCTCGGCGGTCTGCTGCTCGGCGTGGCCGCGGCGCTCGGAGTTGCCGTCGCCCGAGGCCGGCTCGACAGCCCGCGCGACATCAGTAAGCGGCTCGGTCTTGCCACGCTGACGGTGTTGGACACCGACCGGCACGGCGACCAGCGCCCCCGGGCGGACCGGCTGCGCGCGCTGGCCAACGTGGTGGCGCTCAACGACCTGCCCCGCCCGGCGGTCCTCGCGGTGGCCCCGGTGGAGCGCACCAGCCTGGCGGCCGACGTGGCCGAAGCGCTGGTCTACTACCGGGCCCAGCAGGGCACGCGGACCCTGCTGGTCCGTGCCGACCTGCGCGAAGGCATCCCGGAGCACTACGCGAACGGATCAACCGTTGCCGGCCTGCTGGACGGGGCGTGGACCTCGGCGTTGACCCCGGTGACGTTCTCGGTCGGCGCCACCCAGGTGCCGGTGCTGCCGGCCGGGCGGACCGGCGCGGACCCGTACCCGCTGTTCGCGCCGGACCGGGTCCGCGCCCTGCTGCGGCACCTCGCCGGGCACTGTGACCTGGTCGTGGTGCTCACCCCGCCGGTGGCCCAGGCCCCCGAGGCGCAGATCCTGTGCGCCGTCGCGGACAGCACGATCGTGGTGGTGGAGACGGACGTAACCACAGCCAGCGGCGGGGAGCGCGCTGTCGGGCTGCTGGAACAGGTGAACGCGCCGGTGCTCGGCGCGGTGCTGGCCACCCGCCCGAACCACCGCTACCTCGGCGTACCCGAGCCGTTCGCCACCCTGCCCCGGTTGGGGGCTCCCATAGCTGCGGAGCCGGCCTGACCCATTGGTCCAGTCCGCTCCCCAGAGGCGACCCCGCACCTAACCCCCCGGGTGCGGGGTCGCCGCACGCCCGGACCCGGACAGCGCGGCCGCCGCGCCGCCGGGCTGTCCACGCAGGCCGACCAAGGCCAGTACGGCGGCCACCGTGAGGAAACCGGCCAGCACGACGAACCCGGTGGTCGGTGAACCGGTGGCGTCGGTCAGCCAGCCCACCAGGTACGGGCCGGCGAACCCACCGAGGTTGCCCAGCGCGTTGATCACCCCCATGGCCACCGCGACCACCTCGAACCGCAGCAGCTGGCTCGGCACCGCCCAGAACGGGCCGTACGGGGCGTACACCCCGATCGCCACCACGCACAGCAGCAGGAACCGAGGCACCGAGGGCAGCATCAGCAGGTTGCCGGCCAGCAGCGCGACGATGGCCAGCAGCAGCGGCAGGGTCACCGCCAACCGGCGGTTCCCGGTCCGGTCCGACCACAGCGCGGTGCCGACCATGCCCGCCAGCGCGCCGAGGTAGGGGATCGCGGAGAGCCACCCGACCAGGGTGGCCGACCCGCCGGTCATCGTCTTGATCACCGACGGCAGCCACAGGGTGAACCCGTAGAAGCCGGTGATCCAGCAGAAGTAGATCAGGATCAGCAGCAGCACCGAGCGGTTGCGCAGCGCCTGGCCGTAGCTCTGCTTGGCCACCTTCGGCTTCGCGGCCTCCTCGCCGGCCAGGGTCTGCTCCAGGTAGTCCCGCTCGGTGTCGGAGATCCACCGGGCCCGCGCCGGGCGGTCCGCAACCGCGAACCACCACACGACGGCCCAGACCAGCGGCGGCGCGCCCTGCAGGACGAACACCCAGCGCCAGGACATGTGGTCGAGCATCCAACCCGACAGCGGGGACATCAGGATCGTGGAGATCGGCAGACAGCTCATCCACAGCGCGTTCGCCCTTGCCCGCTCGGCCTGCGGGAACCAGGACGCCAGCAGTACCAGCACCGCCGGCCAGACACCCCCTTCGAACACGCCAAGCAACAGCCGGGCCAGGTACAGCTGGCCCTCGGTGTGCACAAGGCCGCACAGCACGGCCGCCACCGACCAGGCCACCATCAGGATCAGCACCGTCTTGCGGGCGCTCCACCGCACGGCCAGTACCGCCGCCGGAATCTGCAGCACCAGGTAGCCGATGAAGAAGATGCCGCTGGCCAGCCCGGTCGCGCTGGCCGAGAGCGGCAGCTCCTTGCCGATGAAGGGCAGGATCAGCGAGACGTTCGTGCGGTCCAGGTAGGCCAACATGTACATCACGACCGCAACGGGAATGACGTACGTCCAGCGCTTGTGCGGGACGGTGGCGGGGCTTGTCATGGTGACCTCGGGTTCGTGACGGCTTTGGGCGTACCCAATCACTGGGGACCCGGTCTGAGAAGAGATTTGATATCGGTCGTCTCGACGTCTCGTCAGGTCACTGGGCGGCTCGCGCGCGGGCGGCCTGGCGGATCAGGTGGTCACGCTCGGCGACGGCGGTGGCCCGGCGGGCGGCCTGCGCGTAGGCCGTGGCGGCGGCCGGCAGGTCGCCGTCGAGCTCGTGCAGGTGGCCGCGGACGGCGTGCCAGCGGTGGCGGTCGTCGAGCACCTCTCGCAGCCGGTCGGTCTCGCGCAGCCCCGCCGCGGCACCGTGCACGTGACCGACCGCGACCGCGCGGCCCAGCACGGCGGCGGGGTCGGAGTGCACCGGGTCGTCGGTGAGGGCGAGCAGGTCGTCGTACCACGCGAGGATCTGCGGCCAGTCGGTCTCCTCGGCGCTGGCCGCGTCGTCGTGCAGGGCGGCGATGGCGGCCTCGACCTGGTAGCGGCCCGGGCGCCGCTGCTGCGTCTGCACGGCCAGCGCCGACTGCAGCACGCGCACGCCCTCGGCGATCTCGCGGGTGTCCCAGCGGCCGCGGTCCTGTCGGTCGAGGGTGACGATGCGACCCTCGGAGTCCAGTCGCGCCGGGAGGCGGGCGTGGTTGAGCAGCATCAGCGCGAGCAGCCCCCGCGCCTCCGGTTCCTCGGTGGCGAGGGTGAGTTGGCGGGCCAGCCGGATCGCCTCGGCGGCAAGGTCGACCCGCCCCGCGTGCCCGGTCGTGTAGACGAGGTACAGCACGCGCAGCACGACCGCGAGGTCGCCGGGCTGGTCAAGGCGGCGCCCGCGCAGGGCGCGCTTGGCCCGGCTGATCCGCTGCGCCATGGTCGCCTCCGGCACGTAGTAGGCGTCGGCGATCTCCCGGGTGCTCAGGCCGCCGACCGCGCGCAGGGTGAGCGCCACCTGGGAGGCGGGCGCCAGCTCGGGATGGCAGCAGCAGAAGAGCAGGAAGAGCGTGTCGTCCCCGGTCCCGGTGCTGGGCGGCTCGGGCTCCGGCTGTCCGTGCAACCTGTCCTCCCTGCCGCGGCGGGCGGCCTCGCCGCGGCGCGCGTCGACGAGCCTCCGCAACGCGACCGAGGACAGCCACGCACGCGGGTCCCTCGGCGGGTGCTCGGGCCAGATGCGCAGCGCCTCCAGCAGCGCCTCCTGCAGCGCGTCCTCGGCGGCGTCGAAGTCCTCGCCGCGGCGGACCAGCCCCGCGAGCACCCGTGGGAGGAGGGCGCGCAGCGCGCCCTCGTCCACCCGGTCCTTCGGCCGGCCGGACACGCCGGTCAGCCGCCGGCCCACATGACCTCCCGGACGTCGAGCCACTCGTACAGCGGCTCGCCGCCGGGGCCGGGCTCGGAGGAGACGTAGGCCGCGATCTCCAGCGCACGCTCGCGGGACGCCACATCGATCATGTACCAGCCGGCGATCAGGTCGCTGGTCTCCGGGTGCGGGCCGTCTGTGGTGACCGGCGCGGCGTCCGGGCCGCCGTAGCGCACCCAGGTGCGCGTCGGCGTGAGCGCCTGCGCGTCGACGAACTCGCCGCGTTCCTTCAGCAACTCCGAGACGTGGCGCTGGAAGGCCATGTGCGCCTCCACGTCCTCGCGGGCCCACTGGTCCATCGGGGGGAAAGGATGGTGCAGCTCCGGGCCGCCGCGGTAGCGCTTGAGCAACAGGTACTTCGGCATGGTGATCTCCTGATGTCGCGGCCGCGCCTCTCGCGGCCCTCACCTGGTGAGCGGAGCCGGTCAGAGATTCTCGACACGGAACCACTCACCCAACTCCGAGACCGTCGCGCAGGGGGAACCCCGCCGGGCGACCCCCGTACCCAACGAGCTGTGACCTCTGACGCTAACCGGTCGTGATCTTCTCGAGCTATTCGGACCCGGGGCGGTCGAGCGGGAGCTACCTGAGACTGCCCCCTCGGCGACCAAGCGGAAGGTGCTTGGGCTCGACCCGATCCGACGCTGGTCGGCGCTGAGCGGGCCGCGGCTCGGCCAGTTTTCTCACCAGGCGACGGTCTGGCCAAGGTAGTCGAGATAGTGCAGGCCGATACGGCCGCGTTGGGTGTCGATGGTTCTGACGAGGTTGGGGATGCTCTGGTCGATGGTGAGGCGAGCGTTGGGGCCGCCGAGCTCGGTCTTGACCCAGCCGGGCGCCATCAAAAGCAGCGTGCGGGGGTCGTTGCGGTGACGGGCTGCGTAGCTGCGCATCAGTTGGTTGAGGGCGGACTTGCTGGCTCGGTAGACCTCAAAGCCGCCGCGTTCGTTGTTGGCGATGCTGCCCTGGCCGGAGGACATGATCGCAATGGTGCCATCCGTGTTGATGAGCTCGCCGAGCGTTTCGATGACGCGCATCGGGCTCAGCGCGTTGGTGATCATCAGGCGGGTGAACTCCTCGGTCGTGACGTCCGCGATGGACTCCTCTGGGCCGTTGGTGACCCCCGCATTCACGAAGAGCAGATCGAACTTGCGGGCGCCGAGTCGGTCGCGGAGGGCTCGGACCTGTTCAGGAGCGTCGATGTCGACGTGCTCGATCTCCAGCCGCCCGTCGGCGGTGTCCCGCAGCTCGTGCAGGGCGGTGCGGCGAGAACCGCGGACGGTCGCCACGACGCGAGACCCCCGGTCGATGTATTCCGCGGCGATCGCATAGCCCAGGCCGCGGGAGGCACCGATCAGAAGGACAGCTGCGTTCTCCGAGACCGAGCTCATGACCGCTCCTGGGGTTGTGTTGTCTGATCGCCTGACTCAGAGGGGGACATTCCAAAGCCATCGAGCGACTCGGCGTTGGCGCAAGCAACCTTCTGCTGATCCCCTCGCTCGGGAAGCGTCTGCAGGAACCCGGCGATGGCCACGGCGTCGAGAACGGATTCGCGTGTGCCGGAGCCCGTCGGCTTCACCGGCTACCACCGCGCGCGGCGGACACACGGCTCGGCGTCAGGACTGGTCGAACTCCCGGGCGGCGAGCGCGCGGACCACACCGGCCCGGCCTTCGGAGACCAGCCGGCGCAATGCCGGCGGGATCGACTCGTTCGCCAGCCATGCGTCGGCGGCGTCCACGGTGGACTTCACCACCGCCCAGGACGGGAACAGCCCCAGCACGACCGGCTGGGCCCTTTCGCTGGTGCGCCGCTGCCACACGTCGCCCACCTCGGCGAAGTAGCGCTCGACATAGGGCCCGAGCAGGCCGCGCTGCGCCGGGTGGGAGAAGCCGGAGATGATTGCGTCGCTGACCGCGTTGGGCAGGGCGTCGTCGTGCACCGCGCGCTGCCAGGCCCGCTCCTTGGCCTCCGCCGTCGGGATCAGCGCCCGGCTCCGCTCGGCCTGCCGCTCGCCCGCGGAGGTGCGGTCCCGCTGGTGCTCGGCGGCGATCTCGTCCTCGCCGGCATGGCCGTGCGCGACCAGCGCATGCAGCAACCGCCAGCGCAGGTCGGTGTCCACGATCAACCCGCTCAACACCTCCGTGCCGTCCAGCCAGCCGGCCAGAATGTCCAGCGTCGGACCGTCCAGCACGCTGCCGGTCAGCGCGTTGACCGTGACCAGCTGACTGTCCGAGCCGGGCTCCGCCGCGCGGGCCATGTCCAGCAGCGCGCCGGTGAACACCGGCCAGCCGGTCTCGGCCGCCCAGGCCGGTTCGGCGTAGGCGGCCAACGCGGTCTGCGCCTGCAGCAGCAGCCGTTGCACCACGCCGGTCTCGCTGTCCCGCCCGGCGCCCCTTGCCACCAGCGCGGCGAAGTCGCGGGCCTTCAGTTCGGCGTCGCGGGTCATCTCCCAGCTGGCCGACCAGCACAGCGTGCGGGGCAGCGGCTCGGTGATGTCGGCGATCCGGTCGATCAGGGTCGCCAGTGAGTCCGGGTCCAGCCGCACCGCGCCGTAGGTCAGGTCGTCGTCGTTGACCAGCACCAACTTGCCCCTCGGCACCCCGACCAGCTCGGCGACCTCGGTGCGCTCGCCCTCGACGTCCACCTCGGCGCGGTGCGTGCGGACCAGGTTGCCTGCCCCGTCGTCGTCGTAGACGCCGACCGCGAGCCGGTGGGTGCGCAGTTCGCCGGCACCGGGCCGGGCGCCGCCTTGGCGCACCGCGAACGAGGCGAAGGTGCCGTCTGGGGAGACGGTGAAGTCCGGCCGCAGCAGGTTCAGCCCTGTGGTGCGCAGCCACTGCGTGCCCCAGTCCGAAAGGTCCCGGCCGGACGCCTTCTCCAGCGCGCCGAGCAGGTCTTCGAACGTGGCGTTGCCCCAGGCGTGCGCCGCGAAGTAGTCCCGCAGCCCGCTCAGGAACGGCTCAAGGCCGACATAGGCGACCAGCTGCTTGAGCACCGACGCACCCTTGGCGTAGGTGATGCCGTCGAAGTTGACCTCGACGGCGTCCAGGTCCGGGATGTCGGCGGCCACCGGGTGGGTGGAGGGCAACTGGTCCTGCCGGTAGGCCCAGGACTTCTCCACGTTGGCGAACGTCGTCCAGGAGCCGGTGTACTCGGTGGCGCTGGCCTGGCAGATCACCGACGCCCAGGTGGCGAACGACTCGTTCAGCCACAGGTCGTCCCACCAGCGCATGGTGACCAGGTCGCCGAACCACATGTGCGCCATCTCGTGCAGCACGGTCTCGGCACGCCGCTCGTAGAGGTACTTGGTGACCCGGGACCGGAAGACGTAGTCCTCGAGGAACGTCACCGCGCCGGCGTTCTCCATCGCGCCGGCATTGAACTCCGGCACGAACAGCTGGTCGTACTTGCCGAACGGGTACCGCGCGCCGAAGTTGGCGTGGTAGAAGCCGAAGCCCTGCTTCGTCTCGGTGAACAGCCGCTCGGCGTCCATGTGCTCGCCCAGCGAGGCACGGCAGTAGATACCGAGCGGGATGCTGCCGTGCTCGTCGCGGTACTCGTCGTGCCAGCTCTGGTACGGCCCCGCGATCAGCGCCACCAGGTAGGTGCTGATGATCTCCGAGGTGGCGAACCGGTGCACCGAGCCGCCCGACTCGGCCGGCCGGGTGTCCTCGACGACCGCGTTGGAGATGACCTTCCAGTCCGGCGCGGCGGTCACGGTCAGCTGGTAGCGGCCTTTCACGTCGGGCTGGTCGAAGCAGGTGAACATCCGCTTCGCGTCGGCCGTCTCGAACTGGCTGTACAGGTACACCGCGCCGTCCACCGGGTCGGCGAACCGGTGCAGTCCTTCGCCGGTGTTCATGTAGCGGCAGTCCGCGCGGACCACCAGCTCGTTGTGCCCGGCGAGGTCGGGCAGTGCGATGCCGTCCTCCTCCCGATAGCCCGAGACGTCCAGCTCGACACCGTTCAGGGTGGCCGAGTGCACCCGCTGCGCCACCAGGTCGACGAACGTCGAGGCGCCCGGTTCGGCGCAGTCGAACCGCACGGTGGTGGTGCTGCCGAACGTGTCGGTGCCGGGGCGGCCCGCCCCGTCGGTGAGGTCCAGCTCGACGGTGTACTCAGCGACTGTGCCGGGCACGGTCAGCAGCGCGGCGCGCCGCTGCGCGTCGGTGCGGGTGAGGTTCGGGGCGGCCACGGTTCTCCTGTCAAGCGGTGGTGGGCACGCGTACGTGCGGTACTCAGGCCCCCGATCAAACCACGTGCCTCAGACCAGGGTGGACCGAGTTGCACCCGGCCCCGACCCGAATACCTCAGCCGAGGCATCTCATCCGCACCATCAGGGCGGCCGACGGGGTGACCTTGCCGGTCGCGTAGGTGGACAGCCGCGTTGTGGAGGTACCGATTCGGGACGCGAACTCCGCCCGACTCAGACCGGAGAGTTCGATCAGCCGGCGGACCTCCTCGGCGACCTCGGCACGCTCGGCTAGTTCAGCGCGTTGCCGTGCGTGCGCCAGCGCCCGTTCCATGAGCTCGGCGACGCCGTAGGGGCGGCAGTAGGTGAGTACCTCCTCCAGCTGCCGGGCGATCCGGCCCCACGGTTCTCGGCGCAACTCGGCAGCGATCCGTTGCCAATGGTTGAGGTCACCGCGTTCCAGGGCGGCAGCCACCGCCTCGGTCGGCCATACCGCTACCGGGTCGTCCGGGGTGATCGTGAGGTTCCGAAACGCCAAGACCATTGGGCTAAGCCTCCAGACCGGCCTCGAGCATGCCCTCGGCGACCTGCTGACACACCTCGACGACCTCCTGCCAGTCCGTCCATCGTGCCGCCAAGTTGCGGTACTCCGCCAGCTGCCGGGTGACCGACGAATCCTTCGGCTTCGGCGCGGCGAGCTAGCGGGCAAGCTGCGTGGCCACGCCGACGCCCTGGCCGTGTTGGTCGGAGTAGTAGTCATCGAGCTTCGACAGCACGCGGGATGCGGCGGCGACGCCGTAGTGATCGGCGAGCGCGGCGACATCCAGGTAGTCCCGGGTCTGGTTTCGCCGCACGATCAGGAAGGCCTTGATCCGTACCGTCTCCTCGATGGTGGGGACCCGCGGTGTCCGGCCCGACTGGAGCCGGACCTCCGCTGTCTCCAGCGGTCGCGAGCGAATCATCTGGCGAACGCCCGCCTCGATGTCCCCCAGCTGGTCGAGGATAATTTTTTCCGCTCGGAACACTTGGCGTGGTGGGGGTGTTGCGCTGGTTGAAGGCGAGAACCGCCGTGATGAACGCCGTGACAGAGGAGAGCTTTGATGACCGATACCGTCGAGGACACCGGTAGGGCCAAGGTCGACTTCTGGTTCGACCCGCTGTGTCCGTGGGCTTGGCTGACCTCGCGCTGGATCCTCGAGGTCGAGAAAGTCCGGGACATCGAGCTGAACTTCCACGTGATGAGCCTGTCCGTGCTCAACACGGGCCGGGATCTGCCGGAGAATTACAAGGAGCTGCTGGAGAAGGGCTGGGGCCCGGTGCGGGTGTGCATCGCGGCGGCCAGGGAACGCGGCGCCGAAATCCTGGAGCCGCTCTACACCGCGATGGGTACCCGGCGGCACAACCAGGGCTACGACGACTTCGACGTGATCATCAAGGAGTCGCTGGCCGAGCTGGGCCTGCCGGCCGAGCTGGCCGAGGCGGCGAACAGCACCGAGTTCGACGAGGAGCTCGAGGCCAGCCACCACGCCGGCATGGACCCGGTCGGGCTGGATGTGGGCACCCCGACGATCCACGTCGACGGGGTCGCCTTCTTCGGCCCGGTGATCTCCAAGGCACCGCACGGCGAGGAGGCCGGCCAGATTTTCGACGCCGCCCGCACACTGGCCAACTACCCGCACTTCTTCGAGCTGAAGCGGACCCGCACCGAGGACCCGGACTTCAGCTGACGCGGCACCGGGGCCGATCCAGTGCCAGGATGGGCGGCATGGCTGCACCTACCACGACCGCCCCTGGACACTGGATCAACGCCGAGCTCATCGAGGCCGGCAAGAGCGGGAGCGAACGGATCGAGGTGGTCAACCCGGCCACCGGCGATGTCATCGCCGCCGTGCCGGCGGGTACCTCGGCCGACGTGGACAGCGCGGTAGCCGCCGCCAAGGCCGCGTTCCCCGGCTGGTCGAACACCGACCTTGCGCAGCGCATCGCGGTGGTGGAGCGCATCTCCGAAGGGCTGAAGGCCCGCGCGGAGGAGATCGCCGCTTCGGTCACCGCCGAGATGGGTTCGCCGATCGGGTTCTCCCGCCAGGTCCAGGCGGTCATGCCGGTTGCCACCTCGGCCGGGGTGGCGAAGCTGGCACGAGACTTCGCCTGGACCGAGGAGATCGGCAACTCGCTGGTGGTGCGCGAGCCGATCGGCGTGGTCGGCGCCATCACCCCGTGGAACTACCCGCTGCACCAGATCGTGGCCAAGGTCGCCCCGGCGCTGCTGGCCGGCAACACCGTGGTGCTCAAGCCCACCGAGATCGCGCCGCTGACCGCCGGCATCCTGGCCGAGATCACCGCCGAGGCCGGGCTGCCGGCCGGCGCGTTCAACGTGGTGCACGGCACCGGGCCGGTGGTCGGCGAGGCCATCGCCGCGCACCCGGACATCGACATGGTCTCGTTCACCGGTTCCACCCGAGCCGGTCGGCGGGTGTCGACCGTCGCGTCGGACACCGTGAAGCGGGTCGCGCTGGAGCTGGGCGGCAAGTCCGCCAACGTGATCCTGGACGACGCCGACCTGAACAAGGCGGTGAAGCTCGGCCTTGCCAACGCCTACATGAACGGCGGCCAGACCTGTACCGCGTGGACCAGGATGCTGGTGCCGGCGAGCAAGCACGACGAGGTGGTCGAGATGCTCACCGCCACGGCGGCCAAGTACACCGTCGGCCCGCCGACCGAGGAGTCCACCCGGATCGGTCCGATGTCGTCGGCGGCCCAGCAGGAGCGGGTGAACGGCTACATCGAGCGGGGCATCTCCGACGGCGCGACGCTGGCGCTCGGCGGCCCCGGCCCGGTGGAAGGGCTGGAGCAGGGCGCCTACGTCCGGCCGACCATCTTCGCCAAGGTCGACCCGAGTTCGGTGATCGCCCAGGAGGAGATTTTCGGCCCGGTGCTTTCGGTGATCCCGTACACCAGCGAGGACGAGGCGGTGCGGATCGCGAACAACACCGTCTACGGCCTGGCCGGCGCGGTGTTCGGTGAGCAGGATCACGCGGTGGCGGTGGCCCGCCGGCTGCGTACCGGACAGGTCGACGTCAACGGTGGCGCGTTCAACCCGATGGCACCCTTCGGTGGCTACAAGCAGTCGGGCAACGGCCGTGAGCTGGGCAGATTCGGGCTCGAGGAGTTTTTGGAGGTCAAGTCGATCCAGCGCTGAGTGCCGGAGGCGGTCGGAATACCCTAACGGTGATGACACTGACCGGTGATGCGAGCCCGCTGGTGCTCGCACAGCGCTACCGCGTGGGCGAGCGGATCGGCGCCGGTTCCATGGGCGCCGTGTGGCAGGCCACCGACGAGCTGTTGGGCCGGATCGTTGCGGTGAAGCAGCTGCTGCTGCAGCCCGGCCTGCCGGGCTTCGACAGCCAGGGCTACGAAGAGGCGAAACAGCGGATGCTGCGGGAGGGCCGGCTGGCGGCCCGCCTGCAGCACCCGCACACGGTCTCGGTGTTCGACGTGGTGCTGCACGACGACTCGCCGTGGCTGGTGATGGAGTACATGCCGTCGCGCACGCTGGGCGCGCTGCTGGACGCCGAGGGCCCGATCGAGCCGCGCCGCGCGGCCGGTATCGGCACCCAGATCGCCGACGGGCTGGCCGCCGCGCACGCGGCCGGCATCGTGCACCGCGACATCAAGCCCGGCAACGTGCTGATCGGTGTGGACGGCAACGTCAAGATCACCGACTTCGGGGTGTCGCGGGCGGTGGACGACGTGCAGATCACCCGCACCGGGATGATCGCCGGCACACCCGCCTTCCTCGCTCCGGAGATCGCAAGGGGCCGCACCCCCACCTCGGCCTCGGACGTGTTCGCGCTGGGTTCCACGCTGTACGCCGCCGTGGAGGGCCTGCCGCCGTTCGGGCTGGACGAGAACGCCTACGCGCTGCTGTACGCGGTGGGCGAGGGCAAGGTGAACCCGCCGGTACGGGCCGGCGAGCTCGCCGAGCCGCTGATGCGCATGCTGCGCAAGGAACCCACCGAGCGACCGACCGCCACCCGGGTGCGCGACGAGCTGGCCGCGGTGGCCGCCGGTGAGCCGGTAGCGGTGTCGCACATCGGGCCGGGGACGGCGGTCCGGCTGTCCGCGGCGGGTCAGCCGAGGCCGGTGGCGGGCACTGCGGCCGCCGCCGAGGCTCCGGAGGCCCCGGCCGGCGCGGCCGAGGCCCCGGCCCCGACGCGGACGAAGGTGGACACGGCGCCGCTGCCGGTCACCGAGCCTGCCATGGCGCCGCCGGGCATCGCCGCGCCCGGTGCTGGGCAGGACCGGTCCGACGGCTTGGGTGTCTCGGACCGCCCTGCCGTGCCGAGGCGGCCAGCCACCCCCCAACCGGCCGCTCGGCCCGGCCCGTCCTGGGCGCGAAGGGGGCTGAGCCGCCGCGCGGGCATCCTGGCCGGCGTGCTGGTGCTGGTCCTGCTGGCCGCCGTGCTACTGCTGAGCCAGGGCAGGGGCAACCCCGTCGGCGGCGGTGCCCCCTCGACCTCTGCCGCGCCCGGCGCCGCGGCCAGCCCGCAGCGGCCGCAAATCTCCGGGCGGCCCAGCGCCGCGCAGCTGGAGGACTTCGTGCGCGACTACTACGGCCTGCTGCCCGGCAACCCCTCGGCGGCCTGGCAGCTGCTCAGCCCCACCGCCCAGTCCGCGTCCAACGGCTTCGCCAGCTACCAGTCCTTCTACCGGGGGCTCAGCGCCATCACCTTCGCCGAGGGACCGACCGCGGTGGACAGCAGGACCGTCCGGGCCACGCTGCGCTTCCAGGAGAAAAGCGGCACGACCAGCACCGAACGCTACAGCTTCACCGTGGCGCCGGGGCCGGACGGCAAGTTGATCATGAGCTCGTTCAGCAAGGGCTGACGGGTCACGCGGTCTGCTCGTCCGCCTCCAGCAGGTGGCCGGTGAGCCAGCCCACCACCTCACGGACGAACACGGCGCGGTTCTTGGTGCCGTGCACCTCGTGGCCCTCGTCGGGGAACAACAGGAAGCCCGGCGCCGCGCCGCGTTCCCGCAGCGCGTGCACCACCTGCTCGGCCTCCACCAGCGGCACGTTGGTGTCGTGCTCGCCGTGCACCACCAGCAGCGGCGCGGTGAGCCGTTCGATGCGGTGCAGCGGGGACAGCTCGCGCAGCAGCGCCCGGTCCCGGCTCGGGTCGCCGTACTTGCTGGTCGCGGCGGCGGCGATCCACGGTTCGGTGTGCGCGAAGAACGTCTCGAGGTCCGCCATGCCGCACACGTCGACCCCGACGGCGAACAGCTCCGGGTATGCCACCAACGCCGCGAGGGTGAGATAGCCGCCGTAGGAACGGCCGCAGACCCCGAGCCTCCTCGGGTCCGCCAGCCCCTCGGCGGCCAGGAACCGGGCGGCGGCGGCCACGTCGGCGATCGCGGCGAAACGCTGCTCGCCGTTGTCGGCGTTGACGAAGTCCCTGCCGTAGCCGGACGAGCCGCGCACGTTCGGCGCGAACACCGCCACGCCGGCCGCCACCATGGCCTGCAGCAGCGGGGCGAAGGTGGGACGCTCCTGCGCTTCCGGGCCGCCGTGCAGCCACAACACGGTCGGTGTCGGGGCCGGCTTCGTGCTCAGCGGTGTGCTCGGGGCGTACCACCAGCCGGACAGTGCCAGGCCGTCCTGGCCGGCGAAACGCAGCAACTGCGGCTCGACCACCTGCCTCGGGGGCCAGCTCGGCGCGGCGGCGGGCAGCAGTCGCTGGGTGGCGCCGTCGCGCAGCTCGTGGCGGACCAGGTGCGGTGGCTGCGCCGGGCCTTCCGCGCCGATCAGCAACCACCGCCCGTCCGGGGAGAACACACAGCTGGTGACCACCTCGGCGGGGCACTCGTGGACCCGTGACCGCCCGTCCGGTTCCAGCACCGATAGCTCGCTGTAACCATCCACGTTCCACACCGTGACGAGGCGTTCGCCGGTGCGGGACCGGTGCACCGCGAACAGGTCCAGGTCGGCGTCCGGCCGGGCGGCCACCACCGCCGGCTGCTCGGCCCGGTGCGGCCGGCCGTCACGCAGCGCCAGGGTCAGCAGCGCGGCCCGCTCGCGGCCGGAGTCGGTGTGCAGGTACAGCCGGCCGCCGCCGACGGCGAACCGGGCGTCGGCCACGGTGGCGTCCGAGTCGGCCAGCAGCTCGACGGTGCGGCCGGTGCGGATGTCCACCCACAGCAGCTGCCGGGCGCCCCGCCGCCCGACGCGGACCACCGCGTGCCGCCCGTTCGGGTGCAGCGAGCAGACCGCCGCCGCCGGGCCGGTGGCCAGCGGGGTGCGCCTCCCGGTGGCCGGGTCGACGGCGTAGGCGGTGCTCTCGCCGCCGCCGCGCCGGGCGGACTCGGTGACGCCGACCGCGGCGCCGTCGGACCGCCAGGCGCCAAGGGTGCCGGCCGAGCCGGCGCCACCGGCCAGTGTGCTCGGGTGCGAACCGTCCGGGCGCAGCGTGAGCACCCGGGTGCGCTCCCCGCCGAACGGGGCCAGCAGACAGGCCAGCCACTGCCCGTCAGGCGACCAGCTGACCGAATGCACCTGGTCGGGACCGGTGTCCAGTCGGGTGACCCGCGCCGCCGGGTCGGTGGGGTCGGTGGCCAGCCACAGCGCGGGCAGCCCGTCGTGGTCGGAGACGAACGCCAGCGCCCGGCCATCCGGGGACAGCGCCGCGCTGGTGACGCTGCGTGCGGCCAGCAGCGGCATCGGATCGGAGCCCGGGTGCCCACCGGCGCCGGCGAGTCGGGCGCGGCGCCGCTCGCTGAAGGCGTTGGCGGCGCAGATCTCGGAGAACGTCACGTCGCTGGTGTCGGTCATCCGATCCTCCTCTCCTGTAGCCACATCTCCAGCAGTGCTACCTGCCACAACGCGTTGGCGCCCAACGTGGTGCGATGCTCGTTGGGGGCCGCCAGCATGCGCCGCAGGTAGTCGTCGCGGATCAGTCCTCGGGCTTTGGCGACCGGGTCGGTGACCGCGTCGCGCACCCGGTCGAAGAACCCGCCGGACAGCCGCTGGATGGCCGGCACCGGGAAGTAGCCCTTCGGCCGGTCGATCACCTCGTCCGGCACCAGGCCCCGACAGGCCTGCTTGAGCACACCCTTGCCGCCGCCGGTCAGCTTCAGCTCGGCGGGGCAGGCGGCGGCCAGCTCCACCAGCTCGTGGTCCAGGAACGGCACCCGCCCTTCCAGACCCCAGGCCATGGTCATGTTGTCCACCCGTTTCACCGGGTCGTCCACCAACATCACCGAGCTGTCCAGCCGCAGCGCCGCGTCCAGTGTGCTCTCCGCCCCCGGCGCGGCGAAATGTTCGGCGACGAGCTCGCCGCTGGCGTCGTGGTCGAGCAGCCAGTCCGGTTGCACGATCTCGGACATCTCGGCGTGCGGGCGGTCCAGGAACACCGACGAGTACGCCTCGACAGCCTGCTCCCTGGGTACCTCGGCCAACGGCGGGTACCAGTCGTAACCGGCGAACACCTCGTCCGCGCCCTGCCCGGACTGCACCACGGTGACCGATTTCGACACCTCCTCCGACAACAGGTAGAACGCCACACAGTCGTGGCTGACCATCGGCTCGTTCATGGCGGCGACCGCGCGGTCCACCGAGGGCAGCAGCCGCCCGGACGGCACGGTGATCTTCTCGTGCATGGTGCCGAAATGCCGTGCCACCAGGTCGGAGTACCCGAACTCGTCGCCCGGCTCGCCGCCGGTGGACTCGAACCCCACGCTGAACGTGCGCAGCTCGTGCTGGCCGCCCTCGGCGAGCAACGCGACGATCACGCTCGAGTCGATGCCACCGGAGAGCAGCACGCCCACCGGTACGTCCGCCACCATCCGCCGGACCACCGCGCGCCGCAACGTGACCGCGACCTCGTCCGCCCAGTCTTGCGCGCAGCGGCCGGTGTCCCGGATCCGCCGCTCGTGAACGACCGACCAGTAGCGATGCTCGGTGCCGGTCCCGTCGGAATGGATGGTGCGCACCGTTGCCGGCGGGAGTTTGCGCACGCCGGACAGAATGGTGCGCGGCGGCGGCACCACCGAGTGGAAGCTCAGGTAGTGGTGCAGCGCGACCGGGTCGATCCCGGTGTCCACCCCGCCGGCGGCCAGCAGCGCGGGCAGCGTGGAGGCGAAGCGCAGCCGGCCCGGCGACTCGGTGAGATACAGCGGCTTGATACCCAGCCGGTCCCTGGCGAGCACCACGATGCCGGTGTCCCGCTCGGCGACGGCGAACGCGAACATACCGTGGAACCGCTCGACGCACGCCGAACCCCAACGGTGGTAGGCCTTGGCGACCACCTCGGTGTCCGACCCGGAGAAGAACCGGTAGCCCGCCTTGCCCAGCTCCTCGCGCAGCTCGCGGAAGTTGTAGATGCAGCCGTTGAACACCACGGTGAGCCCGAGCTCCGGGTCCACCATCGGCTGGGCGGCCTTTTCGGACAGATCGATGATCTTCAGCCTGCGGTGCCCGAACGCGACCCGCCCGGACGTGTGCACTCCGCTGCCGTCCGGTCCGCGCGGCACCATCGCGTCGTTCATCCGGGCTACCGAGGTCGGGTCCGCGGCCGCCCCGTCGAACCTGAGCTCGCCGGAGATGCCGCACATCGACCCAGCTTGATGTCCGCGTGTTGCCGCCGTGTGACACACACGTGTCGGATATTGACCGCCGCTGGACACACGACACTGCTACTCCGACCGACCACGCCGGGGCCCTGTCTTCGACAACCGCAAGCCCGCCGCGACGTTGCCGACGCTCGCGGCGGGAACCGGGTGCCTGTCGCGCCCAGCTGGCGATGCCACCCTGGCTGGAGTTGCTGGCGTTGAGATTGTTACCCGCCGACCGCACCCCGCGCGGGGCCGGCGTCGTTGACCTGGTGCCGCTGCCGGCCGGGACCCTTGATACCCGCTCCCGGATAGCGACACCTTTCGGATGTGGAAGGTGGGGCCAGCCGTCTTCGACACGGCTGGCCCCTTTCCCGGTGCGCGGCGGGTGACCTCATCACGGCGGCCGGGGGTGCTCGCGGGGCGTGCAACGCCGAGGTGGACATGCTCGCCCGCAACCGGCAACGCGCGGACGGAGCGGGTTCGTGCGGGATACGGTGGGAAGCAAAGCGCAAGTGAATGCCCCCGCGCCGTTGCGAGCGGCCGGGGGCATGGACCGAGGATCGAGGCTCGGACGTGGACGATGCTACCGCCAACGGCAACGGCGGCTACGACGACCGCACGATCGGGCGGCGGCTGCGGAACGTACGCAAGTCCCGCAGGAAGTCGATGCGCGTCATCGCCGGCTTGGCCGGTATCTCGGCGTCCACCCTGTGCCGGATCGAGAACGGCAAACAGGCCCTGGACAGCCAGAAGCTGGTGGTAGCGCTGGCAAACGCACTGCGGGTGGCACCATCCGAGCTGGCCAGCCTCCCAGTTCCCGCACCTGCCAACGGCAACACCGACAGCGCTATCCAAGCGGTACGTCGCGCGCTGACGGCCGCCAGCGCCGGCTGGCCTGACGGCGTCGTGCAACCCGTCGAGCGGCTGCGGCAGCGCTTCGAGACGATGAGTTCCGGAGACTTCAACGGTTACCGTGTTGCGCTGCCCGGTCTCATCGCGGACGTGTACACGACACTCGCGCAGCGCCGGGACATGGCCGAGCTACTCCCGTTGGCTATCAGGCTGCTCAGTGGGTCCAATGGGCGTATTTTGCAGGCCGCTGGCGCGCCCATAGATCTACGCGGGCAAAACGTTGTGCTCGCCCGGATGCTGGCCGAGGAGTTGGGCGATCCGACGATGCTGGGTGTCGTCGCACGAGACGCCGCGATCGTGATGTTTGGTAGCGGCATGTTTGACCTGGCCCGCAATACATTGAACGCGACCAGTGTGCCGACTGACAGCAGCCAGGGTATGCAGCTCAACGGGATACTTGCGCTGGAACGGTCACTTGTGGAAGCGGTCGACGGTCATCACGCCGAGTCGATTGCAGCATTGGAGCACGCCGCCGAGCTGGCCGCCCACACAGGGGAGGGTGACGCGTTCACCATGGGCTTCGGGCCGGTCAGCGTCGGCCTGTGGCGGATGGCGGCTGCCTTGGAGTACGACGAACCCGACGAAGCAATTCGGGTCGCCAGGACGGTGGACCCCCGGCAGCATTCCTACCCTTCGCTCCGCGCCACGTACTGGTTGGATTACGGCCGTGCGCTGACCCGCGCGGGCCGTCGAGACGATGCGGCACGCGCGCTGCTGCGTGCCGAGAGGCTCCATAAGACCCTGACGTTGCGTAACCCGTTCATCCGGGACACGCTCGCTGAGCTGGTCGCGCACTCGAAGGACGATGCGCCGGGGCGTGATATTCGGGGCATGGCGTACCGCGCCGGGTTGCCTGTTTAGCCCTATCCTGACGGTTGTTTCAGTACGGAAACAACCGGCGGCCGCGGCTTCGTAGCGTCTCTCGGCGTGCACCGGACCCTGTTACTCGTGTGGCAGACCTCGAAGGCTGACCAGCGAGATCACGCCGTCACCGACACCGAGATGGAAGCCGGTTGTACGGCTGGTCGGGGTGAGTTCCTCGCGGTGTGCGGCCATCTCGTCCGCGTCGGCTCGCTACTCGATCCGCCTGGGCCGCGCTGCACCCGTTGCTGTGAGATGGTCGCGCCTCGGAAGCGGCGGCGGCGGATCGGCTGGCTCACGTGATGGGATCGAGCGGCGTAGCGGCCGAGGGTGTGGCTGAAGACCCCCCGACGACGGCTGTGCCCGAGGATGAAGAGCCGCCACCGGAATGGGAGCGGCGGCGCGGCGGGAAACTCGTGTGGGCCGTGCACGTCACGCTGGTCAACGAGGTGCGCCCGACCGAAGCCGTGTTCGGCAGGGAGCAGGCGGCGTGCGCCCACGCCCGCGAAATATCACAGGGCACCGAAGTCCTCGCGGCTTCCGTCGTCCGCTTCACCATCGACGAACTCGGCACCCGCAGAGGGGTGGCGATGTTCGTGGAAGGTAAACGGCAGCTCGTCCCGTACGTTTCGGATTGCCGAAGCATTTACCCGGGCGGACGCAAGTGATCGGCGGTCGAGCGCTCGGGGTCCATTCAGGATGCGCGTGGTGCCCGGTCAACTGGTGAGCTCGGTGGCCGATGAGTTTCCTTGGCCGCCTCGGTCTGTCCCGGGGACCGACAAGCAAGGAGGGCCGTCACATGGCGGACAGCGTGCAGCGGCAGGTGGCGCGGGTGCTCGACGAGCTCGTCGACTCGGGGGCCGAGCGTGGCATCCAGGTGGCGGCCTACCACCACGGCGAACAGGTGGTGGACGCGGTGGCCGGGGTGGCCGACCCGGCAACCGGGCGACCGGTCACTTCCGCGACGCCGTTCTACAACTTCTCCATCGGCAAGGGCGCCACCGCCACCGTGGCGCACCTGCTGGTCGAGCGCGGCGCGTTCGGCTACCAGACACCGGTCGCCGAGCTGTGGCCCGAGTTCGCCGCGCACGACAAGCACAAGGTGACCGTGTGGCACGTGCTCACCCACACCGCCGGGGTGCCGGGCGTCCCACTGGGGACCACCGTCGAGGACCTGTGCGACTGGGACACCATGTGTGCCTCGGTCGCGGACGCGGAGCTGTGGTGGGAGCCCGGTACGAAGACGGGCTACCACGCCTACACGTTCGGCTTCCTGGTCGGAGAGATCGTGCGGCGGGCAACCGGCCTGCCGATCTCCCAGGTGCTCGCCGACCAGGTGAGCGGCCCGCTGGGCGTCTCCGAGGAGCTGTACTTCGGCGTGCCGGCGGCGCAGCAATACCGGCTGGCCCGCCTGGAGAGCGAACCCGGCATGCTGGAGATGTTCGCGAACATGCCGCCCGACCTACCCATGTTCCGAGCCGGGCCGCCGGCACTGTTCCCCACCGCCGAGCTGGGCAACCGGGCCGACGTGCTCGGCGCGGTGATCCCGGCCGGCGCGAAGACCTCCGCCCGCGCCATCGCCCGGATGTACGCCGCGCTGCTCGGCGAGGTCGACGGGGTGCGCCTGCTGCCAGCGCGGCGGTTGGCCGAAATCTCCGCGCCCGCCTGGTCCGGCACCGACGAGGTGTTCGGCAACCAGGCCAGCTGGGCGTTGGGCTACGCCAGCGGCGTGCCGGCGGCCGAAAGGGTGCGCGACACGGTGTTCGGCATGGCGGGTGGCGGCGGCAGCTGGGCAGGCGCGGACACCGCGCGCGGCCTGGCCATCGCGGTCACCAAGAACCGCCTGACCATGGACTTCGACGCGGTCAACCGGATCGTCGGCATAATGTTCGACGCCGTGGATGCTTAGCAGCAGCTGTTTCCGACAACACCCGTTGCTTCCGCACCACCAGAACCGCCACTGGTCCGGTGCATCCTGGCCCATTGGTCAGCCGGGTTCGTGCACCGCGAATCTGTCGGTAGCGGCGGTAGTCGTCGGAGATAGGTCGAGGACCTGTCCGCGAAGGTCGGGATGGGCGTGCAGGATCGCTGCGAGCACGGTCCCATCGCCCCCGCCCACGTCGAGGACCTCGGGAAAGCGGCTCCAGCCAAAGCGTTCAGCGATCTGCGGCGCCTGCACCCGGAATCGCCAATTCATCTGGGCGTCGAACGAGCGCCGCAATTCCGGCCTGCAGGCTGAGCGTCGCGGCCACTCGTATGGACATGGGGGTAGCCAGATCGGCCATGGCTCGAATCGAAGTTGTTGCCGTTGGTAGGTCCATCGCCTGAACCTATTCATGCTGGCGCGACCGCCTTTGCCCTCGCCCGATCACGGCTGCCGGCGTGGGGTGATCAGCGCAGGATCCAGGTGTCCTTGGCGCCGCCGCCTCGGGAGGAGTTGACGATCAGGCTGCCGGCCGGCGCGACCCGGGTCAGGGTTGCCGGTGCCACCTCGGGTTGCTCGCCGTGGAACACGAATGCCCGCAGGTCCACCGCGCGCGGCTCGATCCGGTCGCCGGCGAAGGTCGGGTGGGTGGACAGCCGGACCAGCTCCTGGGCCACCCACCGGTCCGGCTCGGCACGTATCTGTGCCGAGACCGCGTCCAGGGTGGCCGCATCGGCGTGCGGTCCGATGACGATCCCCCTGCCGCCGTAGCCGTCCACCGGTTTGAGCACCAGCTCCCCGATCCTGGCCAGCACCTCGGCCCGCAGGTCCGCATCGGCGCAGTGGTAGGTCCGCACGTTCGGCAGCAGCGGCCGCTCGCCGAGGTAGTAGGAGATCATCGCCGGCAGGTAGGCATATACCGCCTTGTCGTCGCCGACGCCGTTGCCGAACGCGTTGACCACGCTCAACGTGCCGCCGGAGATCGCGGCGCACAACGGCCCGCCCAGCGCCTCGCCGCGCACCCCGGTAGCGCGCAGCAGCGCGCCCTCGTCGATGCGCCGGTACAGCACGTCCAGCCGCACCGGCTCGCCGTCTTCGCCGTGCCAGTGGGTCAGCCCGCCCGAGATGCTCAGCTGCCCTGGCAGCACCAGCGGCACCGCCATCGCCTCGGCGAGCAGCTGGTGCTCGTAGAACGCCGAGTCGCTCGGTCCCCCGGTGAGCAGCGCGACGGCGCCGTCGCCGTCCGCCTTCGGTGGGGTCGCGGCCAGCAGCGCCTTGTGCAGCAGCTCAGGCACGCCTTCCACCGGCACCACCCCGGCCGGTGGCTCCAGCTCGGGCAGCACACTGCGCACCAGCCGCCTGCTGGTGATCGCGTAGCCGATGCCGGAGGGCACCCGCAGGTTGTCCTCCAGCACCAGCCACTGGTTGGTGTGGTCGCGTACCAGGTCGATGCCGCTGACCACGGCACGCGGCAGCCCGGCGCGGGCCAGCCCACCGTGCTCACTCCAGCCGTGCGCCGGGGTGGCCAGCGAGGCCGGCAGGATGCCGTCGGCGACCGCGGCGCGCTCGCCGTAGATGTCGGCGAGGAACGCCTCCAGCGCGCGCACCCGCTGGATCAGCCCGGCCTGCAGCGCCGTCCAGTCGCTCGCGGTCACGATGCGAGGCAGCAGATCCAGCGGGAACAGCCGGTCCTGTGAGTCGTCGCTGACCCGGAACGTGACTCCCCGCGAGCGCTGCTCGGCGTCCCGGTCGATCTCGCGCATCGCGAGACCTTCCAGCCCGATGCCGTCCAGCGCCCGGAACAGCCAGCCGTAGTGCGGCAGCACCCGCCCGCCCAGTGCCACGACCTCGTCGTAGTCGGTCGGCTGGTAACCGCGCAGCACCGCCGGCAACCGGGGCGGGGCGGTGGACGGTGGGGTACGGGGCTGCGGCCAGCCGTGTGTCTCGGCCAGCAGCGAGTCGACCACGTCGCGGTACTCGCCCCGGCGGCCGAACGAGCGGCGCTGCCGGGCCGCCGCGCTGCCCCTGGCCAGCGCGGCGGTGGCCAGCTCGTTGACGGCGTCCCAGTCGCCGGTGTCCTCGAGCTGGTCGCGGACCGTGCCGAGCAGCTGGTCGACCATGGCCATCGCGGGGGACAGCCGGGGGCCGTCCTCGTGGTGCAGGTCCACCAGGTCGCTCTCCAGCCCAGACCGGGCGGCCCGCCAGGTCGCGGCGCGCAGCAACTCGTGCCGGATGGCAAGCGGCCGGCCGGCGTCGGTGTCGATACGGGCCCGCGCGACAAGCGCCCGGAACAGGCCGGCCAGCAGCACCACGTCGTCCACCCTCGGGCAGGCGTCGCAGACCCGAAGCTCGACGGTCGACACGTGCGCGGACGGTCGGACGTCGAAATAGACCATGCCCGGATCGCTGATCGTGCCGGACGCGACCAGCGCGGCGATCAGCTCGTCGTACTCGGCGGCGCTCGACATCGGCCCTGGCGGCCCGGCGGTGGGCCAGCGCTGCCAGACCAAGGTGCGCGAGCTGGCATAGCCGGAGTCCGCGCCCTGCCAGTATGGCGAGCTGGCGGACAGCGCGAGCAGCACCGGCAGCCACGGCGCGACCTGCTGCATCACCTGGATGGCGACGTCCCGGTCGGGCACGTCGACGTGCACCTGGGTGCCGCAGATGTGCTGCTCACGGGCGAGCATCTGGTACTCGCGCTGCATGCGGGCGAACCGGTCGCCGTGCGAGACGTCGGTGTCGGCGGGGTTGGTCAGCGGTACCGAGCCCGCCGCCACCACGCCAAGGCCCAGCGGGTCGGCGACGTCGGCGAGCGCGGTGCGCAGCCGCACCAGCTCCGCGCGCAGCTCGCCGAGCTGCAGGCAGGGCTTTGTGTTCGTCTCCACCAGCGAACGCTGCAGCTCGAGGGAAAACCCTTCGCCGGCGAGCTGGCCGAGCAGCGCGTCCGCCTCCGGCGCGGTGTGCCTGGTCTCCAGGTCCACGACGTGGAACTCCTCCTCGACCCCGATCCGCGTCACAGCCATGGGGGGCAACGTAGGAGCACCCCGTCTCACTGGGGTTAACGGCGTGTTACCCGGGCGCTCCGGTGCCGGTTACCCTGAGCAGCGCCGCCCGCGTCGCAACTTCCGGATAAGGGCTGGCTCGCACGGCGTCCGGGCCCGCGAGGGTGCCGTCCGCCACCGCGCGACACAGTGTGGCCACGGTGTCCAGCTCGGAACGTTGCGCCGCGACGAACGCCCGGTCCACCGGCTCGCCATGGCCGGGGACCACCGTGTCGGGGGCCATGGCGAGCAGCGTGTCCATGGCGGAGGGCCATGCCAGCGGGTCGGCGTCGGTGAAGTCCGGCGGCGCGCCCTGCTCGACCAGATCACCGGCGAACAGCACGCCCGCCGCCGGCACGTGCGCCACCAGGTCGTGGTCGGTGTGGCCGGGACCGGGGTGCAGCAGCGTGACGGTGCGCCCGCCGAGGTCCAGCTCCACCCGCCGCTCGACGAGATGGCTGGGTGGCACCACCGGTGAGCCGGCCAGCGCCGCCGCCGTGTCCGGGTCACCGCGCCGCCGGTAGTAGTCGACCCACTCCGCGCGCTGGGCCGCCGCGCTACTGACCAGTGCCGGCGCGCACCCGCGCTGGGCGTAGACCGGTGGCGGGTCCGTCCCCCCGGTGAACGCAGACGTGCCGAAGCAGTGGTCGAAGTGCGCGTGGGTCAGTGCCACCAGCAACGGCAGGTCGGTGCGGGCTCGGGCGGCGGCGGCCAGCTCGGCGCCCTGGGCGGCATCGCCCCTGGTGTCCACGACCAGCGCGCGCTCGGCACCGACCACCAGGCCGACGGTGAGGTCCAGCTCGGCGTAGCGGCGGGCGTACACCCCGTCAGCCAGCTCCACCCACCGCCCGGTCACGGTGGGCACGGTAGCGCGGGCTGGTTAGATATCACCGTGCGCGTGTATCTCGGATCTGATCATGCCGGCTTCGAACTGAAGTCGCAGCTGCTCGAACATCTGTCCGGCCAGGGCGTCGAGACGGTGGACGTGGGCGCCACCAGCTACGACCCGGACGACGACTACCCGCCGTTCTGCCTGGAGACGGCGCGCCGGGTGGTCGCCGACCCTGGCAGCCTCGGCATCGTGCTCGGTGGCTCCGGCAACGGCGAGCAGATCGCGGCGAACAAGGTGCCCGGCTGCCGCGCCGCGCTGGCCTGGAGCCCGCAGATCGCCCAGCTGGCCCGAGAGCACAACAATGCCCAGGTGATCGGCATCGGCGCCCGGATGCACACCCGCGAGGAGGCCGAGGCCATCGCGGACGCCTTCCTCGCCACCCCGTTCTCCGAGGGGGAACGGCACACCCGGCGCATCGAGATGCTCGCCGAGTACGAGTCCACCGGCGAGATCGTCGGGCTGCCCGACTAGCAGATGCCGGAAGGTCACACGCTGCACCGGCTGGCCCGGCTGCACCAGCGCCGGTTCGGCAAGGCGCCGGTCGAGGTGTCCAGCCCGCAGGGCCGGTTCGCCGCCTCGGCCGGCCTGCTCGACGGCATGGTGCTGCGCCGCGCCGAGGCGCACGGCAAGCACCTGTTCCACCGCTACGGCCCGGACCTCGTGGTGCACGTGCACCTTGGCCTCTACGGCACGTTCACCGAGGGGCCGGTGCCGGCCGAGGCACCACGCGGCCAGGTCCGGATGCGGCTGGTCGGGGCCACCCACTTCGCCGACCTGCGCGGCCCGACGGCCTGTGAGCTGTTGACCGACGCGGAGGCCCTTGCGGTGCGGGCCCGGCTCGGCGCCGACCCGCTGCGCCGGGACGCGGACCCCGAGCAGGCCTGGCAGCGGCTCTCCCGGTCCCGTACCTCGGTCGCGGCGCAGCTGATGGACCAGAAGATCATCTCCGGGGTGGGCAACGTGTACCGGGCCGAGCTGCTGTTCCGGCACGGGGTGGACCCGATGCTGCCCGGCCGGTCCCTGCACCGCGAGCAGTGGGAAGAGATGTGGACCGACCTGGTCGCGCTGATGCGCGACGGGGTTCGGCGGGGCCGCATCGACACGGTCCGCCCCGAGCATGACCCGAAGGTCACCGGCCGGGCGCCGAGGGTGGACCGGCACGGCGGTGAGGTGTATGTCTACCGCCGCGCTGGTGCGCCGTGCCTGGTCTGCGGTACCGAGGTCCGCCGGGCCGAGCTGGTCGGGCGGAACCTGTACTGGTGCCCGACCTGCCAGCCCGCGCACACCGGCTGACGGCCGGCTAGAAGAACCCGCCGCTGTCGTCCCCGCCGCCCCAGCCGAAGTCGCCGGCGAAGTCTCCGCCGAGGTCGCCAGGGTCGCCGGCGTCGCCAGGGCCACCCGGGTCGCCGTCGAAGCCGCCCGGGTCGAGTGCCTGCGCGTCCTGGAAACCGTCCGGGTAGCCGGCGCCGTCCATCCCGCTGAACAGCGCGTCGAACAGCAGGAACGATCCGACGCCCCAGGCGCCGGCGACCAGCGCGGTCTTCCACCACGGTTCGGAGTACCAGCCGGCCGGTACCGGCCGGCCGGCGACGTTGCCGCCGGGGTAGTAGTGCGAGTTGTAGGCCGACGGGTTGGGGGAGGCGCTGTAGTCGCGGCCCTGCACGTCGACGTGGCGGTCCTCGGTGACCGCCCCGGCGCGTTGCTGGCCGGTCAGCGGGGGTAGCTCAGGGCCGGGGTCGAGCCCCATCGCGGTCCGCGCCGCGCGCACGTAGTACAGCCCCTCGTACGCGGTCTCGGTGACCTGGCGGCACTGCGCCACGGTGCGTGCCTGGTCGAGCTGCGAACCGGCGGCGGTGTAGCGCTCGGCCGCGTCGGCCATCGCCTGCCGCGACGCGTCGTCGGTGCCCTGCAGGTTCAGCACCGAGCCGCCGAGCCGCTCCACCCAACGCCGCGCATCGGACTGGGCGTCCCGCAGCCGGGTCTGTTGTGCCTTGGCCCGCTGCCTGACCAGCCAGACGAGCGCGGCCACTATCAGAACCACGAGCAGCATCGTCACAATTGCGCTGGTCAACTGGCCGCATCTCCTTCAGCCTCGCGGTCCTCGGCGGCAGCCGAGCCCTGCCAGCCGTCCTCCATTCGTTGAACGTGTGCCGCGACCGCCTGGTTCCCACCGACCGCGGCGGTTAGGTTCGGTTGCATGGCTGAGCTTTCCGCTGAGGTTGTCGCGTTCCTGTCCGAGGGCACCCGCACCGGCAAGGTCGGGTATGTCGCCGCCGATGGCCGCCCGCTGGTCGCGCCGGTCTGGTTCCTGGTACAGGACGGTCAGGTCGTGTTCAACACCGGCAAAGACTCCGCCAAGGGCCGTGCGTTCGCCCGGGACTCCCGCGTGGTGCTGTGCGTGGACGACGAGCGGCCTCCGTTCGGCTTCGTGCAGATCCAGGGCGAGGTGCGGCTGAGCGAGGACCCCGACGAGCTGCTGGACACGGCTGTCCGGCTGGGCACCCGGTACATGGGCGAGCAGCGCGGCGCCGAGTTCGGCCGGCGCAACGCGGTGCCGGGCGAGCTGGTGGTGTGGCTGCGGCCGACCAAGGTGCTCGCCGCGTTCAACATGGCTGAGTGAGCTCAGATGGTCAGGCCGCGTTTCACCATGTCCAGCAGCTGCTGGGTGACGTAGTCGACGCTCGGTGCGTCCAGGGCGCGTAGCGGGCCGTCGATGAGCAGCATGGCCAGCCCGTGCACGGCGGCCCAGGCCGCCACCTCCGCGCCGGGGCGGCGTCCCATGGGAAGCGCACCGGCCTCGACCATGTCGTCCAGCGCCGCGCCGAGCAGCTGGTAGGCGGTGCGCCCGGACTCGCCGGCCGCCTTCGGGTGCTCGGCGTACCTGAGGTCACCGGGCACCGAGAACGCGGTGCGGAAAAGGCCCGGCTCCCGCTGGGCGAAGCTCAGATAGGCGCTGCCAACGGCACGCAGCCGGCCCCGCGCGCGGGTGACCGGGTCCTCGGCGGACACCGCGTCCTGCTCGGTCTCCATCGCCACGGCCAGTGCGGACTGGGCGACCGCGCACACCGCGCCGAGCAGGGCCTGGTGATCGGCGAAGTGCCGGTAGGCTGCGTTCGGGGCGACGCCAACCCGCCGGGTGACCTCGCGGAGCACAACCGCGTCCGGCCCCCCGGAGCGGGCCAGCTCGACACCGGCGTCGAGCAGCGCGCGGTACAGGTCGCCGTGCCGGTAGGTGGCGCGTTTCGGGCTCTCGACCGGGCTGGCAGCCATCAGCTCTCCCCTCAGCGCTGCCCCCCGAGCCGCGTCGCATCGGGGTGGTGTCCATGACTCATGGACAACCTTGGCTTGACGTCACAGCGGTGTCAAAGTGAACACCGTCCACAAGAGTTCCAGCTGAGGAGGAACTATGGCGCTGCCGAGTGTCGCAACCCGCGAGGAATGGCTCGTCGCCCGGCGGGAGCTGTTGGAGAAGGAGAAGGAGCTCACCCGGCAGCGGGATGCGCTGAGCGCGATGCGCCGCGAGCTGCCGATGGTGCGGGTCGACAAGCAGTACACGTTCGCCGCCGTCGACGGCGCGGCGTCGCTGCTGGACATGTTCGAGGACCGCCGCCAGCTGATCGTCTACCACTTCATGTTCGCGCCGGACTGGTTCGAGGGCTGCGGGAGTTGCTCGGCGGCCGCCGACGAAATCTCCGACGGCCTGCTGGACCACCTCAACAGCCGGGACACCACGCTTGCCTTCGTGTCCCGCGCGCCGTTGACCAAGATCGAGCACTACCGGGCGCGCAAGGGCTGGGTGATGCCCTGGTACTCCTCCTACGGCAGCGAGTTCAACTACGACTTCCACGTCACGCTGGACGAGTCGATCGCGCCGGTCGAGTACAACTACCGCACTCCGGCCGAGCACGCCAGGGCCGGCTCGGCCTACTACCTGACCGGCCGCCAGCCCATCGAGGAGCACGGCCACAGCGTGTTCCTGCGCGAGGGCAACACGATCTACCACACGTACTCGATGTACGCCCGTGCCACCGAGACCCTCGGCGGCTCCTACTACTACCTGGACCTGACCGCGCTCGGTCGCCAGGAGGAGTGGGAGGAGCCCAAGGGCCGGGCCGTGGAGCCCCGGGTAGCCAGCCCCGACTTCGCCTCCTGACCCGGCCGCGCGGCGACGCCGCGCACCCCGCGTGCACGCCGCGCACCGGGGACCATGCGCGGCGTGCACCGGACATGCGCGGCCAGCCGAAGCGGCCGGAGCTGCCGGCCAGGTGGCGGTCGCGCTCGGCCTGACCCGTGGCTCGGTCACCACCCTTGTCGACCGGCTGGAGCGAGCCGGCTACGCGCGGCGCCAGCAGGACCCGACCCACGGCCGGCGGGTACTGGTGGTGCCCACTCCCGAGCTGGTCGCGCTGGTCGAGCCGAGGGCCATGGCCGGGCAGCGGCAGCTCGCCGGCTACCGCACCGAGCAGCTCGCCCTGATCAGGGACTTCCTGCGGGACACCCGACTGCGGCACGCCGGCTTCGCCCACCAGCTGCGCGAGCCCACCCGCCAAGCTCACAATCGCAGCAGCGACCACGAAGGCGATTAAAGTTCGCATCTGCGTATCTATTGGCTCGGAAAACTACGCACCCACAATCCAGCACGTCACCTGTGACGAATCGGCAGTTATGCGAAGGTCCTCCCCGGGCCGCTGAGCGGTCCACCGATGTAGAGGGGGTGCCCAGCAACGCTGACCTGGTTCTGATCGGCCTGGTGGGTGGCCTGGTCACCGGCATCTCGCCGTGCATCCTGCCGGTGCTGCCGGTCGTGCTGGTCGCCGGCGGCACCGGCAGGAGGCCTACTCCCTCACCTTCGGCTGAGGCGCTTCGGCATCCGATGCCGTCGCGGCGGCGCGGCGCAACAGCTGAGCGCGCGCCGCCCGGTCGCGGCCCTCGTCCCGCCGGTGCAGGGCTTCTGCGACCCGCTCCCGGTGTCCGGCCGACTTCTGGCCGTCGTACTTGAAGGTGGCCGCGACCTCGAGCACGTGCAGCCGCAGTCCGATGATGCCGGCGAGCATCGGCCCGTACGGCGGCGAGCTGACCGCTACTTCGGCGCCCTGATGGCGATGGTGCGCCAGCTGGCGGTTCAGCAGCCCGGCCAGCTCGGCGTGGTCATCGACGATCTCCACCTCGCCGTGCAGCAGCACGGCCGCGTAGAAGCTGGTAGGAACGCCGTGCTCGGGGCGTGCCCCGGCGGCGGCCCGCCAGGTACCCGGCACGTATGCGTAGTCGTCGATCACGCTGAGCGTGACGCGGGGCCGGCGGCGCAGGTGGTGCCAGACCGGGTTTGCCGCCGCGAGGTGTGCCTCGACGAGTGCGGCACCGTCGAACCGGAAGTGCAACGGCACCACCTGGGGGTAGCCGCCGTCCTCGCCGGCCACGGTGAGCTGACCGAAGTCCCGCCCCTTGGCAAGCCACTGCTTCCACTCGGCATCGTCGCGGGCGGCGTCCCAGGCGTGTAATGCCATGACGTGAGGATAAGTCAGCGCCGCTTTGCATGAATATCCATTTCAGGTCGGAGGTGCTGAGGTACCGGGGGGTGGGTGGAACATTAGGATCGGCGGTGTCGTCCACGTGTCCGGAGAAGGTTTGATGACCCGTCTGAGCCAGTCTGTCGAGCGCGCTACCGCCCTGCTGCACAGCGCGGACCTCGCGACTGACGCCGCCGTGCAGGAGCTGCTGGAGATCACCACCCCCCGCCGGGACATGGACCTTTCCGATCTGGGCCCCGGCGAGCAGGCCGCGATGATCGCTGAGCGGTGCCAGCAGCTGCAGCCCGGTGCGGAGGCGCTGGCGCGGCGGATCACCGAGGCGGCCCAACAGCGGCGGCCGTTCATCGCGAAGCTCGGCATCGACCCGACCGGCCACGAGGTGCACCTCGGGCACGCCGTGCCGATGCAGCTGTTGAGCCGGTTCCAGCGGATGGGCCACCAGGTCGTGCTGATCGTCGGCGACGTGACGGCCAAGATCGGCGACCCGAGCGGCCGCTCCGACGAACGGCCGCCGCTGACCGACGAGGACATCAAGCGCAACCTGGCCACCTACCAGGAGCAGGTCAGCCCGTTCTTCGACTTCGGCCGCGCGCGGTTCCGCTTCAATGGCGACTGGCTGCGCGAGGTCACGCTGCCCCGACTGATCGAGATCGCCGCGCACATCCCGGTGTCGATGTCGCTGCAGCGGGAGGACTTCCGCAACCGGCTGGAGGCGGGTCAGGGGCTCTCACTGGGCGAGCTGCTCTACTCGGTTGCCATGGCGCTGGACTCCGTGGAGATCAACTGCGACATCGAGCTGGGCGGGATCGACCAGTTCCTGAACATGCAGATGTGCCGGAAGGTGATGGAGATCTGTGGCCAGGCCCCCGAGCTGGTCGCGGCGACCTCGCTGATCGAGGGCACCGACGGCACGGGCGCCAAGATGAGCAAGTCCAAGGGCAACTACGTGCCGCTCACCGCCGCGCCGGGGGAGATCTTCGGCAAGATCATGTCGGTGCCGGACCGGCTGGTCGAGCCCTACCTGCGTGCGCTGAGCGAGTGGTGCGACAGCGAGATCACCGTCGCGGTCGGTCGGCTCGGCGCGGGCTCGGTGCATCCGATGGACCTGAAGAAGGTGCTTGCCGGCGAGGTCACCGCCGCGATCCACGGCGTGGGAGCCGCGATGAAGGCGCGGGAGGAGTTCGCCGCGCGCTTCTCAAGGCGGACCTTCGCCAATGTCGACGACCTGCCCGAGGTTGCCGACCCGGAGCTGACGTTGACCGACGTGGTCAAGGAGCTGGGGTTCGCCAAGAGCAACGGCGACGTGCGGCGGGTGGCCCAGCAGAACGGGCTGCGCCTGGTGGTCGAGTCGGCCGACGGGCAGCGCCAGCTGACGCTGAGCGCCGACGACATCCGCACCTCGCTGGCCGGCCTGGTCGCCGAGCGGGTCTCCGAGCAGGCCGGTGACCTGTTCCTCAAGGTCGGGCGCAAGCTCGCGCGCATCCCCGCGCGGTCATGAAGTGCCGCCCCGGCTGGAAAGCGCGACCACGATCGCCGCGATCAGCTCGGTCGTGGCGGTAGTCGCGGCGTCCAGGCTCACCCCGTGCCGCTTCAGCAACGCGGCGGCCGGGCAGTCCACCCGCAGGATGCCGAGCAGGATGTGCTCGGTGCCGATGTAGTTGTGCTCCAGCAGTAGCGCGGCCTGCATCGACTCGTCCAGTACCCGGCGGGTGATCTCCGCGAAGTCCAGCCGGGCCGGGGGAGTGGCTGTGTCGCGCGGGAACATCGTCCGCAGCGCGTCGCGCACCGCGGTGGCGGAACCGCTGAGCTGTTCGACGACCTGCGCGCCGACCCCCTCGGGCACGCCCAGCACGCCGTGCAGGATGTGCTCGCTGGTGATGTGGATGCCGTGGTTGGTCCGGGCGGCGTCCTGGGCCAGGACCAGCACCTGGCGGGCCCGATCGGTGAACCGGGAGAAGTCCGCCTGGCCCGGTCGCTGCTGGGCGGCCTGCCTGGAGACCCCCAGCGCCTCGCCGATCTGGCTCCAGGAGTGGCCGGACTCGCGGGCCTGCGCCACGAAGTGGTCCACCAGCTGGTCTCCGAGGTCGGACAGCGTGGCGGAGCGCAGCCGCGCGGTGGCCACCCGTTCTACTGGGCTGGCGCCCGGCAGGTCCTGTTCGAGTTGGGCAATGAGGTCGGGCAAGGTGACAGTGCTCATGGTGTCAGCCCTAGATTAACACCATGAGCACTGTCAATTGGTGATTGACACTGGCTACCCGCGACTGCCAGTTGGCTGGTCGCTGACCGGCTCGAAGTCCCGCTGTTCCCGGACCCCGCAGTCCGGGCAGCCCCAGGTGGGGTCGATCTGGTCGAACCGGGTGCCGGCGGGCCAGCCCTCGCGGGGGTCGCCGAGCGCCTCGTCGTAGACGTAGCCGCAGTTGGGGCAGCGGTGCCGGCGCACCTGGACGCCGGATGCCCGCTGTGCTCGGCCATCGGTGACCGGCTCAGCGGTGTGGTCGCCGCCGCCGTGCGCGGCCAGGATGCGCTCCCGCTTGCGCGGATGGATGTTGGCCCGGGTGAGGTCGCCGTCGAAGTGCGCGACCACGCGGTGGTCCATGACCCTGCGCCAGATCGCCGGCACCCAGGTCAGCACGATCATGCCGGCGTAGCCGGTGGGCAGCACCGGGGACTCGGGGAAGTCGCGCAACGCCTGGTAGCGGCGCACCGGGTTGGCGTGGTGGTCGCTGTGCCGCTGCAGGTGGTAGAGCAGCACGTTCGTGCCGAGGTTGTTGGAGTTCCAGCTGTGGCTGGGGTTGGGCCGCTCGAAGCGCCCGGACGCGGTCTTGCGCCGCAGCATGCCGTAGTGCTCGAGGTAGTTGATCGACTCGAGCAGCCAGATGCCGACCGCCGCCTGCAGGACCAGGTAGGGCAGCAGTTGCCAGCCGAACCCGACCAGCAGGCCGCCCCAGAGCGCCACCGACATGGCCCAGGCGTTGAGCACGTCGTTGTGCCAGGTCCACACCGAGCGTTGCCGGCGGGCCAGCCGGCTCTTCTCCAGGTGCCAGGCGCTGCCCAGGCTGCCCAGGACGGTGCGCGGCAGGAAGGCCCATACGTTCTCACCGAGCCGTGAGCTGGCCGGGTCCTCCGGCGTGGCGACGCGGGCGTGGTGGCCGCGGTTGTGCTCGATGAAGAAGTGCCCGTAGCACGTCTGGGCGAGTGCGACGCGGGCGAACCAGCGCTCGTGCTGCTGCTTCTTGTGGCCGAGCTCGTGCGCGGTGTTGATGGCGATGCCGGCGACCACGCCGAGGCTGAGGCTGAGGCCGATCTTGTCGACCAGGTCGAGGCGGTCGCCGGCGAGCATCCAGGCTCCCCAGATCAGCCCGGCGTACTGCACAGGGATGAACGCGTAGGTCACCCTGCGATAGAAGCGGTCGTTCTCCAGCCGCTCGATCACCTCGTCCGGCGGGTTGTTGCGGTCCAGGCCGACGACCAGGTCGACCAGCGGAATCACCCCGAAGACGAACAGCGGCGCGAAGTACCAGAACAGGTCGAGCCCGGTGAGCTCGACCAGCCCCCAGCTGGCGAAGGGCAACAGGGGCATGATCGCGCCCAAGATCCACAAATAGCGTTTGCCGTCACGCCACTGTGCCTGCGTCGCCGGCACGGACTGCACCGTCATCACGCCACTTCCTCTCTTGCTCGGCCTCTGGTTGGACATAAATATAAGCTTTGTCCAGCATTAGAACAAGAGCCGAGTCCGTGTCCAGCTCTTCTCGCGCACGGCACACAGCGAGTGGTCGCCGCACAGATGTCCGGACCTGTGTGCGGCGCCTACTCGCTGTGTACGGTCGGGTTGCGTTGGTGGGCGAGTGCGGCGTGCTCGGGGGGTGTGGGGGGTTGGGTCAGGAAGCGGGTTGCCAGCTCGGCGATCTGGTCGGCGACGCACTCGGTGGGATGCAGCGGCAGCAGGATGTGGCTCAGCGTCAATCGGGTCACCGTCTCAGCCGCGACCTCCAGCTCGGCGCGCCGCAACTGCGGGTGCAGGGCAAGGAAGACGGCGCCGAGGCGCTCGCGGGCGGCCACGACGATCGGGGCGCCGCCGCTGGTGATCAGCGGGAGGAACTCCTCGCTGCTCTCGGCGGCCAGCACTGCCCTGAACAGCGGATCGTCGGCGGCGGTGTCCAGGGTGAACCGGACGGCGGCGACCAACTGCGCCCGCAGCTCTCGATGTGCGCCGATGGCCTGTTCGACACCGGCCAGGAAGCGTTCGTTGTGCCGCATGACCAGCGCCCGCGAGATGCCGTGCTTGTCGGAGAACGCGGTGTAGAGGGTCTGCCGGCTGACCCCGATCTGCTCGGCGATCGCCCGCACCCGCAGCCCGTTCCACCCCCGGGAGATCACTTCGGCGGCGGCGGCGTCGAGGGCGGCATCGAGCATCTGCTGGTGCGCGGCATCGCGAAACTGGTTCGGCACAGCGCTACGGTACCGATCTAGGGCCTTTGGTCCAGTTCCTGGACACATAGAGCAGTAGTGTCGCAAGATCGCGGGTCTGCTGTCTGACTGGTCGGGGTGGCGGGATTTGAACCCACGGCCCCTCGCTCCCAAAGCGAGTGCGCTACCAAGCTGCGCCACACCCCGTGTCGCTGCGCACTGAGCCTAGCGTGTGACGGCGCGAGAGTCGCCGCCCGTCCGCTATCAGGAACGAGATGGCTGCTCCGGGCCATCGTCGGCCGGCACCGGTGACACCGGCGCATGTCGTGTTGCGCCGCTGGGCTATGCTTGACACATCGCCGACGAGCGTGACATGCGGGCGTAGCTCAATGGCAGAGTCCCAGTCTTCCAAACTGGCTACGCGGGTTCGATTCCCGTCGCCCGCTCCAACAGGTTCCATCCCAGCTGGCAGCCGGTGCGCAGCAGCTCCCGCAAAGTATGACGTAACCGATGTCCAAGCTTCTCGTTTCGTCGTGTATACGACCGCACACGACCAGCTTGTCGCCCAGCACTCCCCGGAGGTCGCACCATGAGCCGTACCCGCCGTATCGCCGTCATCGTGGTGGTCGCCGCGATCGGCACGCTCGGCGTCGCCGGTGTGGCCAGCGCCAGCGACAGCACCGACCATGACGGGGACATCGTGCCGGTGTTCCACGGTAGGAGCAGCGACCTGCTCGGCACCAACTACACGTCTGATCATCAATACGGCACCCCGGGTGACGGCAGCTACGGTGATCAGTACCACAATCGCGATGGGTCACGCTTCGACGGCAACCGCTGGCATCACGCCTACAACGGCAATGAGGGTCTTTCCGGCGACGAGTGACGTTTCCGGCGACTGCGCACAGAATTTCGACAGTCGCGATCCGGTTTCCCGTGACTTACTCGTGTCAAGCTTATTTCGGTGAGGGTAAACTAACATCCGTGTCCGGTCGGGACACCGCTCGGTGTTATTCGATCGGATGGCGCCGCGGAATCGACCCCCGGGGTCCGTTAGTTGGGGATGCTGAAACGAGCGATCCGCTCGGAGGAGTCAAGGTGGCGCCGCATGACGGCGGAAGCATCCTCCGCGCTGCGGGCCCGGAAGGCCTCGATCATCTCCAGCTGGACCTTCGTGTGCTCCGGGTAGCCCTCAACGGACTCGCCGGCCTGTTCGAGCCCGATGTGCAGGTATCGGGTGGTGGCCTGCACGAGCGTCTTGAGGGTGCGCTGGTCCCAGCTGGTCGTGGCGGGCCGCAGTAGTTCCATGTGCACGTGGTGATGCACCTCGTGGAACCAGTCGTCCTTGGAGCTGGGCTCCGGCAGTTCGGCGAGGGTCTGTTCGAGGTCGTCCAGGTCGGACGAGGTGTGCAGCATCGCGGCGCGACCGGCCAGTTCGGGCTCGAGCAGGCGGCGCAGCCGGAAGATCCCGGCCAGCTCCTCGGCGTCCAGCGGGGCCACGGTGGCACTGCGCCCCCGGCGGGTGAACAACAGCCCCTCCGCCTCGAGGCTGCGCAGCGCCTCGCGCACCGGGATAAAGCTCACGCCGAGCTGGGCGGCGATCTGGCGCAGGGAGAACTCCTGGCCCGGCCGCAGCCGGCCACTGAGGATGGCGTTGCGCAGCTCGTCCGTGACCCGATCAGCGACCGAGACCACGTCGACGGGGCGGACGAATGCAAGCTCGGTCATCTGTTCTCCAACGGTAACTGAAACGTCGTTAGCGTTATAGACGATAGCCCACCGGCGCATTGGTTTTGGCCCGCTGGACCGTATCTAGCCCGTTCGGGCGCAAAGTGCTGCTCCCATAGGGGGCGCGCAGGCATTTCCGCAGGTCAGAGAACTTTCGGGCAGCGTGCAGATGGAATTTCAGATGAAAATTCCGCCGCTCGGAGCACTTCGCCGCCATATGATCCAACTTGGCCGCGGTGTCGTCGACACGGCAGGTCCGGACAGTACAAGGGGACACAGGCATGATCTTTATCGTGGTCAAATGGACCATCCGGCCGGAGCACAGCGAGGATTGGCTGGGCAGGGTGGACGAGTTCACCCAGGCAACCAGGGCCGAGCCGGGCAACATCTTCTTCGAGTGGTCCCGCGCCGTTGACGACCCCAACCAGTACGTCCTGGTCGAGGCGTTCCAGGACGACGCCGGCGGCGCGCATGTCAACTCGGACCACTTCCAGAAGGCGATCGGCTGGATGCCGGACGTGGTGGCCGCCACCCCGCAAATCATCAGCGTGCAGGGTGTCCCCGGCGAAGGCTGGGGTGAGATGGGCGAGGTCAAACCGAGGTGACCGGCCGGCGGACCCGTACGGCTCGGGGCGGCTCCCCCTCGACGAGCCCGGCGAACCACGCGGCCGATCAGCGGGCGGCGGCGTCCCACGGGTCGGCCGAACCCGTGTTGACCCGGAACGAAGGCAGGTCCAGCGCCTGATCGAGAAGGACGAGGAACCGGTTGGTGACTTGGCGTGCCTCCTCGGTGGTCAAGATGCCCCGACTGGCGCCTCGGCGGAGTTCGGCGGCCACCATCGAACAGACGCTCGCGGACCACTCCTGCCTGCTCTGCGACTCGTCATGCATTTGACGACGATTACCAGCAACGTGGTGGCCAGACGCGGTTCGGTCGTCCTTTACCACGCGCCCAGGGCAGCGACGTGACCCGTTCAGGGGATGTGGGTCCGGCTCGGCGCGGCCGAAGGTCCGGGAGGTGCGCCCGGGCTGGTCGGCTACCAGGCCACTGTGGCAAGGCTGGGGATGGACGTGCCGCGGTGCGCGCATCCGGGTGGGCGGGCTTGCCGCCATGGTCGCGGTGCTGGCCCGCGCCCGGCGTTGCTGGTGTCCGCGTTGCCCGGATCGCTGCCACCGGCGGGCTGGCTCGGCGCTGAGCTGGTAGTCATGGCTCTCGTACTCGGTCTGGCCTCGGCCCTGGCCGGGTCCGCGCCCTGATGAGCCCGCGAGATGAGAACCCACATGGTTGACGCACCGAGTACGTCCGACCTGCGTGCCGCGCTGGACGACGTCGCACTGCTCGGCCCCTTCTACGCCGCGACCGCGAACCCGGCCGAGGTGGTCGACGACAGCTGGCGCCCGCTGCGCGCGCTTTACACCGACCCGGAGCCGCTGGCCACCCGGATCGACCAGGTTGCGGTCGCACTCGGTACCGAGGACCAACGGGTCGCCGCTTCCATCACCTACCAGGGGCTGGCCGCCCGGCTGGTCTCGCCGCTCATTGCGCTGGCAGCGGTGCACGGTCTGACCGCGACCTGGTCGCCGGACACGCTGCACTGGCGCCGCGCGGTGACCGGGCCGTGGCCACTGTGGGAGTCCGACGAGCGCCCCAGGGCGCCGCTGGCCGTCGAGCTGCCGGACGCGGTCGCCGAGGCGCTGGTCGAGCCGCACCTGGTGGCACTCGCGGTAGCGGTGCGTGCCCAGGTCGCGGTGTCCGAGCGAACCCTGCGGGGCAACGCCGCGTCGGCGGTGGTGGCGGCCGGGCGGCTCGTCGCGCGCTCCCGCCCCGGCTACTCGTCAGCGGCCTGGATCGTGGTGCGCCACCTGCTCGGTACCGACGGGTTGGCGGACTCCGGGGTGTTCACCACCGGATGGGGCTTCCGCCGCCGGTCCTGCTGCCTCTACTACCGGGTGCCCGGCGGCGGAGTCTGCGGCGACTGTGTGTTGACGGGACGTCAGTGACGTCCAGCGCGATGAGCCAACCGGTCAGCGGTCAGATCGCCACACGGCAAGCCAGCTTCGGCAAGGTGTCAGCTTTCGCCTAGACTCAGGCGGAGGCCCCGCGCGGGTCGAGCAGTTGCGCCATGGATGAGGCGGTCGACACGTACCGGCCGCCGACCACATGCCACACCGTGGGCACTGCTCCATCAGCTAGTCACATTTCGCGAGGAGATTACGTGAAGAGCACCGTCGAGCAGCTCAGCCCGACGCGCGTCAAGATCAACGTCGAGGTGCCCTTCGACGAGCTGAAGCCGAACTTCGACCGCGCCTACCGCAAGCTCGCTCAGCAGGTCCGCATTCCCGGGTTCCGCCCGGGCAAGGCGCCGGCGCGCATCCTGGAGAACCGGTTGGGCCGGGGAGTGGTGCTCGACGAGGTGGTCAACGAGGCGATCCCGGCCAAGTACACCGAGGCGGTCAACGCCGAGGAGGTCCGGCCGCTCGGCCGGCCGGAGATCGAGGTCACCGAGATCAAGGACGGCGAGCAGCTGGCGTTCACCGCCGAGGTCGACGTACGTCCTTCGATCGAGCTGCCGGACCCGTCGAAGATCGCGGTGGCCGTGGACGACTTCGGGGTCGCCGAGGACGACGTGACCGAGCAGCTGGACTTGCTGCGCGCCCGCTTCGGCACCCTCAACGGGGTGGACCGCCCAGCCGCCAAGGACGACTTCGTGGTCATCGACCTGTCTGCGGCGGTGAACGGCGAGCCGGTCGAGGAGGCCGCCACCACCGGGCTGTCGTACCAGGTGGGCTCCGGCGGCCTCGTCGAAGGAATCGACGAGGCGCTGGTCGGTCTGTCCGAGGGCGAGACCAAGGTGTTCACCACCACCCTGATGGCCGGCGACCACGCCAACTCCGAGGCCGAGGTCAGCGCCAAGGTGACCTCGGTGAAGGAGCGCGAGCTGCCCGAGGCCGACGACGAGTTCGCCCAGCTGGCCAGTGAGTTCGACACGCTGGACGAGCTCGTGGACGACCTGCGTACCCGCCTCGCGCAGAACAAGCGGATGCAGCAGGCCGCGCAGGCTCGGGACAAAGTGCTCGAGGCGCTGATCGCCGACACCGAGGTCCCGCTGCCGGACAGCGTGGTGCAGGCGGAGCTCGAGGTGCGCACGCACGACGCGATCCACAGTTTCGACCACGACGAGGACCGCTTCGCGCAGTGGCTGGCCGAGCAGGGCCAGACCCGCGAGGAGTTCGACGCCGAGGCCCGCGCCGACGCCGAGCGCTCGGTCAAGACCCAGCTGGTGCTGGACGCGATCGCGGACGCCGAAGAGGTCCAGGTCAACGACATGGACCTCACCCAGCAGATCGTGTCGCAGGCGCAGCGCTTCGGGATCAGCCCGGAGGAGTTCCTGCAGCGCACCCAGCAGGCCGGCCAGCTCGGCGCGGTCTACGCCGACGTGCGGCGGGGCAAGGCGCTGGCCAGCGTGGTGCGCCAGGCCACGGTGACTGACGGTTCGGGCGCCGAGGTCGACCTGTCCGAGTTCCTCGGTGACGGCTCGGAGGACGCTGGTGAGGAGCCCGGTGACGACGTGACCGACAGCGCGGCCACCGACAGCGCGGCCACCGACAGCGCGGCCACCGACGACGCGGCGGCCGAGGGCACGGCGGCCGGGGGCGAAGCTGGCGAGCGGCCCGAGTCGGCGCAGGAACCGGCCTCGGCGAAGGCTTGACGGTCACCGTCGGCTCCTGCGCTCTGAGCGAACGAAGGCCCCAAGTCGGGGTGATCGACGTCGAGCTTGGCTAGGGTCGATGGTGACGGCGGCCGTAGAGCGGATACCGAATCAAGAAAGCAGGCAGACGTGACGCAGTACCCTTCAAGCCCGAGGGCCGTGCTTACCCCGGAGATGCGGACCGCGACTCCGAGCATGACGCTGGGTGACTCGGTCTACGAGCGGTTGCTGCAGCAGCGCATCATCGTGCTCGGCCAGCAGGTGGACGACGAGATCTCGAACCGGATCGTGGCCCAGTTGCTGCTGCTCTCCGCCGAGGACTCGGTCAGCGACATCCGGCTGCACATCAACTCGCCGGGCGGCTCGGTGAACGCCGGTATGGCGATCTACGACACCATGCAGTACATCGAGTGCGACGTATCGACCATCGCGATGGGCCTTGCCGCCTCGATGGGGCAGTTCCTGCTCTCCGCCGGCGCGCGAGGCAAGCGTTTCGCGCTGCCGCACGCCCAGATCCTGATGCACCAGCCGTCAGCCGGCGTGGGTGGCACCGAGTCGGACATCGCGATCCAGGCCGAGCAGTTCCGTCGGCACAAGCAGGTGATGGCCGAGCTGATCGCCGAGCAGACCGGGCAGAGCGTCGAGAAGATCACCGCTGACTCCGACCGGGATCGCTGGTTCACCGCGCAGGAGGCCCAGGAGTACGGCTTCATCGACCACGTCGTGTCCCGGGCCAGCCAGGCCGGCTCGGACTAAGAGGAGAGGCACGTGTCCCAGTACCAGGCACCGCAGTCCCGCTACGTGCTGCCCTCGTTCATCGAGCGCACCAGCTACGGGGTCAAGGAGTCCAACCCCTACAACAAGCTCTTCGAGGAGCGCATCATCTTCCTCGGGGTGCAGATCGACGACGCCTCGGCGAACGACGTGATGGCCCAGCTGCTCGTGCTGGAGTCCACCGACCCGGACCGCGAGATCACCATGTACATCAACTCGCCCGGCGGTTCGTTCACCTCGCTGATGGCGATCTATGACACCATGCAGTACATCCGGCCGGACATCCAGACGGTCTGCCTCGGGCAGGCCGCCTCGGCGGCGGCGGTGCTACTGGCCGCCGGGTCGCCCGGCCGGCGGCTGGCGGTGGAGAACGCCCGGATCCTGATCCACCAGCCGGCGTTCGAGGGCGTGCACGGTCAGGTTTCCGACCTGGAGATCCAGGCCAACGAAATCTCTCGAATGCGACGGTTGCTGGAAAGCACCTTGG
>DASYBQ010000096.1:0-2858 GCA_036500625.1 Pseudonocardia sp. | reverse complement strand
GGGTGACCCCCGGCGACGGCCCTGGCGAGTTCCACCTGGTGCTGCTGGACAACGGGCGGACCGCGACGCTGGGTGACCCGGTGGGGCGGCAGGCGCTGCGCTGTATCCGCTGCTCAGCGTGCCTGAACGTGTGCCCGGTGTACGAGCGCACCGGCGGGGCGGCCTACGGCTCGGTGTACCCCGGCCCGATCGGCGCGATCCTCACCCCGCAGCTGGTGGCCGACAACCGCGACACGCAGGCGGCCTCGCTGCCGTTCGCCTCCAGCCTGTGCGGCGCCTGCTACGAGGTGTGCCCGGTGCGGATCAACATTCCGCAGGTGCTCACCCACCTGCGGGCCAAGGTGGTGGCCGCCAAGGGCAACCGGACCGCCGAGGCGCTCGGGATGGCCGCGCTCGGCTGGGTCATGAACGGGCGGCGGCGCTACGAGACCGCGCAACGGGCCGGGTCGCTGGCCCGGCTGCTGGCCCGCGACGGCCGGATCACCCGCCTGCCGGGGCCCGGCGCGAAGTGGACCAGCTCCCGCGACGTGCCGGCGCCGCCGGCCGAGTCGTTCCGCGCCTGGTGGAGCCGCAACCATGGCTGACCCGTCGCGCGCGGAAATCCTCGGCCGGATCCGCGCCGCGCTCACCGACCGGCCCACGCCGGCGCCGATCCCCCGCGGCTACCGGCACGGCCGCGACCTCGGCGACCTGGTCGCGCTAGCCGCCGAGCGGATCGCGGACTACCGGGCCACTGTGCACCACTGCCAGCCCGCCGAACTCCCCGGGCGCATCGCCGAGGTGCTGGCTTCACGGGGCATACGTACCGTGGCCGTGCCCACTGGGCTGCCGGCGGACTGGCTGGTCGGCGGCATCGAATGGCGGCCAGATACCGGTCCGCTGTCCGTCGCCGAGCTGGACGCGGCCGACGGGGTGCTCACCGGCTGCGCGCTGGCCATCGCCGAGACCGGCACCATCGTGCTGGACGCCGGCCCGGACCAGGGCCGGCGCGCGCTGACCCTGCTGCCTGACTACCACCTGTGCGTGGTGCACGCCGGCCAGATCGTGGGGACCGTGCCGCAGGCCGTCGCCGCCCTGGACCCCGAACACCCGCTCACGTTCATCAGCGGGCCATCGGCCACCAGCGACATCGAGTTCAACCGGGTCGAGGGTGTGCACGGCCCGCGGACCCTCGACGTCCTGCTCACCAGCTGATCTCACCGAGCACTGACACGGAATGGACGAGGATGACTGACTTCACCGGCACCCGGGCACTGGTCACCGGGGGCGCATCGGGCATCGGCCTTGCCACCGCGCTGCTGCTGGCGCGGCGCGGCGCCTCAGTGGCGATCCTCGACGCCGCGCGGCTGGTCGGGCACGACCACCTGCGGCGGGTACCGGCGGACCTGCGCTCCGACGACGCCGTGCGGGCCGCGGTCGCCGACGCGGTCGAGGCGCTCGGCGGTCTCGACGTCCTGGTCAACAACGCCGGGATCGGCGCACAGGGCGACATCTCGCGCAACACCGACGACGAGTGGCACACCGTGCTGGACGTCAACGTCGTCGGCCTTGTCAGGGTGAGCCGGGCGGCGCTGCCGCACCTGCGCGCATCGGACCGCGCGGCGATCGTGAACACCTGCTCCATAGCCGCCACCGCCGGCCTGCCCAACCGAGCGCTCTACAGCGCCTCCAAGGGCGCGGTGTACTCGTTGACGCTGGCCATGGCCGCCGACCACGCCCTCGAAGGCATCCGGGTGAACTGCGTGAACCCCGGCACCGCCGACACCCCGTGGGTCTCCCGGCTGCTCGGCGCGGCGGCCGACCCTGCGGCCGAACGCGCCTCGCTGCAGGCCCGCCAGCCCATCGGCCGCCTGGTCAGCGCCGAGGAAGTCGCCGAGGCGATCGCCTACCTCGCCAGCCCGGCCGCGAGCTCGACAACCGGCACCGCCCTCGCCGTCGACGGCGGCATGCAAGGCATCCGCCCGAAGCGATAGCCCCTCGCCCGCGCCGGCATTCGGCAGCACGCCGCGCACCTCGCGTCCGCGCCGCGCACGGTGCACCATGCGCGGTGTGGACGGGAGGTGCGCGGCGTCGTGGAGGTTGTCCACAAAGGGCCGCGTCCGGGTGGGATTCGGGGGGTTGTCCACAGGTGTTGCGGCGGTGGGGGCGGGGTGGCGGCCCGGGCGTCAGGCTGGAGTGGTGACCGATCAACTGCATGGGACGCGCTCGCTGCGCGCCGCCGGATACAACTACTACGAGGTGCGACGCCTGCTTCGGGCCGGCGACCTCAGCCCGGTACGCCGAGGCGCGTACGTCGTCGGTCAGCTGCCGGAGCGCGCCGAGGCGCGCCACCGGCTAGCTGTCCTCGCCGCGGTTCGGGAGCTGGACGCCGAGGCGGTGGTCAGCCATGTGTCGGCCGCCGTACTGCATGGACTGCCGACCTGGACTATCCCGCTCGCGCGGGTGCATGTGACGAAGAGCAGGCCGGATCACGGGAGGCGCTCGCGCTCGGTACATGTACACCCGGCGCATCTCGACCCGACCGAGATCGTCATGGTGGACGGGATCGCGGTGACGTCAGTCGCGCGCACCGTGATCGATGCGGCCCGCGGCGCGACGTTCGAACAGGCAGTGGTGGTCACCGACGCGGCGCTGGCCATCGGCCTGGTGACCCGCGACGAGTTGGCGCGGGCCCTCGGCAACCTGGCACGGCGTCGCGGTGTCTCACTTGCACGCCGGGCGGTGGAGTTCGCGGACGGCCGCGCGGAGAGTGTCGGTGAGTCACGCAGCCGGGTAGCGATCGCGCGGGCCGGTCTGCCCGCGCCGCGGCTGCAGTGGCCGGTTCGGCGGCCGAACGGAACGCTCATCGGGAGGGTCGA
>DASYBQ010000095.1:0-9647 GCA_036500625.1 Pseudonocardia sp. | reverse complement strand
CCGGCCCGGCGCCGGTCAACCATCCAGCGAGGAAGCCGCCCGCCTCCACCAACTGACCGGCCACCAGCGGCAACCGGGCGCCGAGACGGCTGACCATGCGCCCGGCCATCAGGTTGGACACGATGATCAGCCCGGACATCGGCAGGAACATCAGTCCCGCCTGCTCCGGGGTGGCCGCCATGGCCCGCTGGAAGTGCAGGGTGAGGACGAACACCGCGCCGAAGTAGCCGAAGTTGAGCACGAACCCGGTCGCGGTAGCGCTGCGCACGGTCGCCGAGCGGAACTCCGGCATCGGAACCAACGGGCGAGCGACGCGCCGTTCCCGCGCGACGAAGCCGGCCCCGGCGAACAGCGCAACCACCCCCGCGGCCGAGGCGGTGCCGCCGTCGGCGCTGCTACGGCCGGCTTCTACCGCGGCGACCGCCACCGCCGCCATGGCCAGCACCGCCGCCAGTTGGCTTGGCACGTCCGGCCCGGCCGCCGCACCACTCGGGCTGGACGGTCGGAGCATTCCGACAAGGCCGAACAGCACCAACAGGCCGATCGGCACGTTGACGAAGAACACCGCCCGCCAGCCAAGCGCGCCGGTGAGCAGGCCGCCCAGCACCGGCCCCGACGACACCGCCGCGCCGCCGCCGGCCGCCCACATCGCGATGCCCCTGGCCCTGCGCACCGGGTCCGGCAGCGACTGGCGCACCAGCGCGAGCGAGGCCGGCAACATCACCGAAGCACCCACCCCCTGCGCCACCCGCGCACAGACCAACGTGGCAAGGCCGGGCGCGAGCCCGCACGCTACGGAGGCGGCGGTGAACACCGACACACCGAGCGCGAACGCCCGGGTGGCCCCGATCCGGTCGGACAGCACGCCGGCCGAGAGCATCAACGCGGCGAAGCTGACCGTGTAACCGTCCACCACCCACTGCAGCCCGACGAGACCCGCCGGCAGCCGCACCGCCAGCGTCGGCAGCGCGACGTTGACCACGGTGGCGTCCAGGTTGACCAGGCAGAAGCCGAGGCAGGCGACCAGCGGTAACCGTGTACTCATGCTTTCCAGGCTGGGTGGCGGCGCGGTGAAGTCGAAGGGCACGCGGTTCCTGGTACCGCCAGTGCTACCCACCAACCCGAGGAAGAGTTGGGGTTGGTCGGGTGGTGTTGGTGCGGGCAGGCTGGTGGGGTGAGCGAACTGGGGCGCTTCCTGCGCGATCGGCGAGGCCGCCGCGCACCGGAGGTCGCCGGGGTGGCCGGTGGTGGGACGCGGCGCCGGGACGGCCTGCGCCGGGAGGAGCTGGCGCTGCTTGCCGGGGTCAGCGCGGACTACCTGGCGCGCCTGGAGCAGGGTCGGGCCAACCGACCGTCACCTGCGGTGCTGAACGCACTGGCTGGCGCCCTCGGGCTGGGCGAGCACGACCGCACGCACCTGTTCACCCTGGTCAACCGCGAGTACCTGCCAGTGCGCGACACCGCAGAAGCTGACCGGCCCACCGCGCGGATCGGGCGGATGCTGGACGCGCTGCCCGGGCCCGCCTGGCTGGTCAACCACCGCCTCGATGTGCTGGCTTGGAACGAGGCCTGCGCGGCGGTGTTCACCGATTGGGCACGACTGCCACCGACGGAGCGAAACTTGGCCCGGTTCCTGTTCCTCGACCCGGCCGCCCGCGAGCTGTACGCGGACTGGCCGACCTACGCGCACGATTTCATCGGCAAGCTGCGCGCCGCGGCGGCGCGCTGGCCGGACGACCTGGAGCTGGGTGACCTGGTCGCCGCGTTGGGCACCGGCAGCACCGAGTTCCGCGCCTGGTGGGCGGACTACGACGTGGTGCAGCCTGGCGGCGGCTCGCTGGTGCTGCGCCATCCCTCGGTCGGCGAGCTGCGGTTGGGCTACGAGGTGATGTTCCTGGCCGGCCCCGGCGAGCGGCGGCTGGTGGTGGCGGACGCCGAACCCGGCAGCGAGTCAGCGGACCGGCTGCGCCGGCTGCTGGCCGAGAAACCCGAGCAGCGGGCGAGCGGACGCTAGACGATCGGGCGCAGCACCCGTTCCAGCCACTCCCCCACCGTGCGGGACAACCCGGCCATATCGCCGCGCAGCGAGTGGTTCCCCGGCAGCAGCACCACGTCGCGGCGCTGCGCGGGCTCAGGGCGACCGAACGGGTCGCTCTCCCCCTGCACGACCAGGACGGGCACCTCGACCCCGGCCAGCTCGGCAAGCCGGTCCTTCTCCGGCTTGGCCGGCGGGTGCACCGGGAATGCCAGGCACAGCACCGCCGACGCGCCGCCCTCCTCCGCGGTGCGGCAGGCCACCCGCGCCCCCGAGGAGCGGCCGCCGAACACCAGCGGCAGCCCGTCCAGCGGGCCCTTCGCCAGGTGGTCGACCACCGCGAGCCACGCGGCGTCGAGCTGGCGCGCCGGTGCCGGGGCGCGCCGACCGGCCACCCGGTATGGCTGCTCCACCAACGCGACGTGCAACCCGGCCCGCTTGGCCGACTGCGCGGTGGTCACCAGGTCCGGCGCGGTCACCCCACCTCCCGCGCCGTGGCCGAGTAGCAGCGCGGCCCGGCCCCCGGGTGCGCAGTGCAGCGACACCCGGGCCGGCCCGTGCGGGGTGTCGACCGGGTAGGTGGCCATCAGCGCAGGTCTAACGACAGGGCTTGTTGGGTCGGCTCCGGGCCGGCGACCTCGGCCCGCTCCCACAGTTCGGGCCCCTCGTTGCGGACGTTGTTGACCTTGTCCGACACCGGGCGCAACTCCAGGCGCTCGATGAGCTCGACGGACGGGTTCAGCAGCGCGGCGACCTGGTCCGAGGTCGGCCCGGTATCCGGATCCAGCCAGTCCGCCCAGCCGCGCCGAGGGACCAGAAGCGGCATCCGCTCATGGATCCCGTCCAGCGGCGCGATCGCGGCTGTGGTGAGCACCGCCGAGGTGACCAGCGGGTCGCCGCCGTCGGAGGACCGCCAGAACTCCCACACCCCGGCCATCGCCAACGACGCGCCCTCGGTGCCGGTGACGAAGAACGGCTGCTTCGCCGGGCGCCCCGAGCCGTCCTGCTCGAGCCGCTGCCACTCGTACCACCCGTCGGCGGGCAGCAGGCAGCGCCGCGACACCATCGCCTTGCGGTAGGCGGGCTTCTCCGCCGCGGTCTCCGAGCGGGCGTTGAACATCCGGGACCCGACCGAGGGGTCCTTGGCCCAGTACGGCACCAAACCCCAGCGCATCACCCGCACGCTGCGCTCGGTCCGGCTCCGGTCCGGGGTGCCCTCGGCGTCGCGCGGGTGGCGCGCCACCACGGCGAACACCGGCTTGGTCGGCGCCACGTTGTAGTCCGGGCCGGGCGCGGCGAGCTCGCTGGACGCGGTCGCGTCCACCGCGTCGAACTCAGCCGCGATGTCCGAAGCGGACTTGGTCGAGGCATAGCGACCACACATACGGCCATCGTCGCACGAGTACGGAATCATGAGCAGGTGCCCGATCCACTTACCGACCCGCCCATCACCCGCCCGTGGCCGGCGCCCACCGCCGCCGTGCCGGTCACCGGTCGCGTCTCGGCGCCCGGTTCGAAGTCGCAGACCAACCGTGCGCTGCTGCTCGCCGCGCTGTCCGGGCAGCGCTGTGTGGTGTCCGGCGCGCCGGCCAGCCGGGACACCGCGCTGATGGTCGGGGCGCTGGCCGCGTTGGGCGTGCCGGTTCGCCGGCTCGACACCGCCGACACCGCCGGTTCGGGCGGGGCCGACGGCGACCGGATCGAGGTCGGGCCGACCCTGAGGCTGCGCGGCGGCGGGACGGTGGACTGCGGACTCGCCGGCACCGTGATGCGGTTCGTGCCACCGGCAGCGGCGCTGGCCGACGGGCCGGTGCGTTTCGACGGCGACCCTCGGGCCCGGCAACGCCCGATGGGGCCGGTGCTGGCGGCGCTGCGCGGGCTCGGCGCGACGGTGACCGGCGACTCGCTGCCGTTCATCCTGCACGGTGCCGGCGGGCTGGCCGGCGGCGAGGTGGCGCTGGACGCCTCGGCGTCCTCGCAGTTCGTCTCGGGGCTGCTGCTGTCCGGCGCGGCCTACGACAAGGGTGTCACCGTGCGCCACGACGGCGGTCCGGTGCCGTCCCTGCCACACATCGCGATGACCGTCGAGATGCTGCGCGAAGCCGGCGTCTCGGTGGACGACGCCGAGCCGAACAGCTGGCGAGTGCTGCCAGGCCCGATCGCCGGGCGGGACTGGACGATCGAGCCGGACCTTTCCAACGCGGCGGTCTACCTCGCCGCGGCGGCGGCCACCGGTGGGCGCGTCACAGTGGCCGGCTGGCCCGCCGAGTCCAGCCAGCCCGGGGTGGCCATTCTCGACGTGCTGGCCCAGTTCGGCGCGACGGTGCACGCCGGGCCGGACGGGCTCACCGTGACCGGGCCGGCCCGGCTGACCGGGGTGGATGTCGACCTGCACGACGCCGGTGAGCTGGCCCCCACGGTGGCCGCGCTGGCCGCGCTGGCGCACACGCCGTCCCGGCTTCGCGGCATTGCGCACCTGCGCGGACACGAGACCGACCGGCTGGCCGCGCTGGCCGCCGAGCTGAACGCCCTCGGAGGCGCGACCACCGAGACCCCGGACGGCCTGGAGATTCAGCCCTCGGCACTGCACGGGCGTGCCGACCGGCCCTGGGGCGCATACGCCGACCACCGGATGGCCACCGCGGGCGCGCTGCTCGGCCTGGCCGTGCATGGTGTCAGTGTCGACGACATCGACTGCACGGCCAAGACGATCCCCGACTTCCCAGCTCGCTGGGCGGAGCTGGTCGCGGGAAGGTGAGCTCCCGGGAGTACGACGAGGGCGATGTGCGGGTCCGGCCAGGACGCCGGGGGTCCCGGCCGCGCACCAAACGCCGCCCGGAGCACACCGACGCCGCGCCAGCAATGGTGGTCGCGGTGGACCGGGGCCGCTGGACCTGCGTGCCCGAGGACCAGCCGAGCGTCCGGGTGGTCGCGATGCGGGCCCGCGAGCTGGGCCGCACCCCGGTGGTCGTCGGCGACCAGGTGGACCTGGTCGGTGAGGTGTCCGGTGGCCCGGACGCGTTGGCCCGCATCGTGCGGGTCGGCGAGCGGGCCAGCGTGCTGCGGCGCACCGCCGACGACACCGACCCCTACGAACGGGTGGTGGTGGCCAACGCCGAACAGCTGGTGATCGTCACCGCATTGGCCGATCCCCCGCCCAGCGTCGGCTTCGTGGACCGGGCGCTGGTCGCCGCGTACGCCGGAGGGTTGCGCCCGATGCTGTGCCTGACCAAGGCGGACCTGGCCGACGCGCACGGCACGACCAGCCCCGCCGAGGTCGCCGCCGAGTGGGCCGAGCTGGACCTGCCGGTGATCGTCACCCGCCATGACCAACCGCCGGACGAGCTGCGCGCCGCGCTGACCGGCCGGCGCTCCGCGTTCATCGGGCACTCGGGGGTCGGCAAGTCGACACTGGTGAACGCGCTGGTGCCGGCGGCGGAGCGGGCCGTTGGCCGGGTGTCCGGGGTGGGCAAGGGACGGCACACCTCGTCCTCGGCGGTGGCCTTGGCGCTGACCGGGCCGGACGGCGAACCGGCCGGCTGGGTGATCGACACCCCCGGGATGCGGTCCTTCGGGCTGGCGCACGTCACGGCGAACGACGTGGTCAGCGCGTTCGCCGACCTGGCAACCGCGATCGAGGACTGCCCGCGCGGCTGCGGCCACCTCGGGCCGCCGGCGGACCCGGAGTGCGCGCTGGACACGCTGGCCGCCCGGGGTGGCCTCCAGCGGGGCAGGCTCGCCGCGCTGCGCCGGGTGCTGGTCGCACTGGCCGCCCCGTCCTGGTCGGCGAATGCGTGACCGATCGAGCACGGTCGGCCGCGCCGTTGTCGCACGGCCGGTCCGTCCAGTAGCGTGATCGACGGGGGCTGTCCTGATGCGTCGACTCGTGCCGTTCGTGCTCGCACTGCTGGTAGCGGTCATCGCCGGCTGCGGCAGCCACGACGACTACGCGCCGCCCGCGCCAGCGGTGCCGCTGCCCCGCTACGGCACAGCCGCGGCGCTGACCAAGGCCACCGGCGACAAGCACCTGCTCGATCAGACCGTGCGGTTCCGGGTCACCGGGGTGTCCAACGGCGACACGCCGCAGAACCTGGCCGGCGAAGGGTCGATGCGCTTCCAGCCGAACGCGGTCCTCATGCGGGTGGGACTGCATCTGCAGCGGGTCGGCGCGCCGCCCGGCCCGGAGTTCACCCTGGTCACCCTACCGGAAGGGATCTACCTCAAGCTGCCTGACCAGGCGGCCTCGATGATGCCGCCTGGCAAGTCCTGGTTCCGCATCGTGAACAATGGAACCAGCCCCGCGATGACCGCGTTCTACCAGGCCGCGCAGAGCCTGCGGCAGAACGCCGACCCGAGCCAGGGGTTCAGCCAGTTGGGTGGCGCGACGAGCATCGCCGACTCCGACCAAGAGCTGCTGGACAACATCTGGGCAGTGCGGTACGAGATCAACATGGACTTCACCAAGGCGGCCACGCTCAGCCCGGATCCGGCTATGCAGGGCGCGCTGTTGCATCTCGTGCAGCTCGGCGCGCCGCCGGACAACACCACCCTGTGGCTGGACCGGCAGAACCGGGTGCTGCGGCGCAGCTTCGCCGCACCGAACGGCGGCATCACCACCTACACGCTCACCATGCGCTTCCTCGGGTGGAGCGACCCGGTACAGGTCGACCCGCCTCCGCGGGAGCAGGTGGTGAGCAACTGAGCCGACCCGCCTCAGAGGTCCAGCAGCTCCAGCAGGAACGGCAGCTCGGAGGGGTCGTACCAGGCCAGCTCGAAGTCCTCCGCCTCGCCGAGCAGGAACTCCGCGTCGGGATCGCCGAGGTCGGCCGAGTCGATCGCCCCGGCCGCCACCCGGACCGCGTACTCCGCCTCCGGATCGTCGATATGCACCGACGCGACCGCGGTCATCGGGATCGTGCCGGTCACCCGGACCGCGGCGTCGTCCAGGTCGGGTCGCGGCGTCACCTCGGCCAGATCGGCGGCTACCACCACGCGGCGTGACCAGGCCTCCTGGTCACCCGCCAGCTCGATGGACAGCAACCGCAGCGATGCCCGGGCCGCGTCGCGCATCGCCACGTACTCCAGCTCCTCGGTGTCGCCCGTCGCGTAGGACTCGCGCAGCGCGGGGGTCAGCGCGAACGCTGTCCCGCCGAGCGGGTCCAGCAGCCCCTCGGCGACCAGCCGGCGGAGCATCGCCAGCGTGGCGGGGACATAGATGCGCATTCGGAGACCTTTCCCGTGTCGGCGCTCGGATTCGCGCCACCAGCCGGCCGGAACGCGTGCCGCCGGCACGAGTCCCGTCCTCACGTGGCGCTAGGGAGCCGCACCGGCCAGTTCGTCGAGCGACTCGGAGATCATCCCAGCGAGCATCTCGACATCGCCCATCGCGTCCCGGTCCGCATTGAAGCCGTAATACACCCCGCCGTTGTACGAGGTCAGCCCGATGGCGAGCGCCTGGCCCTTGGCCAGCGGCACCACGGGGAACATCTCCAGCATGGTCGCGCCGGCCGCGTACAGCACGACCTGCGGGCCAGGCACGTTGGTGACAACCAGGTTGAAGATTCGCTTGGAGAACCCGCTCGCCGCGCGGGCACCCAGCGCATGCAGCGTGGGTGGGGCGAACCCGCCGAGCCGGACCAACGTCTCCGCGCCGACCGAGCGACCGCTCTCCGCGTGCACCCGCATCTGGTGGGTGATCTGGTGCAGTCGCATCACCGCGCTCGGCTCACCGACCGGCAGATCCACCAGGAACGAGGAGACTCGGTTGCCCGCCGAGTTGTCCATCGAGGCATGGCCGTCCGGCTCCGCGCGCACGGAGAGCGGCACCATCGCGCGCACCGTGCTCGACACGGTCACCGGTTCGCCCCGGGACAGCAGCCAGTTGCGCATCGCGCCGGACACCACGGCCAGCACCACGTCGTTCACCGCGCAACCGTGCTTCGAGCGCACCTTCCGGTAGTCGTCCAGCCGGGTACGGGCCACCGCGAACCGGCGCTGCGCAGAGACCGGCACGTTCAGCGGGCTGCCAGGGGCCCTGCTTGCCGCCGTCCTGAGCACGCTGGCCACCTGGCCGAGCACGTCGACCATCTTGCCGGCGCTCGCCGCCGCGTCGCCAACGGCGGCCTTGGCGTTGTCCACCACCGCGCCGGGGCGGCTCCACGCCTCGAACACGGCGTCGCGCATCAACCGTACCGGGCTGGGCTCGGGGCGGGGCCGCCAGGTCTGCCCGCCGTCCTCCCTCGGCGTGGCCGAGACATCCAGGATCAGCTGCGCGATGTCGATAGCCCGGATCCCGTCGACAAGGGCCTGGTGGGTCTTGGTGAGCATCGCGAGCCGCCCGGAGTCCAACCCCTCCACCAGGTACATCTCCCACAGTGGGCGGGTGTGGTCCAACGGCCGGGACATCAGCCGCGCGATCAAGTCGTGCAGCGCCCGGTCGGTGCCCGGCTTGGGCAACGCCGAGCGGCGCACGTGGTAGCTGAGGTCGAAGTCCTCGTCGTCCACCCACACCGGGCGGGCCAGGCCGCCGGGGATGTGCCGGACCCGTTGCCGGTAGCGGGGCACCGAGCCGATGCGCTGCTCGATCACCCGCAGCAGTCGGTCGTAGTCGAAACCCGAGCGTGGACGCCGGAAGATGGCCACCGCGCCGACGTGCATCGGAGTGGTGGGTTGCTCCAGGTAGAGGAAGGAGGCGTCGAGCGCCGAGAGCCGATCCGGCATGGCGCGATCCTCGCATATGCAAGGCTCAGTATGTGTCCCAGCGCAACCCAAGGAACCAACACATGCACCAACACGTGCACACCGACGGTGGAGAGGATGTGGGCCCGAGCACACGTGGCCCGAAAGACACCTTTATTACGGTATACGGCCGCAAACCGGTGCTCGAGGCACTGGCGGATGCCACGCTCACGGTGGACAAGGTGATCGCAGCGGACAATGCGCGCGGCGGGTCGCTGGCCGCCATCCTGGCCGCGGCGCGGGACCGGGGGGTGCCGGTGCGCCGGGCCAGCGAGCACCGGGTGAAGGTGCTGGCCGGCAACGGCCACCACGACCAGGGGGTTCTGGCCGACGTGGTGGCCCCCAGGATGCGCCTGGTCGCGGAGTTCGTCGACGAACTGGCCGGCGCGCCGGCGGATCGACCCAGCGCGCTGCTGGTGCTCGACGCGGTCACCAACCCGGCGAACGTGGGCATGGTGCTGCGCAGTGCCACCGCCGCCGGGCTGGACGGCGTGCTGGTGCCCCGCCGGGGAGTGCCGGCCATCGACCCACTTGTGATTAAGGCCTCGGCCGGGGTGGCGTTCCGGGCGCCGATCCTGCGCGCGTCCAGCGCCGCTGACGGGTGCGCCACGCTGCGGGCGGCGGGCATCACCGTGCTCGGGCTGGCCGCCGGCGCGCCGACCTCGCTGTTGCGCGACCGGCTGCCGGACCGTGTCGCCCTGGTGCTGGGCAACGAGACCAACGGGCTGTCGCAGGACGTGCTCGGCGAGCTGGACGGCACGGTGTCCATCCCGATGCACGGCGGCGTCGAGTCACTGAACGTGGCCAGCGCCGCCGCCATAGCCAGCTACGAACTGCTGCGACACCGACACCCGTGAGTGTTGGGGGGGGGGGG
>DASYBQ010000094.1:0-7331 GCA_036500625.1 Pseudonocardia sp. | reverse complement strand
TATCCGCCCGCTGTGGGCCCCGGTGGGGCTGCCGGCAGAGGTTCGACAGACCTCGCCGCACCGAGCCCCGCAGGGCTCATTCGGACAATCGACGGCGCAGACCGGGCACCCGGTGAGTTCGTTTCCGTCGGGACCGGCCTTGACCTTGCGGTGATGCCCGCACGGAAACAGCTCAGACAAAAACTTCGCCCGGGGAGACGCGGACAAGGTCGACGACCCGCTCACGGATGAGCGAGGTGGTGTTGTTGGGATAGCTCGTCGACGGTCCAGGCGTTCGCCAGCTCGTCCTCAGACAGCGGCCGCATGTTCAACATCGCGCGTAGTTCGTTGACCTCGTCGGGCTGGGCGAGTGGCCACAGCCGGCCCGGGTCGCCGTAGGTCACGGTGCCGTGGACTTGGGGCCGGCCGGCGTTCACATCACAACGATCTTGCAGGTAGGCCAGGTCGCGTTCATCAGCCCACCCGTCGAGCACCGCGGTCCGCATCAGCGGCAGCCACATCTGTTGTTGCTCGGCTGGGGCGTGCAAGACCAGCAGCCAGCAGGCGTGCGCGCCGAGCTTGCCGACCAGATCCGAACCCAGCCAGCCAACGCGGGCGAGGTGCGGGGTGAGGAACGCGACATTGTCTCTGTCGACCTGCTCGACAGCGCTCCACGGTGTCCCACCGCCAGCGTGGGCGTGGCGGGCCGCCCGGTCGTTTCTGGCGCGGGTCAACAACTCCTCCCGCAGCATCAGGTCGATAGGTCGGCGGCTGGGCGGGCCTGGTTCGGGCACCGGGGGCACACTCCCTGGCTCGTTTGGGGCGGGTCTTGGAAAAGGAGGGTGGAACCCCGGCCGGAAGTCCAGGACGACCGGGATTCCACCCTCCGCGCCGTCCCCCCTCCTGGGGAGCACGAGGGGGAACGGCGTCGAGGCGAATCCGCCGCCCGGCCTTGGGACCGCCGGCAGGTTTGCGCTCTCTGGGCGTCCCTGTCTCTCGGGTCGAAGCGAGGAGACAGGGGTCACAGGTCACGTGGTTTCAGCACCGAGTTCAGGTATGAAAGCCTCCACCGCGGCCGGGGGTATGCGAAACGAGCGGCCGACGCGGGAAGGCGGCCGCTCACGCACCCGGCGCACAATCGGCGGCACCCGAGCGGAGGTTACGAAACTAGTCACGAAACTGGGGCGGCGAGCCGGTCTTGTGAGAACGGTGGATCAGCCGGCGCGGCGGACGGTGCGTTTTTGGGCCGGTTTCAGCCGGGGCGGCTCGTCGAGGAGCAGGCCGTACCCGCGGGTGTCAGCCACGGTCTCCACCGCGTCCCAGTCCAAGCAGATAACAGGTGAGTCGCTCACCCGGGTGCTCAACGGTCGCCACGAAACAGGTGTCGGGCCCGACTCCGCGCCGCTGCGCACGCAACCACTTGAGACTCCGCTCCGCGCGCAAGCGCGCGGCTTCTTCGCTGCGATGGATGGTGATCTGTCCGAAGCGGCGCCGGACCGAGCACGAGGAGACGAACAGCCGCACTTCCCACCCGCTGATCACCGCGGGCCCGCTGGGACAGGTACAACCCAGTGCGAGCGGCCGGCCGAGCACCGGCCGATACGCGACCAGGCGATGGGGTCTCCGGGGCGCTCGACCTTCATACCGCGCCTTACCCACCCAGTGCGGGTGCGCTCCGCTCGTCGGTCACGGGGATCATCGCCGTAGCGGGCCACGATGTGGACCTCCGCGCCGGGCTGGGGGCCGGCGATAGGTTGCCAGCCCTCGAGTCCCGGGGGTGGTCGGCCGAGGAGGCTGCCACACTTGCAGGTGTCAACGCGGCGAGCGCCGCCACTGCCCGGGTCGGGCGGCGGGGTCTTCGGGTCGTGGACCACCGCCATCACGGGTTCACCGCAACGACCGGGTGCTCGGTGTCGGCCCAGCAGTGCCCGACCTGCTCCCACGCGACGATCGCGCTTGGCCGGCCGGACTCATCGACCGAGACGCCGCGTTTCATCCACCCGGACGGCACGCGCACCGCCCGCCGGTAGGTGGGGTGCTCCCCGTACCGCGCGACGGTGCTCAACTCCGGGTCGGGTGAGTCGATGGACGGCCAGTAGTAGTCCTGATCAAGTGGCGGGTCGAGCGGCAGGCCACAGTCGCACCGGTCAGCCTGTCGGTGCGCCTCCTCGATCTCGCGCAGCGCTTGACCTGGTATCCGATGCGGCAACATGTCTTGAGCAGGCTGTTCTGGCCGCACCTGGGCGGCGGCCCCGTTCTCGGTCGGCACGGGCGCTTGTCTCGGCATCGGTGCTGGGGGAGGCTCCGACAGGTCAGGTCCCCTCCTCTCCCACTCGAAGGCGTGGCTAAGCCGTAGCCCCCAGCATCGCAACCACACAGCCACTCGCTCATCAATCACGGTCACTGCGTGGCCCCTTCCCTCGGTGGGACCGGTTGGCGGCCGGGACGGGGGATGTCACCGGCCGCCAACCGGGGTCAGCGGCACCCGACCCCGGTGAAGGGGGCCGTAGCCGGTCATCGCCGGCGGACCTCGCTTGAGGTGTCGCCGCGCTGATGACCAGCACAGCGGTGATCGGGGAGGCAGCCCAGACGCGGTCGCACTAGATCACCCGGGTGATCGGGAAGTCGGAGCGTTCGAACCACACCTAGTGCGCTAGTGCTGGCGCACTAGGTCAGTTCGTTCTGGCGCGGCCGGGTCGGGGCGTGGTAGAGCCACGATGCGCGGCCACCGCTGGTGGCGTCGGCGCGGGGGAAAGGGGATATGGGTGATGACAACCACTGGGCACAGTTGCTCGCGGTGCGGAGCTCGGCTTCGCCGCAGCAGCCGATCGGGTGCGGGCTGGTGTGATCCGTGCCGGCGGGCCGGGCCGGACCCGCGCCGGGACCTGCCACCCGGCTTCTACCTGCGGGACACGATCGTGGCCGCGCTGGCCGACTATGACTTCGGGGTGGTGTTTCGGCAGGTGCGGGCCGCAACCGGCTGGCCTCAGCAGACCCTCGGGGAGCTGGTCGGGTTGGAGCAGCACCGGGTCTCGGCGATCGAGCGGGGTGCGCGCCGGCTGCGGGATGTGGCTCTGGTCGCGCAGGTCGCCACCGGCTTGTGTGTCCCCGCGGCTCTGCTGGGTTTCGGTGGCTCAGCGACTACCGTGGGTACCGCTGAGGGCGCTGCGCGGAAGTGGGTGAGTTGGGTGGATCGCAGGGACTTCGTGCAGCAGGTCGCCGCTCTGGCCCTGGGCGTCGCCGGGATGGCGGCGCTGGATGTTGACCGGCTCAACGCGTTGCTGCCCCATGCCGACCCGACCGGGACCCGCTATGTCGGGGCCGCTGATGTGGCGGTCATCGAGCAGGCCACCGCCGCCTTCTCCGGTCAGGACTTCGCCACCGGATCCGGCCCGGTCCGCGACCTGGCCGTCGGGCACCTGCGCTCGGTGCTGCCCCTGCTGGGCGCCCAGATGACCCCCGGCGAGGTACGGCCCCGGCTCCACCTCGCGGTCGCCCGGCTAGCCACCCAGGCCGGGTGGATGAGTTTCCAGGTCAACCAGCACGACGCGGCCCGGCGGCTGTGGATGATCGCTCTGGATGTCGCCCGCGACAGCGACCACCCCCTGGCCACCGACCAGACCGAGTTCGTGCTCTACGACATGGCCCTGCAGGCAGTGGCACTTGGCCGATCCAAGGAAGCACTACAACTGGCCCAGCTCGGCCACACCGCCGCCATCGGCGCACACCCCGTCTCGGCGGCCACCATGAGCTGCCTGGCTTATGCCCAAGGCCGGGCCCATGCCACCCAGAACGAGCCCGCGGCCTGCGAGCGGGCGCTAGGCCAGGCCGTCGAGCATTTCACCAACATCGACCCAACACATGAGTCGTGGGCCGATTACCTCGACGAACCGATGCTCGCCCGCTTCGAAGGTGTCGCCCACTACGAGCTGGCCCTGGCCAGCCGCGATCCGCACACTGCTGGGCGCGCGGTGTCGCTGCTTCGCCAGGCGGTGGACAGTTTCGGCCCTGACTTCGCCGAGCCCCGCGCGGTTAGTCTCACCGATCTTGCCGGGGCTCACGCCATCGCCGGGGACATCGACACAGCTGTGGATATCGGGCACCAGGCCGTGCACGCGGTCACCGCGCTGTCCTCGCCCCGGGCCCATGACCGGCTGCGCGTCCTGGACACCTCACTCAAACCCCTGCACACCAGTACGGGTGTCGCCGAACTCCGCGAGCGCCTGACCACCAAGACCGTCTGACGACTCTCCTCGGCGAGCTGGCGGCCCGGAGCCGCGCTCGGTTATCGCGGTGGGGGCGCTGGCCAGGTGTAGGCGGAGTCGGGGGTGTCCAGCCACAGGTGTTGGTGGTCGTTGGCGTGCGCGGTGAGCCCGATGCGGTGTCGTGGTGGGCGGCCGGTGCGGGTGAAGCTGTGCCAGGCGGATTCGACGGTGTCCCAGGGCCGGCCGTGGTGTTGTCGGACCGGCCAGAGCTGGGGTTGGGCGGGTTGGTAGTCGGTGATGGCCCTCTCGTGCGCGGTGTAGACGATCGCCGCGACCGGCGCACCGTCGCGGTAGTGGTGGGTCAGGCGCAGGCTGGGATGGTGCAGCGCGAGCCAGAGTTGGAAGTCGAACTCGTCGAGCGCTCTGGGGTCGACCTGGGTGAGGCCGTGGTGGGCGGCCGCGGGATCGGTGGGCGGGATCGGCGGGGCGTAACCGGGTGGCATGGTGTGCTCGCAGGTGTTGCGCAGTGTCATGAAGTACAGCGGCGCGGGGTCGATCCGGCCACTGATCTGGGTGAGGGTGACCGCGTCGAGCACCGCGAAGGCCCCGCCGATCTCCAGTGGTGTGACCAGCCGACCGCCGGGTGCGAGTTGGGTGATCCAGGCCGGCGGAACGCGGCGGACCGCGCAGGTGGCGATGATCCGGTCAAAACGCTGCGCGGGGCCGGGCAGCGGCGCGGACCCGTCGCCGATGTGCAGCCGAGGCTGGTAGTCCGCCGCGGCGAGCCGGTGACGGGCGGCCTCGACCAGGGCGGGGTCGATGTCGATGCTGGTGACATTCTCGGCGCCGAGGCGCCGGCTCAGCAGCGCGGCGTGGTAGCCGGTGCCGGTGCCGATCTCCAGCACCCGCATGCCCTCGGTGAGCTGGAGACGGTCGAGCATGATGGCCATGACCGAGGGCTGGGAGGCCGAGCTGGTCACGACGCGGATCGCGGTGCCGTCGGATCGGGTGTCCGGAGCCCAGCGGGTGACCAGTGATCGGTTCGCGTAGGCGGCGTCTAGCCAGGTGACGTGCTGGGCCGGGTCGTCGCCGCGGACCTGGATGTCTGGTCGGTTGTAGGCGTCGAGTGCCCAAAACGTGGGCACGAACACATGCCGAGGCACAGCAGCGATCACCGGGCGCCAGGCCGGGTCGTTCATCGCCGCCGCGGCGGTCGCCTCCTCGGCCAGCCGCACCGCGCGGGGCATCCAGTCCTGATCGGCCACCCCGGAAACCGGGGCTGCCGGGGACACCGGGGCGTGAGTCATGGTTTTCCCTTCTCCATCAGCCCGGACGCCAGCAGCTCGGCCATCGCCGAGGTGATGGGCAACCCGGTCGCGGCCTCGACGAACCCGTATTGGCCGGCGCTGTTGCACTCCAGGAACCACCAGGTTCCGGCGTAGTCGATGACGAAGTCGAACGCGGCGAACTGTAGCCGCAGCGCCCGCATGAACCGATGAATCCCGGCCTTGACGGTCCCCGGGACCTCCACGACGGTGAAGGTGAGCGCGGCCTGATCAGCGCGCCAGTCGACACGGGCGGCATCACTGCCGGCGTGGATCGCCGCGGCGAACACCCGATCTCCCACCACCGTGACCCGGGCCTCGAACGCCTTGTCGGCCACAAACCTTTGCAGCAGATGCGCGGTGGAGGCCACTCCGGACAGTTCGGCCAGATCGTCGCTGCTCAGCGCGTGCGTGTAGAGCGCCTTGCCGACGCCGTCCTCGAACACCGAGGCATACGCCAGCGACTTGACCACCACGGGGCCGTACTCAGCGGCGAAGGCTCGCACCTCGTCCGGCCGGTTGGTGATCAACGTGGCGGGCACATCGAGCTCGCAGCGGACGGCGGTAGCCAGCTGTACCGGCTTGTAGCTGACGTCGGCCTCGACCCCAGGATGATTGACCCACAGCACCGGCAGGTCGGCCAGCACGCCACCGAGGCCGTAGCGGGCCTCCCAGAGGGCGTGCTGGCGCTCTGGCCCGGACAGCCCCTCGGGCAGCTCGAACGCCGTGGGCCGCCGGTACCACACCGACCGCACGCCCGCCAGGTCGACCTCACGGTGGCGCGTGTCCAACCGCCCCGACCAGTACCGCCCGCCGACCAGGCGCGCGGCCAGGCTCATCCGCAGCGGAAACCACGCGGTATCGGCCCTAAACACCGGTACCTCACGTCGGGCCAACTCGGTGATAACGGCATCAACCGCAGGATCACAATCCTCGGTCAACACCACAACCGTCATACCGAGCCATCACCCACGAAGTCCGGCTTCCACTCCTCGCCACCGGTGCTCGGCCCGCCGTCGGTGCTCTGCCCAGTGGTGTCCATCGACCCCGTCCCGGGCATCCGAGCGAACCAGGCCTCACCTGAGCCATCATCGACCACCGCAATCTGGCGACCCGGACACAGTCGCCACGGCGGTAACCGCTCAGCCCCCGAATCGGTGCGGGCCTGAGCGAAGCGCAGGCTCAGCGGCCGCGCCCCATCCACCGACGCGGACTCCACACCGATCATCGCCGCGCCGGGAGCACCACCACGGCCCCACCCCAGCGGAAACCGCGTGCCTGCCGGAGCCAACGGACCACCCGCCGACCAATGAATAGCTTTCTTGACCATCGCTGTAACCCGTCCTGTTCTGGATGCGGCGCTTAACCCGACTAACTCATTCCACCAACTCCGCTCGTTCGAAGCCACACTCAAGCGGGCCAGGGCTAGCGGATTAGGTAGTTTCGCTCTGGTGCGGCCGGCCGGGGCGTAGTAAAGCCACGATGCGCGGAACGCTGCCGAGACGATCAACTGTCGCGTCCGTAGGAACCGACACCGTGGCTGACCGATGTGACTGTGGCCTGCCGTTCGGCCCGCCACTTGATCAGGACTACTACTGGCCGTCCATCGATCCGGCGGTGACCCGGTAGCGGCCTTACGCGAGATCGACGAGGCCACCCTCGAGTGGGGCTGTGTTCGACGCCGACAACGTGGCCGTGTTCCTCGCCTCCCGCATCCCCACAACCCAGGACAGCGGCAACGATCCCGGCCAGCTGGCCGACCGGTGACCCGGCTCCGCTTCGGGCTCATGTGGCTCGCCGACGCGGCCGCGGCCCTCGCCGT
>DASYBQ010000093.1:0-6576 GCA_036500625.1 Pseudonocardia sp. | reverse complement strand
TGGACCCCGCAGAACGCGGTCGGCATCGGCGGCATCTACCTGTGCGTCTACGGCATGGAGGGCCCGGGCGGCTACCAGCTCGTCGGGCGCACCGTGCCGGTCTGGCGGGCGCCGGGCACCACCTCGCGAGACCCGCAGCCGTGGCTGTTGCGCCAGTTCGACCGGCTGCGTTTCCGGCCGGTGACGGTGGCGGAGCTGGCGCGGCTGCGCGCGGACATCAAATCCGGCCGGGCCGACCTTGAGGTGGCCCCCGCGACGTTCTCGGTGCGGGAGGCCGCTGAGATCGCCGCCGAGCACCGGCCGGAGATCGAACGGGCGCAGGCCCGCCGCCGGGCCGCGTTCGCCGCCGAGCGGGACCGGTGGGCCGACGCCGCCCGGCGGACCGCGTGACCCAGCCCGACCGCGTGCCCCCCACCGAGCGCATCCGGGCCGCGTACCGGCGGATCGCCGAGGTGGACCGCCCGGAGGTGTGGATCACGCTGCGCGCCGAGGAGGACCTGCTCACCGAGGCCAAGCAGCTCGAGCAGCGGCTGGCCGAGGGCGCGCGGCCCCCGCTGGCCGGGCTGCTGCTCGCGGTGAAGGACAACATCGACGTGGCCGGGCTGCCCACCACGGCGGCCTGTCCTTCCTACGCCTACACCGCCGCGGCCAGCGCCACCGCGGTGCGCCGGCTCACCGAGGCCGGCGCGCTGGTGCTCGGCAAGACCAACCTGGACCAGTTCGCCACCGGCCTGGTCGGCACCCGCAGTCCGTACGGCGCGGTCCGGCACGCCACCCGGCCGGACCGGATCTCCGGCGGGTCCAGCTCCGGCTCGGCGGTGGCGGTGGCACTGGGCATCGCCGACCTCGCGCTGGGCACCGACACCGCCGGCTCCGGCCGGGTGCCCGCCGCGCTGCACGGGCTGGTCGGGCTCAAGCCGACCCGGGGGCTGGTGCCGACCACCGGTGTGGTGCCGGCCGCCCGCTCCTACGACTGTGTCTCGGTGTTCGCCGCGACGGTGCAGATGGCCCAACGCGCCGTCGCGCTGATGACCGGCCCGGACGGAACGGACCCGACCGCCAGGGCATGGCCGGCCACGACGCGGCTGGCCGCCGGACCGGCACCGGTGCTGGCGGTGCCCTCGCCCTCGGGGCTCGCGCCGTTGTCGGGTGCGGCCCGTGCCGCGTTCCGGGCCGCGGTGGCCCGCCTTGTCGAGGCCGGCGCGGTGTCGAGAGAGATCGACATAGCCCCGTTCCTGGCGGCGGCGGCGTTGCTCTACGGGGGCGCGCTGGTGGCCGAGCGCTACGCGGCGGTCGGTGCGTTCCTGGCGGGCCGGCCGCGCGACGCCGACCCGACGGTGTCCGGCATCATCCTGGCCGCCGAGGCGCTGCCGGCGTACCGGCTGGCCGCCGACCAGGCACGGCTGGACCGGTGCAAGATGGCGGCAGCCGCCGCGCTTGCCGGGTTCGACGCGTTGCTGCTGCCGACCACGGTCGGCCATCCCACGCTCGCCGAGGTGGCGGCGGACCCGGTCGGGGAGAACTCCCGGATGGGCACCTACACGAACTTCGTCAACCTGCTGGACATGGCTGCGGTGGCGGTGCCGGCCGGCACGGCGGACGGCAGCCCGTTCGGGGTCACGGTGATCACCGAGGCGTTCGGCGACCAGATCGGGCTGGACCTGGCCGCGCTGCTCACCGGGGAGCGGCTGGACACGGTAATGCCGGATACCGGGGTCGACCTCGTGGTGTTCGGCGCTCACCTGCGCGGCCAACCGCTCAACGGCCAGCTCACCGCGCTCGGGGCCCGGTTCGCCGGCCCGGCGCGGACGGCGTCGTGCTACCGGATGGTGGCGTTGCCCGGCGAGCCGCCGAAACCGGGCGTACTGCGTGCCGAGGCCGGCGGCGCGGCCCTGCCCGGAGAGCGCTGGACGCTGTCACCCGCGGCGCTGGGCCAGTTCCTGGCCGCCCTACCGCCGCCGATGAGCCTCGGCGCGGTAGAGCTGGCGGACGGCGAGCACGTCCTCGGCTTCCAGTGCGACCCGGTATCCGCCGGGCAGGGCCAGGACATCACCCGTTATGGCGGCTGGCTGCAGTGGCTCGGAAAACACGGGAGTGGCTTCAGGGACACTCAGCTTCCCTGAAGCCACCCGCGTGCCACCGGGGAGTGGTCAGTCGACCAAATAGTCGAACTCGCCGTCTTTCGCCCCGCTCATGAACGCGACCATCTCGGCGCGGGTGAAGATCAGTACCTCGCCGTCGGGCTCGCGTGAGTTGCGGAACGCGACCTGGCCGTCGGAAAGCTTGGCCACCTGGACGCACTCGCCGTACGGGTTGCTGTAGTGGCTCTTGCGCCACCGAGCGGACCGGGTGGCGATGCGATTGGCGGACTCGGACATGGTTGAACCCTCCCAGAGGCTGCACACCGCGACGCGGGACGCACGATCGTCCGGCGATCCATCTGCACGTGCATCTGCCTGTGCAATAACAGTACCACTCGAAGATCTCCACGCCCACCGAGTATCGGAAGATCCGGGCCGGAATCTCGGTGCTGCCGGATCTCCGTGCCGGGCTTGTTGCGGGTCGTCGCTGGCAGCGGCGAGCAGTCGCACCAGCACGTCGCTCACCGGCGTAGGCACCCCGTGTCGAGCGCCGAGTCGGCACAACACGCCGTTGCGCACATCCCACTCCAGCGGCCGCCCGGCGACCCGGTCGAACAGGATCGACGAGCCGAGGTCACCCGGTGCACCGGCCAGCTCGTCGACCACCTGCTCAGCCGTCGGCCCGGCCAGGGTGACCCCTTCGGCCGCAGCGACCGCCAGGCACTCCCTGGCCAGCGCCAGGGCGAGGCCCCGGATGTCCGGCGCCGGTACATGCCCGCTCGCCGCCCGGTCAGCACCATCAGCCCCGCGACCGCATTGATGGTCAGCTTGCGCCACAGCTCGGCGCGGAAGTCCGCGACCGGGCGCACCCGCGCGCCACCGGGTTCGAGCAGGCGCGCCAGTAGCTGGCCGGCGGCACGTCGGGTACGGCCAGCTCCGGGGTGCCCCGCAGCCGGACGGTCTGCCGGTCGCTGGCCTCGGCCGGGCACCACACCACGGTGGGCAGCACCTCGGCGGAGCCGGCCAGCGGCGCCACCCGCTCCTCGTGCTCCACCCCGTTCTGTAGCACGGCGACCACGGTGCCCGGCCCGCACAGCGCCGCCAGCCACCGCCGAGCCCCTTCGGTGTGATGCGCCTTGACCGCCAGCAGCACCCAGTCCGAGGGCCCGACGTCGGCCGGGTCGGTGTGCACCTCACCGCGCAGCGCGACCGGCTCGCCGCCGTCCGGTCGCACGGTGATCCGCCCGGTCGGGGTGCGCCCGCACAGCAGCACGTCGGGTACGCCGGCCCGCTGCGCCACCGCCGCGAAGGTGGCCCCGATCGCACCCGGCCCGATGAGCGCGAGCTGTGACACCGCTTCCTCCCTGGAGCGGTCCGTTGCCGACGGAACGTTCCTGCTGAGATCATCGCGGCGAGCTTCTCCCGCGATGACGGAGTACTGCATGAGCGCACCGGACGCCCCATCGCGGAGCCGGATCGCGGCGGCCAGTTTTGTCGGTACCGCGATCGAGTTCTACGACTTCTACATCTACGGTACGGCGGCGGCCTTGGTGTTCGGGCCGTTGTTCTTCCCCTCGTTCTCGGCGGCCGCCGGGAGGTTGGCCGCGTTGGCCACCTTCGCGGTCGGGTTCGTGGCCCGGCCGGTGGGCGCGGTCCTGTTCGGCCACTTCGGTGACCGGATGGGCCGCAAGCGGATGCTGATCACCTCGCTGCTGGTGATGGGGCTGTCCACGGTGGCCATTGGGTGCGTGCCGTCGTTCGCCTCGATCGGCGTCGCGGCGCCGGTGCTGCTCGCGGTGCTGCGGTTCGCCCAGGGCATCGGGCTCGGCGGGGAGTGGGGCGGCGCGGTGCTGCTGGCCACCGAGTACGCCCCGCCGGGGAAGCGCGGCCTGTACTCGGCGTTCCCTCAGCTCGGCCCCGCTATCGGGTTCGCGCTGGGCAACCTGCTCTACCTCGCGCTCGGCGCGAGCATGACCGCCGGCTCGTTCGCCGCGTGGGGGTGGCGGATCCCGTTCTGGGCCTCGGCGGTGCTGCTGGTGGTCGGCTTCTACATCCGGGTGCGGATCGCCGAGACGCCGGTGTTCCGTGCCGCCTCGGCCGCCGGGCAGACCAGCCGGGTGCCGTTCTGGGAGCTGCTGCGCCGCCAGCCCGGGGTGCTGGCGCTGGCCACCTGTGCGTTCATCCTGGCGTTCACCATGTTCTACACGATCACCACGTTCTGCCTGGCCTACGGCACCGCGACGCTGCACATCGGCAAGACCACGATGTTGCTCGAGGCGATCGTGGCGGCGCTGGTGATGGGCGCGGCGACGCTGTGGTTCGCCATGCTCTCGGACCGGGTGGGCCGGCGCCGGCTGTGCCTCGCGGCGGCGGTGGTGTCAGGGTTGTGGGCGTTCCCGCTGTTCTGGCTGCTGCAGACCCGCCAGCCGGTGCTGGTCGGGATCGGCATGGTCGTCGGGTTGGTGTGTTTCGCGCTGCTGTACGGGCCGATGGGCGCGTACTTTCCTGAGCTGTTCCGGGTGCGCTATCGCTACTCGGGCGCGTCGTTCGCCTACAGCGCGGCTGGCATCGTAGGTGGCGGGATCAGCCCGCTCGTCGCGACCAGCGTGCTGGCCAGGACGCACTCCACGGCCGGGGTTTCCTGGTACCTGATCGGTGTAGCGGTGCTGTGTCTGGTGTGCCTGCTGTGCCTCGGCGACACGCGCGCCGCCGACTTCACCGACGGCCTGGCCCCCGAGGTCTCGCGCGAAGCCCGCAGCGAGAGCTGATAGTCAGCATGTTATATTAACGCGCTACGTGAGAAGAGCGCGCGGCACAATGAGAATAACGATGTTACGCTTGTGGGTGAACCGTACGCTCGCCTTCAGGGAGAGCAGCCGTGGCTGATCTGGCGGTGGTCCGCGCTATCGACGGGCCGTCCGGCGCGGAAAGCGCCGTGGCCGACCTGCGGCGGGCAATCATCAGCGGTGACTGCCCGCCGTGCAGCGTAGTGTCACTCAGCGAGCTCTCCTCGGCACACCGCGTTCGGGTCAACTCGCTCATCGAGCTGGCCGGAGGGCTGGAACGCGACGGCCTGGCCACGGTGCGCGGCGACGTGGTGTTGGTGAACCCGCTGGACCGCCGGGAGGTCAGCCGCGTCATGCAGATGCGGCGCGCGCTGACCCCGGCGCTGGTCGCCCGTGGATGTGAGTTGGCCTCGCCACACCAGGTGCGCAGGGTCGCGGCGGTGATGCCGGAGCCGTTCCGGCTGCCCACGACCATCGAGGAGGGACGCCTGCACTTCCTGGAACTCTATGTGGCGATGATGGCGCCCTCCGCCTCGAGCTGGGAGCAGCGGGTGCTGCGCGGTGCGTACCAGTTCTGCGCGCGCTATGAGCGTTTCGGATACCGGGGACTGGACGTCGGTCAGGTCGCGAGCTTTGCCAGCAAGGACCAGGCATACCGGTTCTTCGTCGAGCGGGCCGCCGAGTTCATCGAGCTCTACCGGGCCAGGAAGGCCGGTGCGCTGAGCGAGTTGATCCAGTCGAACGTGGCGCACATTTCCGACATCGCGCACCACGGGCTCGAAGTCCACTACGACGAGGTGGAGCTGCTCCCGCCGCTGGCACCCGAGCGGGACGGCGATCCGCCGGGCAGCTCTGACCGGCCAAGGCTCCGGTTGGTTCGGTAGCGACCGGGGCCGTTCCGTCAGCCCGGCGCCGTTGAGTGCGGCGGCCAGCAGCTGGGACCGCCGCCGCGTTGCGCTGGATCTGCACGGTGCCGGCCACGAGACGCACACGGTCAGCGGACCCAGCGGCGGAAGCCGCGCTCGGCGTCCAGCACCCGGCCGGTGATCGGGTCGGCCTCGGCACGCAACAGCAGCGCCACTACGCCGGCCGCCTCGTCCGTGGTGTTCCACCGGCCGCCGGGCATCGTCCGGCGGTTCACTCTTGGGCCTGTTCCGCGCTGACGTATCCCTCGGGCGGCCCAGGGGCCGCCGTCGGGATCCGTAGCTCCTTCGTCGCCGAAGCGCGCTTGTGCTCACCTGGGGTGCAGCCGCTCGGGTTGGGTGGGTTGTTGCGGACAATCACTACGCCGGCCTTCGCCGGAACTCCTTCGGAGCCTCGCGGGGCCGGCTTCCACTGCCCGCGTGGTCTGTTCTGGTGGCGCGGACGTTGACCGCCCAGCACAGGTCGAGCTCCGCAGCGGTCAGCTCACCGAGACCGCCCGCACTGGACCGCCCGCACTGGACCGGGCGTGGTTGCATACCAGGGTATCCAGGCGGCCGAACCGGTCCACCGCCGCGCTGAGCAGCGCCGAGGGCGTATCCGGCCGGGCAAGGTCGGACTCGGCGTGCGCCAGCCGAGGATTCGGCGCGCCCAGCGCGCGCAGCACGCCGTCGATGCCGGCCGGGTCGGCGCCGTGTGGCTGGGCGGCGTCGTGCGCGGTCCAGGAGTGCGCGTAGACCGCTGCGCCGTCGGCCAACAGCCGGCGGGCGATGGCGAAGCCGATCCCG
>DASYBQ010000092.1:0-38739 GCA_036500625.1 Pseudonocardia sp. | reverse complement strand
CCCACCGTGAGCTCGACCTGCGGTTCCGGTTGATGAGCTTGGCGGTACTCAACGAGGGTCGGGAAGGGCGTACCCCGGAGTCGGAGAAGGGCCTCGATAGCGCGTGGCGGCCGGTGCGTGTGGCGGCGGCGTTGGCCGCGCCGACGTGGTGCCGTTCCTGGTCGCCGGAGCCTCGGCATCCATTTTGCTGCCCCGACCACGCTCGGACGGCTCGGGCACCGCCGAACAACACACCGTGGGGCGGGGCACGATGCCGGGCATGCTGGCCGTGTCGATCTACAACGGCTACTTCGCCGCCGCAGGCGGGGTGTTGGTCATCGCAGTGCTTTTGATCACCAGCACGCAAACCCTCGCACGCATCAACGCGCTCAAGAATGTTCTGGTCGTGATCAGTGACATGATCGCCGCACTCGTGTTCGCCACCTTCGGGCCCGTGTCCTGGGGCGACGTGCCACCGCTGGCCATCGGACTGCTGCTGGGGTCGTGGCTTGGACCCGCGATCGCGCGGCGACTATCCGCGGACAAGCTCCGCGTCGGCATCGCGGTAGCCGGCCTCGGCCTCGCCGTCAAACTCGGCCTCGACGCCTTCTGACTCAGGCACCCCTCAAGCGCCGGGCCAATGGTGCGGTACCCAACCCGCGAGCGTGCGGCAGGATCCAGGAGCACGGAGGATCTCCCATGATCAATACGGCTTCCGGGGCGCGACGCGGCTGGGGACTCTCGTAGCCGGCAACGCGTACGAAGACGATCCGTCAACGCGACTCTGTGCCACCCGGCCACGCCCGGACGGTGATGGTCAACCAGCGACCACCCCGTCGCCCTCGTCGACGAGGTGCACCGCGGCCTCCTCCGCCGAGGCACCCGCGCCGTCGATCCCGACGTCTTGGGCGTACAGCTCGTGATCGCCGACGCCGTCCCCACCGTCGGTCAGGCGCCCCGACCGGGTGTCGCCGACCTCGTCGTCGCGCAGCTCGCCGTCGGTGTCCGACTCGTCGCCAAAGCCGTCCCCTTCGTCCTCCTCGAGCCCCGATTCCGGCAGCTCACGAGCCAGCCGCCCGTCTAAGCTCTCCCCTTCGGCCTCCTCGCGCGCCGTGATGCCCCAATCCTCGACCGCCCAGGGCCGCTCAGGCGGCGAATACCCCTCGTCCAGCGGGTCGTTAGGGTCCCGTCCTTCGAGGGTGTCCAGCCCGTCCAGCTGCTCGAACACATCGTCGTCGCCCTCATCGGGGTCCATCGGGTCCTCCCTCGGCAAGTCAGCAGGGTCCGGGCCGGGGACTGTCTACCTGATGAGAACACACTTCACGCCACAGTGGTGGTGGCGCAAGCGTGCTGGTGCCCGCCGCTCAATACTCGCCTCGCCGTGGTCGTGGTCGGGCCTCGGCGACGGCGGCGGCGACTTCTTCGTCGGAGAAGTAGGTGTCCTCGGCGTGCTGGGTGCCGGTGATCTCCTCGCCGGTCATGGACAGCTTGATCTGGTCGACCCCGAGCTCGATGAGCTCCCGGACGGCCTTGCGCATGCCCTCGGGGCCGTCGGCGAACTTGGTGATGCTCTTGATCAGCGCTCCGCCGGTGACGGCGATCTCGGGCCCGTTGGCGAGGTAGCGGGGGCCGGGGATGCGGCCGGCGTTGATCGCGTCGCGGCAGACGACGTCGAGGCGCTCCTTGGCCGAGGCGGCGCCGAGGCACATGGTGTAGCCGGAGTCGAGGTAGGTCTTGGCCGATTCCAGGCAGAACAACAGGTGCTCCTCGACGGGCATAGTGCCAAGGCCGTCGAGGTCGGCGCTGTTGTTCCAGGAGAAGTGGGTGTGGGCGTCGCAGAGCCCGGACATCAGGGTGCGCCCGCGCCCCTCGATCACCCGGGCGCCTTCGGCGCGGGCGGCATCGACGGTGCCGACGGCGGCGATGCGGTCGTTCTCCACGAGGACGTCGCCGGGGTAGGGGTCGGTCCCGGTGGAGTCGAGGATGGATACGTTGCGGAACAGGACCTTCTCAGCTGAGACGGGCACGGTGGCCCTCTCCTCTTCATTGAGGGTGACGCGGGCGGGTTGCCCGGGTCAGGTGCGCCCGGCCAGGCGCCGACATCTGGACTTGGCGTTGAGGACACGGCTCAGAGGAACTTGCGTAGCTGCTCGATGACCGGTCCGGCTGCTTCGAGTGCGGTCCAGTGCCCGACCCCGGGGACGATCTCGAAGACGGCGTTGCCGTGGGCGTCGACGAGTTCCTGGCTGGCGGCGGGCGGCCCGACCTTGTCGTCGCTGCCGGTGACGAGCAGCAGCGGCTGCTTCGGGTCGACCGGTCCGGGGCCGGTGGCGGCGGTGCCCTTCTCCCGCAGGACCGCGGCCCGGTCGCGCTGGGCCTTCCGGCCGGCCTCGGCCGGCTCCCGTACCGCGCCGAGCAGTGCCACTGCGCTGACCTGGTCCGGGTAGCGGGCGGGGAGCGAGCGGACCAGCACGCCGCACCGGATGGGCCGTGCCATTTCGCTGATCGATCCGCGGCCGGAACAGCTCGTTCGTCCTCGGGTCGACCGTCGCGCCCGGCGCCTCGCTGGTGTGCCAGGGCCGTAACAGACCGTGCCGGGGCCGTAACAAGCCGTACCTATCCTGTGTGACGCAAAGCCGGGTAGACCAGGACGAGCGCCGGGAGAGCAACGCATGCGGTTCACGGACCCGATCCCGGACGGCGAGCACGTCGTGCGTAGCGTTGTTGACGGCTACTTCTTCCTCGCCCCCACCGTGGCGGCCGTCGATGAGGAGATCGCCACGCTGGTGCGCGACTTCCTGGGATCCGGCAGCTCCGCGACCGAGCTGCGCCGAGCGAAGGCGCGCCGAGACATCGACGCGCTCTTGGACCGTCGGGCTTGGCTGACGCTGAAGGTCGCCTAGCCGACGAGGTCATCGCCATCGCCTGCTTCGCGGCGGCCGCGGTGTGAGCGTGTCCGGAGGGGAGGGAACGCGACCCGATAGCCAACGGCTATCGAACGCCTGGACTGCCGCCGAGCTGACGGGCTGCCGGCTCCTCCGCACTGGTTCGCTTGCTCAGGTTCTCGGTCGTGGCCTGGTGTTCCCTGGCCGACGGGCCGGAAACCCCCGGCATCAATGCGTGCCTGTGATGTTCGGACGCGGTTGCCGAGGGTACCCGGGGATTCTGTGCGCGTGGCTGGAAGGAGCCGGTTGTGGGCAATGGCCCGTACCTGCTGGTGCTGTTGATCGGCATAGTCATCGTGGGAGTCGACGGTTACCTGATCTGGCGCGGCGGCCCCGCCTACCTCTCGGAGGCCTACCCCGACCCCCGCCGGGCCCGCCAGGTGGCGAGCCTGGTCGCGGTGTTCTTCTACATGGTCATGCTCGGCGTTGTCGCGCTGGTCGCCTCGCTCGAGTTCAGCGCGGACGCGGCGCTTCTCCCCTCGGTGCTGCGCCGGGTGGGCGTGTTGCTGCTGCTCACCGCGGTCGGGCACCTGGCAGCCATGTACGGGTTGTCGCGGTTGCGACAACAGCAGGACGAGATGGACCAGATGGAGGCCCAGGCCGCCGGTCACGTCACCGGACCGCCTCGGTGGGAGCCGACACCGCACGGCCCGGCGGCCGGCGACGAGCAGAGCGCACCGCGCAGCGCAATCGCGGAAGGTGCCCCGCCGCCGCCTCCGCCGCCCACCGAGAAGCACGAGGAAGGCTCCGAGCAGGAGAGCTCCGAACGGACGAGCGCGGACGACGGCGACGCGGACGACGGCGACGGCGCGGACAACACCTCGGGCGGACGACCTGAGCGGGCGCCCGGCTGATCGGCAGCCGGGAGGACACCCAGTTCAGTTCGTTCTCGAATGTCCGCCCTGCCGTCGCTGTGCTACCTCACGCACCTGTGGGGGCCGGGGCTCGACGTCATCGGCGCCGACGAGCCCGGACAAGCATCCGCCTCGGGTCCCGGCCGGCCGTGGCCGGTCCGTGCTGCCCGAGGCGGATGTGCCGCCGCGCTGGGGCTGGCTAGCTGGGCACGGAGGCGGACTGGTCGCTGTGCACGTTCTCGGCGAACTGCTCAACGAGCTCGGCGCAGAACGCCGGCAGGTCATCGGGGTTGCGGCTGCTGACCAGATTCTGGTCGGTGACAACCTCTTCGTCGACCCACTCGGCCCCGGCGTTGCGCAGGTCCGTACGCAGGCTCGGCCACGAGGTGATCCGCCGGCCGCCCACCACATCGGCCTCGATGAGGGTCCACGCGGCGTGGCAGATCGCGGCCACCGGCTTGCCCCGGTCGAAGAAGTCGCGCACGAAGTTCACCGCGTCCTCCTGGGTGCGCAGGAAGTCCGGGTTGGCAACACCGCCGGGAAGTACCAGCGCGTCATAGTTCTCCGCGGTCACGTCGGAGACCACCTGGTCGACAGTGAACGTGTCCGCCTTGTCCAGGTGGTTGAACCCCTGGGCTTCGCCCGAAGAGGTGCACACCAGTTCCGGTGTGCCACCGGCCTCCTCGACCGCTTTCCACGGGTCGGTCAGCTCGACCTGTTCGAAACCCTCCGGGGCAACCAGGAACGCAACACGTCGGTCGGTCAGTTTCCGCGTCGAATCGGCCATGCCATCGACTACCCGGGCAGGCAGGCGGCAAACGCATATTCGCCCGTCCTTCGGGTAGCTCTCTCTCGATTGTCCCGTCGTCCACAGCAAAGGAACTGGTCGTGCCACAAGAGGCGTGGAGTGACAAACGAGAGCGGCAGTACGAGCACATCAAGGAGTCGGCGGAAGAGCGCGGCACGAGCGAGGACCGAGCGAAGGAGATAGCCGCTCGCACCGTGAACAAGAACCGCGCGCGGGAAGGTGAGTCGGACCAGGCAAGCCGCACCTCGACCGAGGACGTGTCACCGCAGCACCGGGGCGGCAAACGGTCCCACTCGGGATCCCAGGGCCGCACCAAGGAACAGCTCTACCAGGATGCCAAGCGCCAAGGTGTGCCTGGCCGCTCCGACATGACGAAAGCCGAGCTGGAGCGGGAGGTGGGCGACTAGTACTACAGGGCCTGCTTCTCGCGCGAGAACTTCCGATCGGGGACCCTTCGGGCCCGCCCCCGCAAGTTCGCCTTCGGCCCAAAGAGCGCGCTTGTGCTCACCCTGGCGTGCCGCCACCAGGGTTCGGCGCCCTGGTTGCCGACATTCACAGCGCCGGCCTTCGCCGGAACTCCTCCGGAGCCCCGCGGGGGCGACTCGCCTTACCGGCCCTGCAGTACTAGGTCCGGGCCGTGGTTGCGCCAGTGACGGTGCGCGCCAAGATGCCAAGGGTGGCTCGCAGCGCACCCACGGACAAGATTGGGAAGATGTCCCGCTCGCGCCAATCCGGGTGGATGTCGGACCAGTCGTAGTACGAGGTGACCAGGGTCGTGCCGCCGTCCGCCGGGTGCAGTGTGTAGCCGTAGACGTGGCCGATCGGTGGCCGGACCACGCCGCGCACCGTCCAGGTGATCTCCTGGTCCGGTACGAACTTCGTGATCAGGACGGTGACGTCGTAGCGGCCCAGCGGCATGTCGCTCAACGCCTCGCGGTCCATGTGCACCACGAAGCTGTCGCCGACAGCGGTGACCGGATCTCCGGTGGCGCTCATCAACATGCCGGAGCTGTCGATGGCGACATGCCCCTTCGGGTCACACAGCACCCGGAAGATGGATGCCGGGTCCGCCTCGATCGTTCGCTGGGCCTCGAGCCGCTCGTCCGCCACCGGGTCATCCTGCCACGCGGCGGGGAAGCGCCGGCGAGCGCAACGTCGATGTCGAGTTCAACCGAAGGTATCGATACCGGGACGGGCCGAAGATCGTTGCAGGGGTATGCGGCTCACTACGCGGTGGATACGCGGGTTCGTGGCGTTGGCGGCGTTGGCGGTCGTGCTGGGCGCGGCGGTGCTCAGCCCGCCACTGGCCGCCGCTGCGGACGACTCGGGTCCCCGGCTGCGGGTGGGGGCCACCGCGCTGAGCGAGAGCCTGGCCTGTCACGGTGACCTGGCCGGTGGTTCCGGCGCACCGGTGTTGCTCATCCCCGGCACCACGCTGGAGCCGAGGACCAACTTCGACTGGAACTACCAGCCCGCGCTGCGCCAGCTCGGCCGCTCCTACTGCGCGGTGACGCTGCCCGGCCACGCGATGGGCGACATCCAGATCGCCGCCGAGTACGTGGTGCACGCGCTGCGCGCCATGTCGGACCGGGCGGGGCGGCGCATCGACGTGGTCGGCTTCAGCCAGGGCGGCATGATCGGCCGCTGGGCGCTGAAGTTCTGGCCGGACACCCGCGATGACGTGGACGACCTGGTGGGCATCGACCCGTCCAACCACGGCACGCTGGACGCCTATCCGGTCTGTGTACCAGGGTGCGCTCCCGCGTTCTGGCAGCAGCAGACCGGATCGCACTTCCTCGCGGCGCTCAACGCCGGGCAGGAGACCTATCCCGGCATCAGCTACACCCAGATGTACACGCTGACCGACGAGGTCGTGGTGCCCAACTTCCCGCCCGCGCCCAGCTCCGAACTTCACTCCGGCCCAGGCCGCATCCGCAACGTGGCCGTGCAACAGATCTGCCCGGTGCACGTCGCGGACCACCTGAGCATGGGCAGCATCGACGCGGTGGGGTACGCGCTGGTCCGGGACGCCATCACTCACGAAGGGCCGGCGGACCCCGCCAGGGTGGACCGCTCGGTGTGCGCGCAACCACTGATGCCCGGGATCAACCCGCTCACCTTGCCGATCAACGAGGCGCGCTACAACGCTGAGGTGGCAACGACACTGGCGACCTATCCGCACGTGCCGGCCGAGCCGCCGCTGGCCGACTATGCCCGGGGCCGGCAGGACTGAGCCGGCGACATTCGACCAGGTCGAATGTGGTTACTCAGGCGGACCGGCTGGCTTGCGAGATACGCCGCCCGGTGTCCCGAGCGCTGTCCTGGGGCGACCGCGAACGCTGCCAGATCCCGTTGCGGGTCTGCGCCAGCCCCATGCCCGCACCGTCCGCGCACCCGGTCGCGCAGCGGTGCGCATCGAACAGCTCGACGTCGTCCCAGGTCTGGCAACAACGCACGCAGTGGCAGCGGTCGACACCTACCCAGCCGGCACCGCAACGCGCGCAAGATCCTCGAACGAGCTCCACACTGGGCACCCTACCGAACTACTGACCCGTTCAACCTGGCAAAACGCCAGCGACCGCACCTTGCAGTCAGGATTCGACAGGTGTCAGGCCGCCCGGACTGGATGCGTCGGAGATAGAGCTGGCGGAGAAGGCGCGCCGCATCAGCACCTTGGTGCCCTGCGCGTCGAAATGAATAAGGACCGAGTCGGTCATTGCATGCATGACTTGGATGCCTCGGCCCCGCATGCTCGCGCCCTGGCTGGGCGACTTCCATCGGCCCCGGTCGGTGACCTCTACACACAGCGCGCGGGCCTCGGTCCACATCATCAGCTCGATGGTGCCGTTCTCATCGGGGCCGTAGGCATGCTCGACGGCATTGGCCACCGCCTCGTCGACGGCGAGCACCAGGTCGGCAACCGCGTCGTCGCCCAAGGCGAACGGCGCCATCCAGGTGCGCACAACCCGGCGGATGTTGGCCAGCTCCTCAGGCTTGGCGGGCCACCACCGGTGCATGTACTCGACCTGGTCCGTATCCGCCTGGCCCACGACTACGCCCTTCCGCTGTATTTCGTCGCCGTCAGACATACCCGACTCACTCTGGGTGAAACGTGACGGAACGCTGAGCGGGAGCTGCCTGTCGTGGAGCGGGACGGATAAACAGAAAGCACGGTGGGCGGCCGCAAAACGACCGCCCACCGCATCACGCCTCAACTAGCCCTTGAAGACGTCCTTGATCTTCTCGCCCGCCTGCTTGAGGCTGCCCTTGGCCTGGTCGGTGTGGCCTTCGGCCTCCAGCTCCGGGTCGTCGGCGGCCTTGCCCACGTGCTCCTTGGCTGAGCCCTTGAGCTCCTCGCCCTTGTTGCTAATCTTGTCATCCAAGCCCATCAGTACACCTCCGGTGAGATTCTGTGGCGGACGGCTAGAGGGTTCCCGACGTCATACGGCGGCAAACACGACCGTGCCGAGGATGAAAGTGGCCGTACGCACATTTTCATCTCAGCGTCCAATCGCCGTGGTTACCGGAACCGGCGCGTTCGGCACCTGCAGCAACTCGGGACCATCCGCCGGCGAGGCCGAGCCGGACCGCGCCACCGCGAGGTCGCCGTGCGGCACCGAGTCGAACGGCTCGGGCGATTCGGTCGGCCCGGGCAACGGCGGCTTTCTCATGAAGAACGCCAGGACGATACCGACCATGGTCAGCAACGCACAGACCAGGAACACGTTGCTGTATGCCCGCCCGGTTACCATGCCCTGCAGTTGCAGGTAGTAGCCGTACATGCTGCTCGTACCCTGCTCGCTCATCCGCACCGAGGCCGGTGAGTTGGCCGGGATCAACGCGGACTGGTCAGCCATCAGCTGGCCCTGCTGGCTGGTGGCAATCGCCGTCATGATGGCGAGGCCCATCGAGGCCGAGGCCCGTTGCGCGATGTTGTTCATCGCGCTCCCGGCACTGGTGAAATGAGGCGGGATGGCGGCCAGCCCGGCTGTCATGATCGGCATCAGGGCCAGCCCGTTGCCGGCGGCCCGGATCACCGTCCACAGCACGATGTCGTTGTTGCTCACCGAGGGCCCGATGCCGCACAGCATGAAGCCGCCGACGCTGGCGATGGTCAACCCGATCACCCCGGGCCAACGGGGGCCGAACCGGTCGTAGAGCGGCCCGGCGATCGGCATCAGGATGCCCATGACGATCGCTTCGGGCAGCAGGATAAGCCCGGTGTCCAGCGGTTGGATTCCCAGGTTGGTCTGCATGTACAGCGGTAGGTAGAACAGCACCGCGTTCAGCCCGACCATCAGGACGATGATCAGCAGCAGCGAGTTGACGTACATCCAGTTCTTGAACACCCGCAGGTCGATCAGCGGGTTCTCGATGCCCAGCTGGATGACTACGAAGAACGCCAGGCTGAACACGCCGGCGGTGACCAGGATGAGCACCTTGTAGCTGCTCCACCCCCAGTCCTCAGCCTTGGAGAAGGCCAACAGCAGCGCGAATAGCCCGAAGCCCGCGGTAGCGAAGCCCCACCAGTCCAACGGCCGCTTGGCCGTCGCGGGAAGCTTCGGCAGCAGCGCAACGCCGGCCACGGTGCCGAGCACGCCGATCGGGGCATTGATGAAGAAGATGAGCCGCCAGTCCACGTACTCGACCAGGTAGCCACCGAGGGTCGGACCGATCGCCGGCCCGAAGACCACCCCGAGGCCGTAGAGCCCCATTGCGCTGCCCATCTGGTCCCGAGGGACGATCGCGTAGAGCATCGTCATGGTGACCACCGGGATGATGCCGCCGGGGATCGCCTGCAGGACCCGGAAGACGATCATGGAGTTCAGATCCCATGCGAGGCCGCACAGGATCGAGGCGATGGAGAAACCCACCAGCGAGATCAGGTAGACCCGGGTCGTGCCGAAGCGGTCGCTCAGCCAGCCGGACAGCGGCACCACGACACCGAGCGCGAGGTTGAACGCGGTGGTGATCCACTGGATTTCGTCGGTGGACGCGCCGAAGTCGGTCTGGATGCGCGGGATCGCGACATTGACGATGGTCATGTCCAACAGCGCCATGAGCATCCCGGAGATCAGCACCAGCAGCGGCACCAACCATCCTCGGCCGCCCGCGCCGGGGGCGGCCGTCCCCGTCGGGGATGGTGCCGGTGGCACCTCCATGCCCCGCTCCCCTTCCGGCCTCGGGCCGCGCGACCCCGGTGAGTCAACCCAAAAAGTGTGTGACTAACCCTTGATACGCGGCCAGCGCCTGCGGACGCAAGCAAATTTCCGACGGTCGGTCATCCCAGCCTCACCTCGGGATCGTGCGCTTGCCGCCGATCCGACCCGCCGATCGGGCGCACGTCTCGGTTCTGAGACAGAAAAACGACAGTCGGTGTGACTTCAGCGATATCACAGGTAAGCTAGGCTAATGAGATGCCGAGACCAGCCCAGCTTGCGGCTAGGGCTACGCGAGCGGAAGAAGCTGCTGACCCGGCAGGCGATCCTCGACACGGCGCGCACCATGTTCGAGCAGCACGGCTATGACAACGTGACCGTCTCCGAGATCGCCGACGCGGTGAACATCTCGGCGAAGACCGTGTTCGTGTACTTCCCTTCCAAGGAAGACCTCGTCTTCGACTCCGACGACGAGGTCTGCGAGGTTCTGCTCAACCGGATCCGGGACCGGCCCGCCGGAGAGACACCGCTGGATGCGATGGCCGACGCGGTGCGCGTCATGATGTCCGAGTCCGACTCGCCACCGGTCGCCGAGCTGGACCGGATGCACCGGATGGTGGGCACCAGCCTCACCCTGCAATCCCGGTGGCGGCTGATGTGGGAGAAGTTCGAGCGCTCGATGGCCGAGGCGCTGGCCAGCGAGCTCGGTGAGCACCCGCACGCGCCCCGGCCGAGCATCCTGGCCGCTCAGCTGATCCTGCTGTTGCGTTCGATGGCCTCGGAGCAATTCGTCGGCTACCTGCGCGCGCATGATGAACCCAACCAGCTCGCCGCCGCCGCGGACTGGCTGGACGTCTCGCTCGAGCTGATCGGTGGCGGCATCGGCGAGTTCGCCCGCCGCCCGGCCGCACCGGCGAGCACGGCCGCTGACGCTGGCTCCGTGGGATCACGCGGATAGCACCCCGCCGAGCGGCACCTCATCATTCGCCAACAGCCCGACGAGGCGTTTCGACTCCACCGACGCGCTGGTCCGGGAACGCGGCCCGATCGTTCCGCCGGTCGGCGCCCTGTCTACCAGTACCCTCAGGGCATGCTGACGCGGCTCGAAGTCCGGGGGTTCAAGAACCTCCTCGACACTCGCGCCGAGTTCGGGCCGTTCACCTGCATCGCCGGCGCCAACGGAATCGGCAAGTCGAACGTGTTCGACGCGATCGAGTTCCTCTCCTACCTGGCGTCCGACCCGTTGGTCGAGGCCTCCCAGCGCGTTCGCGGATCGGCCGGTATGCGTGGCGGTGGTGTGCGGGACCTGTTCTGGGACGGGTACCGCGACCACGAGCGCCGGATCGACCTCGCCGTGGAGATGCTCGTCCCGGCAGAGGTGGAAGACGATCTCGGCGCGGCGGGGCGCCTTTCCGATCTGGCCGGTGTGCGGGTCGAGGACCTGACCGTCGAGCTGAACCAGGTCAGAGAGGTTTTCACCCTGGTCCTGCGGGAACGAGGCGGGCCGCGGCTGCCGGCCAGGGCGCTGTCCGTGGGAACGCTCCGGTTCCTGGCCCTGTGTGTGCTGCTGGAAGATCCGGGATTGACCGGACTGCTCTGCATGGAGGAACCCGAGAACGGCATCCATCCCGCCAATCTGCCTTCGGTGATGCAACTCGTACGCGACCTCGCGGTCGATCCGTCGGACGCCCCCGACGAGACGAACCCGTTCCGTCAGGTGATCGTGAACACGCACGCGCCGGGGGTGGTGCAGCTCTGTGATCCATCGGATCTTCCGCTGGCCGAACTTGCGCCGCACCGGACCGCCGAGGGGAACTCCGTGCGGGCCCGCACGCTGTTGCCCTTCCGTGATTCCTGGCGTACACAGTCGGCGTCACGTTCCTTCAGCGAGGCTGACGTCTTGTCTTACCTGACGGCACCGATCGGCGCCCAGCTACAACTACCGATGGTCCTGGCAGGATGACGGGGCGATCACACAGTGGCCTCTTCGTCGCTGAGGGCACGTCCGATCATCCCCTGGCCGACCTCGTCGAATCCCTTTTTGGCGCGCGTGGGGTGGACGTCAACCTCAGCAGGCCCGATTTCTCCCGACTCGCAAAGGTCGCGAAGGACGTCAAGTCCCGCATCGCCGCCGGATGCGAGCTAATGGCCGGCGCACCGGAGGTGGTGGTGGTCCATCGGGATGCCGACACCGCCGGTCTCGTCGCTCGTCGACAGGAGATCGAGCAGGCAGTCGCCGCGTGCGCCCCGAGGGGCCGGTCGCCGAGCTGGCAGGAATTGGTGGCCTCGGTCGAGGCCGTCGTGAACGGATGGCAGCGAGACGGAACGAACGAACTCCGCTGACCGGGCGGGCCCGGTTGACAGCCTGCCTTCCGGTCTGGGCCCACTCAGCGGGGCGCGTTCTAGGCTGAACGGCAATGACTACTTCGGCGACTACTTCGGCGACCGCCCCGGTGCTCATGGCCGAGGTTGTGCGGGGCGGGTTCGTGGAGGGCCGCCATTACGGCTCCGTGGTGGTGACGGCGCCGGACGGCACCCTCGAATGGTCGGCTGGAGTGGTCGACCAGCCGATGCTGCCGCGCTCGTCGAACAAGCCGATGCAGCTGCTCGGCATGCTCCGCGCCGGCTTGGAGCTGTCCGGCGAGCTGCTCGCGCTGGCCGGGTCCTCGCACTCCGGCGAAGGGTTCCATCTGGACGGCGTCCGACGGATCCTCGCCGGTGCCGGCCTTGACGAGTCCGCGCTGCGGACGCCTCCGGGCTACCCCATCGACGAGGTGGCCAGGGACGAGTGGGTCCGGGCCGGGCATGCCGCCGCGCCGATCACCATGAACTGCTCGGGCAAACACGCCGCGATGCTGGCCACCTGCGTGGCCAACAGATGGCCGACGGCCAGCTACCTCGAGGCGGACCACCCGCTGCAGCGGGTCATCCGCGCCGTGCTCGAGGAGGTTTCCGGCGAGCCGGTCGCGGCGACCGTGGTGGACGGATGCGGCGCCCCGGTGATGGCGATCACCCTGGGCGGCCTTGCCCGGTCGTTCGGCCGGTTTGCCGGCGCCGCCCCGGCTACCCCGCTCGGCGTGATTGCCGGGGCGTTTCGTGCTCATCCCGAATATGCCAGCGGGACCCGCCGCGCCGAGGCCGCACTGATGCGATCAGTCCCCGGGCTGGTGTGCAAGGGCGGCGCGGAAGCGGTGCACGCGGCGGGCCTTGCCGACGGGCGCGGCATCGCGGTCAAGATCGACGACGGCGCGGCACGGGCCAGAGGCGTGGTGCTCGCCGCGACGTTGCGGCGGCTCGGTGTGGACAACGAGCTCATCCGCGCCCAACGGGCGCCGGCCGTAATGGGCGGCGGTCTGCAGGTGGGCTCGGTCCGGCCCGACCCGGCACTCTTCGGCTGATAACCGCCGCAAGCCCGCTGTGGGCGAATCGGCGGCACCGCATCGCCGGAGCGCGCCGGTACAACGCGGCGTCACCCACCGGGGAACCCTCCGCTCGCCGATGGTTCGAAACCGCGTGGCGCGGCGGGTTTCCGCCGCCTGCAACAGCCGCCCAGCGGGCGGGCGGAGAGGGGCGTTCGGGGCAGCTGGTCATCGCCCGGAGTGAGACTCGTGCGCGACGAGGTGCGCGACGTTCGCCAAGGCGACCAAGCGGCACAGTCTCGTTAGCTCGTCCGGTCCAGCGTCGCCGCGGCGTCGGTGGCGGAAACCGCTGCACCGGGGTGGTGCACGGATAACCGCGTTTTGGTTTCGGCGGGGCACCCAGCCGCCATCCCACGGTGCGCGCGGCTGGCCGGACCGCTAGGGCGGCAACAGCCGTGCGCTGAACGGTCGACTGTTGGTGGTGAGCGGTTGTTAGTCCGGATGAGAAGCACGTATTGGACGTCGAGCGGCAATTTGGCTGTGTTCGTAACTAGCAGTACAACTGCAGCCCGCCTATTCACCGGAACGAGGTACCACCACCGTGGCAGACTCCGCCCATACCCGAGACAGGCAACCGACCGAGCAAGTGATCACGCTCGCCGAGCTGCTCGGTAGGCCAGCGCCGCCGATCCAGCCGTGCGGAGCCAGCACCTCCCGGATTTCGGTTTCGCTGCGCGAGCTGCGCCGCCGTCCGGAGCGCGCACCACGCGCCCTGCCGTGCACGACGGCGGCCAAGGGCTCGGCCATCGCACTGTTCGACCTGTCACCGTCTCCGGGCCGGCGGTTGGCGAACGGCGCAGGCGTCCTGGTCGCGGCCAGCTCGCTGGCGGCCGGCGCGGTGCTGCTCAGCCACACCATGTCCGGCCCGTCCGCGAACGACGGCGGGGCCGGTGGCTTTCCCCGCTACGGCGCGCCCGGCGGCACACAGAACCCGCTGCTGCCCTGGTGGCCGGGCAGCACCGGCCCCGACCTGTGGAACATCTCACCGCCGTTCATGCCCGCTTCGATGAGCTCGCCGGACAACCCGCCCGGCAACGGCGCGGCGCCGCCGGCGCTGGCCGCCGGACCCAGCACCTCGGCCGGGTCGACCCTGGGACCTCGGCTGGGCACTCCCCCTGTCACCGGGCCCGGTTCGACAGTGCCGCCGGTGGGCACCGGCCCGGTCGGTGGCCAGCCGGGCACCGGCGGCACCGGTCCCACCGGCGGCGCCGGCACTGGCACTAGCACCGGTACTGGCACTGGCACTGGCACTGGCGGACCAGGTACATCCGCGAGGTCGTCAGCCGGCGGAGCGGTCGGCGGCGCCGCGGACACCGTGGTCTCGACCACCGGCGGCACCCTGGGCGGCGTGGTCGGCGGGGTGGGAGGCGCTCTCGGACCGCTGGGCACCCCGCTCGTCGGGCTGGGTAGCGCGGTCGGCGCGACCACGGGCGCGTTGGGCGCCACCGTGGACAGCACCGTGGGCGTGGTCGGCGGCGTCGCGCAGGCCGGTACACACACCGTGGCAGGTGTCGTCGCCGGCACCGGCTCCACCCTGGGCAACACGGTGAGCGCGGTGGGTGGCTCGCTGCCGCTGCTCGGCCCCACCGTCGAAAGCCTCGGCTCGACGGTCACCCAGACCACGCAGGGACTGGCCGGCGTGGTGGACCACACCGTTGGCGGCCTCGTCGGCGGCCTGCTCGGCGGTGTCACCGCCCCGACCAGCACCACTCAACCGGGCGCCTCCCCTGCCAGTGGCACCTCGCCTGCCACCACCGCATTGGGCAGCCTGACCGGCGGACTCACCGGTGGGCTGCTCGGCGGCAACACAACGGCAGCGGGCGGCACCAGCCGCACCGACTCCCCCTCGGGGCCGGCACTGAGCACGCTGACCAAGTCCATCGCGCCCTCGGACGCGGCCACCGCCGCGAGCCGGTCTGCCGGCTCGTCGCCAGCCGGCACGCCAAGCCGGCCCAGCAGCGCGTTGTCGCCGGCCGGCGCGACGGGCCGGCACGGCACTCGGACGGCGGCCAGCCCGGCAGGGTCGAGGCAGGCCTCGACGTCGAGGAGCTCCACGCGCGCCGGGGGCGCCAGCCAGCGCGGGTCGCGCCACTCCGAGTCGACACGCTCCACCCGGAGCTCGACGAGCTCGTCGTCGGACCGAGGGTCACATGGCCGTTCCGGTGGCTCAGGCAAGTCCGGCGGTGCTGGTTCGAGTCACTCCGGCGGCCACGGTTCCGGCCACGGGCGGTGAGGTGACCCGGGACTGGCGCTGTTGCCCAGGTGACCGTCAGCGGCCGGTCGCGGTCAGGTGGTCGTCGGAGAGTTCGCCCGGCACCGCCGCCGCGTGCCGGCCGAGCTTGCCCATCACCTTGGCCAACACCGCCAGATCCGCCTCGGACAGTTCCGACCAGCCCGGCGGGGCCGGTACCGCGACGGTCCGGATCAGCTCGGCCATCCGCTTGCCCTCGGCGGTCAGGCTCACCAGCTTGCTGCGCCGGTCGGTGGGGTGGGCCTTGCGGATGGCCAGACCGCGCGCACACAGGTCGTCCACCGCGACGCTGGCGGCCGGCCGGTCCACCATCATCGCCTCGGCGAGCGCCGCATGCGTCAGCGGCCCCGGCCGCAGCCGACGCAACGCGCGGATCCGGGAGAACGGCAGACCGGTCCGGGCCACCAGACGGCGTCGGTTGTCGTCCAGCCCGTCGATGACCAGCGCGCGGACGGCACCCCATAGCGCGTCCGAATCGAACTGGCTCATCGTGACTCCACCGGCTCGGCCCGGTCCAGCGCCGGGGCGCCGAGCTCGTCGTCGAACAACGCCGCCGCTCGACTCGCTGAGGCCAGCGCTGCGTGGTTGGTGGTTAGGAAGCCCAGTGCAAGGATGAGCAGGCCGAGCCCGATGCTCACCGCCCACACTGTGTGGGTCGCCTCGGTGAACGTGGCCCCACCACGGGCCAGCGCCGAGCCGACGATCGAGCCGGAGACGGCGACGCCCAGTGTCATGCCGGTCTGCCGGCTGGTCGAGGCGACCGAAGCGGCGACCCCTGCCATCGAGCGGGGCATCCCGGACACCGCCGAGTTTGTGATCGGCGGGTTGACGGTGCCCTGCGCGATACCGAACATCACGTATATGCCGAGCAGGGCCGGCATCGGCGTACTCGGGGTGAGCTGGGTGAGCGCCAGGCCGGAAAGGACGTTCGCGCCGCCGGCGACCACCAGCGGCAGCCGGGTGCCGGTGCGACCGACGAGCCGACCGGTCAACGGCGCCAGGATCACGATCAGCACCGCTACCGGCAAGGTGTACACGCCAGCCTCGAACGCGGAAAGACCACGAACGTCCTGCAGGTACAGGGTGTTGAGGAACAGGAACGCGCCGTAGTTGCAGTACGCCGCGACGGCGGTGACCGTCGCGCCGCTGAACGGCACGCTGCGGAAGAAGCGCAGCTCCAACAATGGGTCCTTCCTGCGCGGCTCCAACACCAGCACCCCGAGCACCGCCAGGACCACCACAGCGGCCAGCAGCAAAATCTCCGGCGACATCCAGCCCAAACTTGGTGCCTCGATGATCGCATACACCGCGCCGCCGAGAATCATGATCACCAACGTCTGGCCGACCGGGTCGAAGCGGCGTGCCCGCAGGGCCCGTGACTCGGGCACGAACAGCGCGGTGCCGAGGATACCCAGCACGACGATCGGCAGGTTGACCCAGAAGATGGACCGCCAGCCGGCCACCTCCACCAGTACGCCGCCGACGACCGGGCCGAGCCCGAGGGCCAGCCCGTTCACCGCGCCCCACACACCGATCGCCTTCGCCCGCTCCACCCGGTCGGTGAACGTGTTGGTGATGATCGACATTGCCACCGGGTTGAGCATCGTGCCACCGACCGCCTGGACCGCCCTCGCCGCGATCAGCCAGCCGCTGCTCGGCGCGAGACTGCACAACAGCGATCCGAAGCCGAACAGGGAGAGCCCCAGCTGGAAGGTGCGCCGCCGGCCGACCCGGTCCGCCGTGGAACCGGCCAGCATCAGGAAGCTGGCAAGTACAAGGGTGTACGCGTCGATGGTCCACTGCAGGCTGGAGACCGAGGCATGCAGGTCACGCCGCATCGCCGGCAGGGCGACGTTGACGATCGTGTTGTCCATGCTGACCACGAGCAGGCTCAAGCAGCAGATCGCCAGAATCACCACGCGGCGCCGGGGACTGAGTTCAGGCACCAAGCACCCCCGTAAATTGAGCGTTGCTAACTGTTATGAGAGTACAACTATCTGGGCGCTTAGCTGCCCGCTGTGACCAGGTAGACAACACACCACAGGGAGCCGGCGGCCGCACCGCCGGGGCTAGTACTACAGGGCCTGTTCTCGCGCGAGAACTTCCGATCGGGAACCCTTCGGGCCCGCCTCCGCAAGTTCGCCTTCGGCCGAAAGAGCGCGCTTGTGCTCACCCTGGGGTGCCGCCACCAGGGTTCGGCGCCCTGGTGGCCGACATTCACAGCGCCGGCCTTCGCCGGAACTCCTCCGGAGCCTCGCAGGGGCGACTCGCCTTACCGGCCCTACGGTACTAGCGCGAAACCTCCGCGAGTGGGGGTTCTCAGCACACTGATTCGGGAACGTCAGCACACGGCCCGAAATCCAGACGGTGTGCCGGGACACCCGACTCGGTGTGCTGGAAACCCCGACTCGCGGTGCAGGAAACCCGACTCGGTGTGCTGGGAGGCCCGACTCGCGGGAAGGTGGGATGGTGGCAACTCTGTTGATCGTGCATCACACACCCTCGCCGGCCACCGCCGAGATGTTCGACGCGGTGCTGCGCGGCGCGAGCGACCCGGAGATCACCGGGGTGGACGTGGTTCGCCGCGCCGCGCTGGCCGCGACGGCCTCGGACGTACTCGGCGCCGACGGCGTACTGCTGGGTACGCCGGCGAACATCGGTTACATGTCGGGTGCACTGAAACACTTCTTCGACCAGATCTACTACCCCGTGTTGGACGACACGTCGGGGCTGCCCTACGGCTGTTACGTGCACGGCAATCTCGGCACCGACGGCGCCGTCAACGCCATCGGGCAGATCGCCGAGGGGATGAGCTGGAAAAGGGTGGCCGAGCCGGTCGTGGTCACCGGCGCTCCGGACAAGGCCGCGCTGGCGCGTTGCTGGGAGCTGGGTGCCACGGTGGCCGCTACCCTGATGGACTGACGCCGCACCCGCGCCGAGCAGCATGCGACCGGCGCGGACGGCCGATTGTGCCGCCACGGTGGGCCGGGCCGACTCGCTGTGATCAGATATTCGATCTCATGGCAAGGTTAAGGAACTGCTGGGTTAATCTCGGCCAATGCCCCGTCCGAAGGTCCACGACGACGCGTTGCGTGTCCGGTTGCTAGAGCAGGCCGTGCGCACGTTGTCCGACGAGGGCCCCGATGGTCTGAGCCTGCGGAAGCTGGCCGCGCAGGCGGAGACCTCGACCACCGCGGTCTACTCATTGTTCGGCGGCAAGCCGGGTCTGCTCAACGCCGTCTACAACGAGGCGTTCCGGCGGTTCGGCAAGAGCCTCGACGAGGCGGACGGCGCCGAGGACCCCGGTGAGGCGCTGTGCGCAATGGCGCTGGCCTACCGCGCCAGCGCGCTGCACGAGCCGCACTTCTACCGGGTCATGTTCAGCCCGAGCGACAACGGCGCGACGACCGACGACGAGTCGCTACGCCGCGCGGAGGCCACCTACCAGCCGCTGCGGGATGTGGTGCGCCGCGCGGTCGACGCGGGCCTTTTCCGCGCCGAGAGCCTCGACGTGCTCGCCACCTCCATCTGGGGCACCGTGCACGGAATGGTCTCGCTGGAGCTGGACGCGCTGCTGCCGGCCGGCGCGGGTGAGCCGGTCGAGGTGTACCGCGGCGCCGTGCTCGCCCTGTGCACCGGCTGGCGGGCCGACCCGAGCTGAGCTCACCGGGCGCCGAACTGGCGGTCCCCAGCGTCGCCGAGCCCCGGCACGATGAACTTGTGGTCGTTGAGCCGGTCGTCCACCGCCGCGGTGACCACCCGTACCGGCAACCCTGACTCGCGGACCACGGCGAGCCCCTCCGGCGCGGCCAGCACGCAGATGGCGGTGACCTCGCTGGCGCCCCGCTCGACCATCAGCCGCACCGTGTGCACCAGCGTGCCGCCGGTGGCCAGCATCGGGTCCAGTACGAAGACCGGCCAGCCGGCCAGCGACTCGGGCAGCGACTCCAGGTAGGACACCGGCCGGTGGGTGGCCTCGTCCCGGTATGCGCCGACGAAACCGACCCGAGCCTCCGGGATGAGGCCGAGCGCGGCATCCACCATGCCAAGGCCGGCGCGCAGCACCGGGACCAGCAGCGGCGGCGCGGCCAACCGGTAGCCGGTCGCGCCGGCAACCGGCGTCTGGATCGCCTCGGTCCGCAGCTCGGCGTGCCGGCACGCCTCGTAGACCAGCATCTCGGCCAGCTCGCGCAGCGTCGCGCGGAAAGCCGGACTGTCGGTGCGCGCATCACGCAAGGTGCTCATCCGGGCCTTGACCAGCGGATGGTCCACCACCTGCAGCTCCACTCAGCTGCCCTTCACGAAGTCGGCGACCACCCTCGCCAGCTCGGGCCCTGCGTCCTCCTGCAAGAAGTGACCGGCGCCGGTGATCGTCGGGTGGTCCCGGCCAACCGCGCCCGGCATGGTCCGCTTCAGGATCGGCGCCATGCCGCCGGTGATCGGGTCTCCGTCGCTGAACGGGCACAGGAACGGCAGCGACAGCTCGCGCAGCGTCGCCAAGGCCGCCCGGTTGGCCTCGGTGGCCGGGTCGTCGGGGCGGGTCGGCAGGATCGTGGGCATCACCCGGGGGCCCGCTTTGTACGAGCCGTCAGGGAACGGCGCGTCGTATGCCGAGCGGGCCGCCTGGTCGAGGCCGCGCTGGCAGCCGCTGAGCACCAGCCGGCCGATGTCCAGCGCGTCGGCGGCACCGGCCTTCTGCACCGCACGGCGGAACTGCCACCACACCTCGGGCATGTCCACGTCCCCGGTCGGCAACCCGGTGTTCGCGGCCACCACGCGGGCGAACCGGTCCGGGTGCTCGGCGACGAGGCGCAGCCCGATCAGCCCGCCCCAGTCCTGGCCGACGAGGGTCAGCTCGCGCAGGTCGAGCACGTCGAAGACCAGCGTGCGCACCCACTCCACATGCCGTGCGTAGCTGTGGTCGGCCAGCTCGGCCGGCTTGTCCGAGCGGCCGAAGCCGACCAGGTCCGGTGCAACCGCCCGCAGCCCGGCATCCGCCAGCACCGGGATCATCTTCCGGTAGAGGAACGCCCAGGTGGGCTCACCGTGCAGCAGCAGCACCGGCGGCCCGTCCACCGGTCCGGCCGCGACGTAGGCCATCCGCAGCGAACCGCCTTCGCCGTCGGGCACCTCGGCGTAACCCGGTTCGAGATCGAAGTCGGGCAGCTCGACGAACCGGTCCTCCGGAGTACGCAGCTTCCGCATGCCCCGGGATACTGCCAGCCGCCGACCCCGATAGCTCGCTGCGCCGCGGAGATCCCCTCGACCGTAGCGCGGCGATATATCAACCGATCGGGACCGATTGACTACCGAGTGGCACGCATATCGAAGCCCTCTCCGTCAAGTCACCCACAGTGACCCGCTGACCTGCCCCGAACGGGTGTTTTCCGGTTTTGGGTGACACGCTCGCACCCCTTTCGCCGCTGTACTCGGTAGAAGTCAGTCGACAGGAGGTGACGAGAGTGTCGGAGAACGCGCCAGCCGACGCCGCATTGTTGGCAGCGGCGGAGCAGCTCGGCCAATGCGATGGCTACATCGTGCTCGCCGTTGACCCGCAAACCGGCGAGGTCGACGCGCATGGCCCCTACGACGGCATGGCAGCGACACTCAAAGCCGACCGACTGCGCCGCGAGTTCGACGACGGCGGCCTCACCGATGTCAGCGTCGGAGTTGTGCGGCTGCACGCGGCGCACTGAGCCGCGCCGGGCCTTTTCGATTCGGGCCGGTCCCTACCGCGGCGACCCGAACCGTGTCCGGCGGCTGCACAGTCCACCTCAGGGCTCGCGGCGCCCCCTCGGACACAGGCCGGCCTGAGGCTCTGTAGAACCGGCTGGATGCCCGGCCGGACCGGCGCTGGATACCCTGCGATGGTGGCCATGGACATCCTGCCGATCCAGCTCTCCCTCACCGAGGGCGACCTGATCACCCTGTGGGCCCCGCTGTGGCGGGACGGCGCCGACGAGTGGGAAGGCTTTCTCGGCAACGAGGAGGGCGTGCACGCCTTCCCGGACGCGGGCATGCTCACCGCCTACGTGCGCACCGTCGCCGAGCACGACCTGAACGATCACCCCGCATGGCCGCTGGTGCCCCGGCTGAGCGCTCCGGAGCTGGTACCGGCCGAGGAGCAGTGCTACGACATCGTCGGCGTGCCGGAGATCGCCGCCGACGAGCCGGACACCTGGATGGTCGGCGAGCTGGCCAGCATCACCGCGGTGGTCCGCTCGCTGGCCGACACCTGCGGGCTGCGGTCGGTGCACGCGGTACTCGACTCCACCGAGGGCTTCGCCATGCTGGATCGGGGCACCTGGGCGTTCTCCGGCCGCGAAGGTGCCAAGGCGTGGCAGCAGCTGGCCGAGACCATCGCCGACCGGTGGGACGAGGTGATCGACGCGCTGGACGGTGCGATCGTGGTACCGGAGGTGGACCCGGACGCGGTGGCAACCGCCCGCAAGGAGTTCTCCGATTCGGTCATCGCGAGCACCGGCGTGGTCCCGGTCGTCGCCGAGCGGGACACCGGGAAGGGCCCTGGTCAGGACCCCGGGATGGACACAGCACCCGGCGCCGAGCCGACAAGCGAGGCCGCCGCGTTCTGGGAGGAGGTGGGCATAGATCCCATCCTGATCAGCACCGACCACGGCGACTTCTACACGCTGCGCTGCTACCTCGACGACCAGCCGCTGTTCCTCGGCGCCGCCGGGCGCATCCAGAGCGCGCCCTCGGAACAGGCTCTGGCCAGGCACCTGGCCGGCAAACAGGCCGCCGGTGGCCACGACCTGACCCGCGCCTCGACCTGGCCCGAGGTGCTCGAGCGCGCCCGGCGAGGCGAGCTGGTGGTGGAGGTGGACCCGCAGAACGGCTACCAGCTCGGCGGCCTCGGCGAGGACCTTGCCGCCGGGCCGACCGAGGTCGACCCCAGCCAGCTCGACCTCGGCGTCGAGCTACTGCTGGACGTGGGCGAGTGGGCCGGTGACGACGCCGCCGCGATCGCGTTGTCCCCTTCGCAGAGCCTCGGCTGGCTGACCTCCTTCGTGCTGCGGCCCGACCCGAGCCGGCTGGCGCCCAGCCCGCCGTTCGACTCGGAGGCGGCCCGCTGGAACGGTCTGGTGGCCAACCTGGTCAAGCGGCTGCGCCCTCGGTGATTCTGGCCTGCTCCGCTGACACGGCTTCTGATCAGTTCGGGGAGCGAGCCGTCGGGCACACTCGTATTCGGGCAGCAGGGGCTCAGCCGATCAGCGCCGCGTAGGCGGGCTTGATCACCTTGTTGATCAGCTCCAGCCGTTCGTCGAAGCCGATGAAGGCGCTCTTCATCGCGTTAACGGTGAACCACCGCAGGTCGGCCCAGCCGTAGCCGAAGGTCTGTGCCAGCGACAGCATCTCGCTGGTCATCGTGCAGTCCGACATCAACCGGTTGTCGGTGTTCACCGTGACCCGGAACCCCAGCTTTGCCAGCAGCCCGATGGGGTGTTCCTCCAGCGACTCCGCCGCGCCGGTCTGGATGTTCGACGAAGGGCACATCTCCAGCGGGATCCGCTTGTCCCGCACGTAGGCCGCGAGCCGGCCGAGACGCACCGAACCGTCCTGCTCGACGGTGATGTCGTCGACGATGCGCACCCCGTGCCCGAGCCGGTCGGTGCCGCACCACTGCAGCGCCTCCCAGATCGAAGGCAGGCCGAACGCCTCGCCGGCGTGGATGGTGAAGTGCCCATTCTGCTGGCGCACGTACTCGAAGGCGTCCAGATGCCGGGTGGGCGGGAAGCCGGCCTCGGCGCCGGCGATGTCGAAACCGACCACCCCCTCGTCGCGGTAGCGCACCGCCAGCTCGGCGATCTCCCGGGACCGGGCCGCGTGGCGCATCGCGGTGAGCAGGCAGCGCACCCGGATCCGCAGGCCCTCCTCGGCCGCCATCCGCGTGCCGAGCTCGAAGCCCTCCAGCACCGCCTCCACCACCTCGGGCAGCGTCAGTCCACCCCCGGTGTGCTGCTCAGGGGCATACCGGACCTCGGCGTATACGACTCCGTCCGCCGCAAGGTCCTGCGCGCACTCGGCGGCCACCCGGACCAGCGCGCCCCGCTGCTGCATGACGGCCACGGTGTGCGCAAACCGCTCCAGGTAACTGGTCAGCGAGCCGGAGCTGGTCGCCGAGCTGAACCAGGCACCGAGCTCACCGGCATCCTGGGTCGGCAGTGCTCGGTAGCCGGCGGCTTGGGCGAGCTCCAGGACCGTGGTGGGCCGCAGCCCGCCGTCGAGGTGATCGTGCAACAGCACCTTCGGCGCGCCACGCACGTGTTCGTTGTTAAAAGGCACCGGAATCTGGCTCATGGTCATCGCTTTACCCCCTGTACTCCGACCTTTCGGGTGACGCAAGGGCCACTCGACTACCCATGCGGGTGACTCTGCGCTACTCGCTACGCTGAAAAAGCTCGCTCCCCAACCGTTCGACGAAAGCGTCAGCGCCTTGAGTGATCAACAGACTATGTCGTTCGACCGAATGCGCAGCATGCTCATGCGCGCGGCCGAAATCCGCGACAGTGAACAACAACAGATCTTTGACTCTCTCGACGAGATCCACGCTCGGCTGGCGACGCTCGATGCGCTGGGGTCGATGCGGAAGCGTCTCGCCGAACTACCGGACCGCACCGAGGTCAGTGTGCTCGCCGAGCGGCTGGACGAGACGGTCGCCAAGCTGGACGCCCAGGACGCCTCGGTGGCCTCGGTCGGCCGCTCGGTGGACGCGCTGGTCGACCGGCTGGCCAAGCCGTTCGCGCAGCTGGACGGCCGGCTGGACGGCGTGGCGGGGCGCATGGAGGGCGTCGTGGGCCGGATGGACGGCCTCGACGACAAGCTCGGCGGCCTGCACAAGCGCCTCGACGACCTAGACAACCGGCTGGACCGCCACGAGCTGCGCCTCGACGGGCTGCCCGCCGCGATCACCGGGCCGGTCAACGAGCGCGTCGGCGCCGCCGAGACCGCGCTGCGCGGGCGGCTCGAGGAGGTCGACGAGGGCCTGCGCGTGCAGCTGGACAGCGGCCGCGAGGAGTCCCGCAAGACCGCCGAGCAGGGCAGCACCGGCATCCGCGAGCTGATCGGCGCGACCGGCACCGGGCTGCGCGACAAGATCACCGCGCTGGCCGAGCGCCCAGCCGTGGATCCGACCGAGCAGCTCACCGCGCTGGCCGGCAAGCTGGACGCGCTCACCAACCGGCTGGACGACGTCACCAAGCGGCTGGACACGGTGGACAGCACGCTTGGCAACCGTCCGGACAAGGACTCCCTGGTGGCGCTGGTACAGCAGGCCAACCAGGAGTCCGAGCGGCGCAACGCCGGCCAGCTGGACGAGGCGATGGCCACCTTCGCCGAGCTCATCCTCGGCAGGGGCCCCGGCGGCGGGCACCAGGCCCAGATGCCGATGCCCGCGCCGCGCCCGGGACAGCGCCGCACCCGCGCCAAGGCTTCGGTCAAGGCCCGCAACGGCAACACCCCCGACGACAGCGACGACGACGACTAGACATGGCCTCCGGCCTCGTGAGTGAAAAGTAACGCTATGGCGTTACTTTTCACTCCCGAGGCTCTGCCAGATCAGGGGTGGGCGCTCGACCGGGGTGCTTGGCTCGGCGAGGGTGATGGCGCCGGCGAGGGCGGCCCGGGCGGCGTCCAGGGTGGCGGGACGGTCGGTGTGCAGCTCCAGCAGCGGTTGGCCGGCCGTGACCGGTGTCCCGATGTCGGCGAGTAGCCGCACCCCGGCCGCCGCGTCCACACTGTCGCCCTGCCGGGCCCGGCCGGCGCCGAGCCGCCAGGCGGCCACACCCACCGGGTAGGCGTCGATGCCGGCGAGCACCCCGCCCCGCTCGGCACGGACCGGCTCGACGTGCCGGGCGGCCGGCAGGGCCGCGTCCGGGTCGCCACCCTGCGCACGGACCATCGCACGCCACACCGGGTAGGCCCGCCCGGCGGCCAACACCTCGGCGGGGTCCGGCCCGCGCACCTCGCCGAGGCGCAGCATCTCCCTGGCCAGCGCCACGGTCAGCTCGACCACGTCGGGTGGGCCGCCGCCGTGCAGCACCTCGACCGCCTCGGCCACCTCCAGTGAGTTGCCGGCCGTCCGGCCAAGCGGGGTCGACATGTCCGTGACCAGCGCACTGGCGCGCAGCCCGTGTGCCGCCGCGATGGCCAACATCGACTCGGCCAGTTCCCGGGCCCGCTCGGGTGTCTTCATGAACGCACCGGAGCCGACCTTCACGTCCAGCACCAGGGCATCGGTGCCTTCGGCGATCTTCTTGCTCATGATCGAACTGGCGATCAGCGGGATCGACTCCACCGTCGCGGTGACGTCGCGCAGCGCGTAGAGCTTGCGGTCGGCAGGGGCCAGCGTCGGGGTGGCCGCGCAGATCACCGCGCCCACCTCGGCCAGCTGGTCCCGGATCTGCTGTTCGGTCAGCTCGGCCCGCCAGCCGGGGATGGACTCCAGCTTGTCCAGCGTGCCGCCGGTGTGCCCGAGGCCCCTGCCGGACAGCTGCGGCACGGCGGCGCCGCAGGCCGCCACCAGCGGAGCCAGCGGCAGGGTGATCTTGTCGCCGACACCACCGGTGGAGTGCTTGTCCACCAGCGCGCGGCCAGCCGTGCCCAGGTTGAGCCGGTCCCCCGAGTCGATCATCGCCTGGGTCCAGCGGGCGGTCTCGGCGGCGTCCATCCCGCGCAGCAGGATCGCCATCGCCAGGGCGGCCATCTGCTCGTCGGCCATCTCGCCGGCGGTGTATCCGGCCATCACCTGGTCGATCTGCTGATCGGTCAGCCGGCCGCCGTCCCGCTTCGCCCTGATCACGTCCACCGCGCTCACCCTCATGACCGCATCCTGCCCAATGGTCAGTGCCGGGTGGGCAGGGGTAGCAGCGTGATCGCCGCCTCGGCGGTGTCGCGCAGCACCGTGGCGCACATGCCGGCCTTGCCCATGGCCTCCATTCCGCGCAGCACTGCCAGCAGCACGCCGGCCAGCGCGGTCGGGTCCGCCGAGGGTTCGAGGTCGCCCTCCCGCTGGGCCCTGGCGACGCAGTCGGCAAGCGCGGTGTGCAGCTCGGTGAACGTGCGCCGCACCCGCTCGTCGACCTCACCGTCGGTGCCGGCCAGCTCCGCGGTGGTCTTGGCGAGCAGGCAGCCGCGCCGACCGGCGTCGGCGACCACCGACTCGGCAAGGCCCCGGATGTGCGCCACCAGCAGCGGGTAGGCCGGCTCGGGGCCGGCCAGCGACGCCGCGACGTGGCCAGCCGAGTCGGTGCAGTACTCGTCGAGCACCCGCAGGAACAGCGCGCGCTTGTCGCCGAACGCGCCGTAGAGGCTGCCCCGCCCAAGGCCGGTGGCGGCGGTCAGGTCGTCCAGCGAGGTGTCGGCATAGCCGGAGCGCCAGAACACATCGCGCGCCGCGGCGATCACCTGTGGCTCGTCGAACTTCCTCGGCCTGGCCATGTGGCAAGTTTAGCCTGTTATGGACTGATCATTCAACAAAGTTCTTGACTATTTGGTCCATAACGGGCACGCTCGGTCACATGACAACAAACGCCCCGTACGCAACCGAACTCGAAGGCAAGCGCGCCCTGGTGACCGGCGGATCCCGTGGCCTCGGCGCCGCCACCGCGCGGCGCCTGCTCGCCGCCGGCGCCACGGTGTTGACCAGCGCCCGGTCCCGCACCGACGACACCCCCACCGAAGCCAAGTTCGTCACCGCCGACCTACGCACTCCCGACGGGGTGCGCGCGCTGGCCGACACCGCGCTGGAGCAGCTCGGCGGGATCGACATCCTGGTCGACAACGCCGGCGCCGGCCGGGTCCACGACAGCGTCGAAGCCATTCCCGACGAGGAGTGGGCCGACTCGCTGGACATCAACTTCCTGGCCGCCGTGCGGCTGGACCGCGCCCTGCTACCGGCCCTGCGCGAGGCGAGGGGCTCGATCGTGCACATCTCCTCAGCGGTGATCTTCGGGCCACCGGTACCGCTGCTGCACTATGCGGCGGCCAAGGCCGCGCTGAGCACCTACAGCCGGGGGCTCGCGCTGGAGCAGGCACCGCACGGCGTCCGGGTGAACACCATCACCCCGGGCAACGTGTCCTCCCCTGGCGCGGACGAGGTCCGGGTGGGGATGGCCAGCGGCGCGGATCCCAGCGAGGTGGCCGCCGACGTCGCCGCCGGCGTCCCACTGGGCCGGATCGGGCGGCCGGAGGACGTCGCCGAGCTGATCGGGTTCCTGGTGTCGGACCGGGCCTCCTGGCTCACCGGCCGGGCGTTCACCGTGGACGGCGGCGAGTTCCCCATCGGCTGACCCGGCCATCCCTGAGTCCAGTGGGAGGTCTCGCGGACGCCGCGCCGGGTCGATCTCGGCACGACCCGTTCGATGCTGTGGTGTAGAAACCCCTGACCTCCCTCGGTGGCCCAAGGAGCTGGACGCCATGCGCACGCTGACCGTGACCGAGTACGTGACGCTGGACGGTGTGATGGAGGCGCCCGGCGGCGAGCCGACCCACCCGCTCTCCGGCTGGACCCGGCAGTACGAAGGCCCCGAGCAGCTGGCCTACAAGCTGCAGGAGGTGCGCGACGCCGACGTGCTGCTGGTGGGCCGGGTGACCTACCAGAGCTTCGCCGGTGCCTGGCCGAACTACACCGGCCTGTTCGCCGACAAGATGAACGGCATGGCCAAGTTCGTGGTGTCGGGGACCCTGCGCGACCCGGAGTGGGCGAACACCTCGGTGCTGCCGGTGCGGGGCGACGAGGACGTGGTCAAGGCCGTCACCGAGCTGAAGTCCCAGCACGGCGGCCCGATCCTGGTCGCCGGCAGCCATCGCCTTGTGCACACCCTGCTGGGCAACGACCTGGTCGACGAGCTGCGGCTGATGGTGTTCCCGGTGACCATCGGCTCCGGCCTGCGAGTGTTCCCGGCGAGCACCAGGAAGTCCTCCTGGCGGCTGACCGACAGCCAGCTGTTCGCCGAGGGGGTGCGCGCCGACCGCTACCGCCTGGCGATCACGCCCTGACTTCCCGGTCACCGCCCTGACGCCTCGGCCCGGTCACGGCAGGTCGGCAGGGCCGAACGCGTCGGGCAGCAGCTCACCCAGCGGGCGCGGGCCGGCCGGCGCGTCCACCAGGCAAACCGGCCCGCCCAGCTCGTAGAGCACCTGGCGGCACCGCCCGCACGGGGTGAGCAGCGCGCCCCCGCCGGAGCGGCAGGCCAGCGCGACCAGCCGGCCGCCACCGGTCAGCCGCAGCTGCCCGGCCAGCGTGACCTCGGCGCACACCCCGAGCCCGTAGCTGGCGTTCTCCACGTTGCAGCCGTGCACGGTCCGGCCGTCGTCACACAGCGCCGCCGCGCCGACCGCAAGCCCGGAGTACGGCGCATAGGCGTGCCGCGCGGCCCGGGTCGCGGCGGCCCGCAGCGCCGCCCAGTCCGGGTCAGCCACCCGAACCCCGCCGGAACTCCAGCCCGTCGGCGGCCGGCGGGCGCAACCGCTGCGCGGCCACCGCGAGAACCACCAGGGTGACCAGCTGCGGGGCGTAGCTGGCGAACTCGCGCGGCACGGTGTCGGTGACGTAGTAGACCGCGTAGGCCAGCGCGCCGGCCAGCGCGGCGAGCAGCGCCGGCAGCCAGCGCCGCCGCGCGAGCGCGGCCAGCGCCACCACCACGGCCAGCAGCGAGGCGCCGTAGAGCAGCGAGTGCACCGCCGCCCCGCCGGCACGCAGCTGCAGCCCGTCCACGTAGCCGAACAGCGCCGAACCGGCCAGCAGGCCACCCGGCCGCCAGTTTCCGAAGATCATCGCTGCCAGCCCGATGTAGCCGCGACCGCCGGTCTGGTTCTCCAGGTAGCCCAGCTGGCCCGGGTTGAGCACCAGCGCCGCGCCGCCCAGCCCGGCCAGCGCACCGGAGATGACCACCGCCGCGTACTTGTGCCGGTACACCCCCACGCCGAGCGACTCGGCGGCGAAAGGATTCTCCCCGCAGGAACGCAGCCGCAGCCCGAACCGGGTGTGCCACAGCACCGCGTAACTGACCGGGACCAGCGCGAACCCGATGAGCACCAGCGGGGTGAAACCACTGATCAACCCGCCCACCAGGCCGGCGAGGTCAGAGGCGACCGCCAGGTGCCGGTCCTCCAGCGTGCCCAGCCAACCCGCTACCGGCTGCACCGAGTAGGTGTCGAACCCGGTCAGCGGCGGTGACTGGCGCGGGTTGTGCGACACCGGCTGGAAGACCAGCGTGGACAGGTACTTGGTCAGTCCGGCGCCGAGCAGCGTGATGGCTACGCCGGAGACGATGTGGTTGACACCGAACGTCACGGTGGCCAGCGCGTGCAGCAGGCCGCCCAGCGCGCCGAACACCAGGCCCCCCAGCACCGCGGCCCACGGCCCGGCGAGCATTCCGGCGAACGCCGCGCCCCAGGTCCCCATGATCATCATGCCTTCGAGCCCGAGGTTGATCACGCCGGCCCGCTCGGCCCACAGCCCACCGAGGCCGGCCAGCAGGATCGGCATCAGCAACCGGACCGCGGACTGGGTGGTGCCGGACGAGGTCAGCTCGTGCTCGCCGGTCAGCACCGAGACCACCACGAGCACCGCGACCGCCGCGGCGGCCGAGGAAGCGCCCCGTGCCCACCCGGGCAGCCGCCACTTCGGCCGCGCGGCATCGGGGCGGGTGGTCGAGCTGTCCAGCGTGGTCATCCCGCGTCCGGGACCGCGATGTCGGTGCGTCGGGCGGCGCCGGCGCGCTGTGCCACCCGGCCCTGCTGGGCGGCCAGCTCGTAGCGGCGCACCACCTCGTAGGCGATCACCACCGCGATCACCGTCACCCCCTGCATGATCACCGCGATCTCCCTCGGCACGCCGACGTTGTCCAGTGCCAGCGCGGACTTGTCGAGGAACGCCCAGAGCAACGACCCCACCGCGATGCCGACCGGGCTGTTGCGGCCCAGCAGCGCGATCGCGATGCCGGTGAACCCGTAGCCCTGCGGGGAGTCCAGCGTGTAGGCGTAGTCGCGCCCGAGCAGCTCGGGCAGCCCCACCAGGCCGGCCACCGCCCCGGACATCAGCAGCGCGGCGACCGTCATCCGGCGCGCGTTCACCCCGCCGGCCTCGGCCGCCGCCGGCGACTCACCGGAGGCCGTCAGCTCGAAGCCGAACCGGGTCCTTGCCAGCAGGAACCAGTAGCCCAGCCCCAGCACGACCGCCAGGAACACCAGGCCGAAAACGGTGCCCTCGGCGCCGAACGGGATGCCGGGGACCCGGCCGCTCGGTGCGATCGGCGCGGTGGTGATGTTGTTGCCGCGCAGCACGCCGAACGTGTCCGGCCGGATCAGGTAGGCGATCAGGCCGGTCGAGATGGCGTTGAGCATGATCGTGGAGATCACCTCGCTGACCCCCCGGTAGGCCCGCAGCAGCGCGGCGATGCCGGCCCACCCGGCGCCGACCAGCACCGCCACCACGATGATCACGGCCGTGTGCAGCACCGCCGGCAGCGCCCACAGCCCGCCGACGATCGCGGCCGCGCAGGCGGCCAGCCGGTACTGGCCCTCAACGCCGATGTTGAACAGCTTCATCTGGAAGCCGAGCGCGACCGCGAGCCCGGAAAGGTAGTACACGGCGGCACTGTTGACGATGTCCACCGCCGTGCTGCCCTGGCCGACCTGGGCCAGCATGGTGCGCAGCGCGAGCCACGGCGAGTCTCCGCTGACCAGCAGCGCGACCGCGCACAGCAGCCCGGCCACCAGCACCGCGAGCACTGGCGCCAGCAGTCGCGCACGCAGCCCACCGAGCCGGCCGCCGAGCAGCACCGCCAGCCCGCCGCCGCTCATGCCCCGGCTCCGGTCATCGCCACGCCGAGTTCCTCGGGGGTCACCGTCGCCGGGTCGGCATCGGCCACCAGACGCCCGCGCAGCATCACCTTGATCGAGTCGGACAGCCCGATCAGCTCGTCGAGGTCCGCCGAGACCAGCAGCACCGCGAGCCCGGCGCGCCGCGCGGCCCGGATCCGCTCCCAGATCAACGCCTGGGCGCCCACGTCCACCCCTCGGGTCGGGTGCGCGGCGATGAGCAGCGCCGGGTCACCGGACAATTCGCGGCCCACCACCAGCTTCTGCTGGTTGCCGCCGGACAGCGCGGCGGCCGGCACCTCGACGCCGGGGGTGCGCACGTCGAACTCGGCGACGATCCGCTCGGTGTCCGCCCGCGCGGCCGCCACGTCCAGCAGGGCGCCGTTGGCCAGCGGCGGCCGGCTCTGGAAGCCGAGCACCCGGTTGGCCCACAGCGGCTTGCTTGGCAGCAGGCCGTGCCGGGTGCGGTCCTCCGGGATGTAGCCGATGCCGGCCTCGCGGCGGGCCAAGGTGGAGCGCCGGCTCAGGTCGCGGCGCGGCTCGCCCACCCGGGCCAGCAGCACCAACCCGGTGGCGGCCCGGCGCATCCCCATGATCGTCTCGACCAGCTCGGTCTGCCCGTTGCCCTCCACGCCGGCGATGCCGAGCACCTCACCGGCCCGCACCGTCAGGCTGACCCCGTCCAGCACCCGGCGCTCACCGCCCTCGGCCAGCAGCGTGAGGTCCTCGACGTGCAGCACCTCCCGCGCCGTCACGGTCGACTCACTGGAGCCCGGCCGGGGCAGCTCGCTGCCCACCATCATCTCGGCGAGCTGTCGGTTGGTCACCGTCCTCGGGTCCGCCGTGCCGACGCAGCGGCCCCGCCGGATCACCGTGATCGTGTCGGCGATCGCGCGTACCTCGTCGAGCTTGTGCGAGATGAACAGGAACGTGTAGCCGTCCGCGCGCATCTGGCGAACGGTGGCGAACAGCTCGTCGACCTCCTGCGGCACCAGCACGGCCGTCGGCTCGTCCAGGATCACCACCCTGGCGCCCCGGTAGAGCACCTTGAGGATCTCCACCCGCTGCCGGTCCGCAACGCCGAGCCGGGCCAGCGCCACGTTCGGGTCCACCCGCAGCCCGCTGGTGGCGGCCAGCTCGCCGATCCGCCGCCGCGCCTTCGCCCCGATGCCGTGCCGCGACTCCGCGCCCAACAGCACGTTCTCCGCCACGGTCAGGTTGTCGGCCAGCATGAAGTGCTGGTGCACCATGCCGATCCCGGCCTTGATGGCATCCGACGGGGACCGGAACCGCACCTGCTCGCCGCGTACCTCGATGCGTCCCGCGTCCGGCTGCAGCATGCCGTAGAGGATCTTCATCAACGTCGACTTGCCGGCGCCGTTCTCCCCGCACAGCGCGTGCACCTCCCCGGCGCGCACGCTCAGGTCGACCTCGCTGTTCGCCGTCACGCCGGGGAAGTGCTTGCTGATACCGACCAGGCGGACGGCCGGCTGCCCGTTCACGGGGTCGCGGAGACCTTGATCGAACCGTTGATGATCGCCGCCCGGTAGGCCTCCAGCTGGGGTCTGACGTCGTCCACATGCCCGCCGGAGGTGGCGTACCCGACGCCGTCCACCTTCAGGTCGAACTCTTTGGGCAGGGTGTCCAGCTTGTTGCCGGCGACCGCCGAGATGTAGTCGTAGACCGCGACGTCGACCCGCTTGAGCATGGAGGTCATGATGATGTCGCGGACGTCGGCCAGCGTCTTGTCCTGGTACTGGTCGGAGTCGACGCCGATGCCCCACCTCGGGCTCTGCGCGGTGCTGGCCGCCTTCACCGCCCGGAACACGCCACCGCCCGAGGCGCCGGCCGCCGCGTAGACGATGTCCGCCCCGGCGTCCATCTCGCCCTTTGCCGACTCCTGTCCCTTGGCGGGGTCGTTGAACCCGCTCAGGTCACCGGCCGGCGACAGGTAGCTGATCTCGATCTTGATGTTCGGCGCCACGGCCTTGGCGCCCTGCTTGAAGCCCGCCTCGAACTTCTGGATCAGTGGCGTCTGCACCCCGCCGACGAAGCCGATGTGGCACGTCTTGGTCTTCAGCGCGGCGGCGGCGCCGACCAGGAAGGAGCCCTGCTCCTCGGCGAACAGCAGCGGCGTCACGTTGGGCGCGTTGTTGTCCACGGTGCTGTCCACCAGGGCGAACTTCTCGGTCGGTGAGCTGGCCGCCACGGCGGCCACCCCCGGAGCGTAGTCGTAGCCGACCGCGATGACCGGGTTGTAGCCGCCGGTGCTCAGCTGGCGCAGCCGGGTCTGGGTAGCGTCCTGGCTCTCCCCGATCGCGGCGGTGAGCTCCTTGGTGTCTTTCACCCCGAGCTGGGACTTGGACCGGTCCAGCCCGGCGGCGGCCGCGTCGTTGAACGAGGCGTCACCGCGCCCGCCGACGTCGAAGGCCATGCCGACCTTCAGCGCGCCGGCGTTCGCTCCGGCACCTGGCGGGGGAGGCGGGGGCGCGGGGACGCCCACCGCCGGCGGCGGGTTGCGGGTGCAGTCGGCCGGCGCGCCCGCCGGCGCGCCACCGCCACTCGAACCACCGGAGTCCTTGGCGCATCCCGAAGCGCCCAACGTGGCGACCAGCGCCACCGTGACCCAGACCACCGCTGTGCGCCGCATGTCCGCAGCCGCCCCCTCATGCCTTGCCGAGCCGTCGACGCGGGCACGCTACTCGCCGGTACGCGCGCCTGACCAGATCCGCGCAGCCGGTTGCGCAGACCGAAACACCAAGTGTCCCCCAAAGACCCGGGTGACCGAGGCGGAAAAGCACCGCCGCCAACCGTTCGGCGGCACACATCGAGCAGGCGCGGCACACACGTCCGGACCTATGTGCCGCGACCACTCGCTGTGTGCGCTCGGGTGCTCGTCCCGGCGAACCCCGTCGGCGGGGAGGCCGACCCGCGCTGGGCTAGTGTGCAAGACGTGACTGGCCGCCGCACCGCCGCCGTGCTCGGCGCGCTGGCGGCGGTGCTGTGCACCTGGGCCGCCGTGGCCGGCCCGGCATCGGCCGAGACGCCGCACACCCCCGCCCCGACGCCCAGCCCGCACGCCGGTCCGCACCGGGGCACCCCGCGCCAGGAAGCCACCGCTGGCCCGACGCCCACCGAGCACGCCGCGGCGCCCACCGAGCACGCCGCGGCGGCCGCGCCGGCGAGCGGGTCGTGCAACGTGCCGGTCGCGCCGCCGCCGGCGATCGACGCCTCGGAACGGCCCAGCCCCGGCGAGAAGGCGCCCATGCCGCTGCCGGTGCCGGCACAGCCGGTGGGCGGGCCGAGGATGGGCGAGTGTGGGCTGGTGGTTCCGCCAGGTGCTCCCCCGCCGCCGGCCGGCGAGGACTCGGTGTCCTGGGTCATCGCGGATCTGGACAGCGGCGCCGTGCTGGCCGCGCGCAACCCGCACGCCAGGGAACGGCCCGCCTCGCTGCTGAAGATCCTGACCAGCCTGGTGATCATGAAGAACCTGGACATGAACACCGTGGTAGCTGGCACCGAGCAGGACGCCGACGCGCCGGGCAGCCGGGTCGGGGTCGGCCCCGGTGGCCAGTACACGGTGCGGCAGCTGTTCACCGGGCTGATCATGAACTCCGGCAATGACGCGGCGAACGCACTGGCCCGCACGCTCGGCGGGGTGCCGGCCACGCTGCGCGACATGGCCCAGACCGCGGCCGCCATGGGTGGTATGGACACTCGGCCGACCAGCCCGTCCGGCCTCGACGCGCTCGGCATGTCCACCTCGGCCTACGACCTGGCGCTGTTCTACCGCCAGGCGATCAAGCAGCCGGTGTTCGCCGAGATCAGCAACACCCGGCTGTTCGACTGGCCGGGTCGCGGGAAGATCCCCGGCTTCAAGATCAGCAACGACAACCACATGCTGACCGAGTACCCGGGTACGTTCGGCGGCAAGACCGGCTTCACCGACGACGCCCGGCACACCCGGATCACCGCGGCGGCCCGGAACGGCCGGCGGCTGGTCGTGGTGCAGATGCGTGGCGAGCAGCACCCGGTATCGATGGACACCCAGGCCGCGCGACTGCTCGACTACGGTTTCGCCCTGCCGGCGGACTCGGCCCCGGTCGGCCAGCTGGTGGACCAGGCCCCTGACCAGGCCACCGACGACACCGGAGCCCCGGCACCCGCCGAGGCGGCACCGGAGGCACCGGAGGCCGCCCCGGCCAGCGAGTCTTCGGAACACCGGATGCGCGCGTTGGGCACCATCGGCGGCGGCGCGGTGCTGGGGGCCCTGCTGTCCTGGCTGGTCGCCCGCCGGGGCGGCCGGGGCGAGCAGCCGACCGAACCGGACGCGGACGAACCCGACGAACCGGAAGCCGCCGGCCGAGGCGGGCGGCACGCGGTCCGACCGCCCCGGGACTGACCCACCGGTCCGGTGGGTGACCCACCGGTCCGGTGGGGTCACTCGACGACGTTCTCCTTGGCGGTGGCCGCCCACGCGGTGAGGAAGAGCAGGAAACGCGACACGGTGAAGACGAAGATCAGCAGACCGAGGATCGGCCCGAACGCGGCCCCGGCCGGTGAGCTGGTCACCTTGCCGATGTAGAAGACCATCACCTGCTTGATCAGCTCGAAGCCGACCGCCGCGACCAGCGCCGCCTTGGCCGCACTGCGCCAGGTGACCGGCTCGCGGGGCAGCCGGGCGATCACCCAGAGAAATACCAGCGCGTTGGCCAACAGGCCGAACAGCAGGACCACCAGCTTGACCACCGGGGCCAGCCACCCGATTCCGGTCAGCCCGAGATACCCCAGGATCGGGCCGACCAGCCCGCCGACGGCCAGCACCGCGAACGAGATCAGCAATGCCAGCCCGAGCCCGAGCAGGGCCAACAGGTCGAACAGGTAGCGCTTGAGCACGGTCGGTTGCTTGTCGCGCTGCCCCCACTGCTCGGACAGTGCCTCGCGCAGGTTGGTCATCCAGCCGAGCCCGGAGTAGAGCGCGCCGAGCAGACCGACCGTCCCGACCGTGCCGCCCGAGGCGACGGCCTGGTCGACCACCTTGCCGAGCATGTCGTTCATCCCGGGTGGCACCGCGGCCTTGATCTGCTCCTTGAGCTGCACCAACAGCTCCGGGTTGGCCCGCAGCACCAACGCAACCACCGCGAACGCCACCATCAGCAGCGGCACCAGTGCCAGGATGCTGAAGTAGGTGATCGCGGCGGCGTAGTGGTCGCCGTGGTTGTCGGTGTAGCTCTGCCCGGCGCGCAGCAGGTGGTCCAGCCACGCGTGGCGTTTGCGCAGCTCGGCCACCTTGGACGGCTTCTCCGGCTGTTCGGCCACGGCACGATCCCCCTCTGCGTCTGGTACAGAAGGCTCGATCTTGTCCTACACCGGCGGTGGTGTCGCGCTGGCGCGTCCGCGCGCCAGGATGGCCCCGGCCTCGTGAGCGCGGGTCAGTCCGGGGGCAGGAAGCCGACCTTGTCGTAGACCGTGCGCAGCGTGGCGGCGGAGACCTCCCTGGCACGGGCGGCGCCGAGGGCGAGCACCCGGTCCAGCTCGGCGCGGTCGCCAAGGTAGCCGGCCACCTTCTGCCGGATCGGGGCCACGAAGTCGCCGACCACCTCGGCGAGGTCCTTCTTCAGGTCGCCGTAGCCCTTGCCGGCGTAGTCCGCCTCCAGCTCGGCCACCTTGCGGTTGGTCAGCGCCGCGTAGATGGTCAGCAGGTTGGACACGCCGGGCTTGTGCTCGGCGTCGTAACGGATCTCCCGGTCGGCGTCGGTGACGGCGGACCGGATCTTCTTCGCGGAGACCTTCGGGTCGTCCAACAGCTCGATGATGCCGCCCGGCGCCGACGCCGACTTGCTCATCTTGGCGGTCGGCTCCTGCAGGTCGTAGACCTTGCCGATGCCCTCAGGGATGAACGGTTCCGGCACGGTGAAGGTGCCGGCACCGAACCGGGTGTTGAAGCGCTGGGCCAGGTTGCGGGTCAGCTCCAGGTGCTGGCGCTGATCCTCGCCCACCGGGACCCGATCGGCCTGGTAGAGCAGGATGTCCGAGGCCATCAGCACCGGGTAGGTGAAAAGGCCGACGCTGGAGCGCTCGGCGCCCTGCTTGGCGGACTTGTCCTTGAACTGGGTCATCCTGCTGGCCTCGCCAAACCCGGTGAGGCAGCTGAGCACCCAGGTCAGCTCGGCGTGCTCGGGCACCTGGGACTGCACGAACAGCGTGCAGCGGGCCGGGTCGAGGCCGAGCGCGAGCAGCTGTGCAACGCCGCGCAGGGTCCGCTCGCGCAGCGCCTTCGGATCGTGCGTGACGGTGATCGCGTGCAGGTCCGGGATGAAGTAGAACGCATCGTGGTCGTCCTGCAGCGCGATCCACTGCCGCAGCGCGCCGAGGTAGTTGCCAAGGTGGAACGAGTCGGCGGTCGGCTGGATCCCGGACAGCACCCGGGGCCGGTGGGACGAGTCGGTCATACCGTCGATTCTCCCAGCTGTTTCTCATCACGCCGTCGGCCGGGTTGCCCGTGGTGGACGAGACTCGGGTACATGACCGTGATCGCGCTGGAGGAGCACTTCATTCCCGCTGACCTGATCGACCAGGTGTGGCCGTCGCGGCCCCCGGTAACCGCTTCGGGCACCCTGGTCGAGAACCTGATGGACCTGGGGGACCACCGACTGCGGGTGATGGACGCGGCCGGCGTGGACATCCAGGTCCTTTCCGTCGCCGCGCCGGCCGCCCAGGACGTCCCCGCCGAGGTCGCGGTGCCGCTTGCCCGTCAGCTCAACGACCGCGCGGCCGCCGCGGTGGCCGCGCACCCGGACCGGTTCCGCGCGCTGGCCAGCCTGCCCACCCCGGACCCGGCGGCAGCCGTCGCGGAGGCCCGGCGCGCGGTGACCGAGCTGGGCTTCGTCGGCGTGATCGTCAACGGCCACACCGGCGGCCGCTTCCTGGACACGCCGGAGTACCAGCCGCTGCTGAGCGCCATCGAGGAGCTGGGCGTGCCGCTCTACCTGCACCCGACCTACCCGCCGGCGGCGGTACGGCAGGCCTACTTCGGCGACCTCGAACCGGCGATCGGCGGGGCGCTGGCCAGCGCCGCATGGGGCTGGCACGCGGAGACCGGGCTGCATGTGCTGCGGCTGGCCGCCACCGGGGTGTTCGACCGGCACCCGGGGCTGCGGGTGGTCGTCGGGCACATGGGCGAGAACCTGCCATTCTCGCTGATGCGGGCCGACCACCGGCTGAACCTGGCATGCCCGGGTGCCCGGCCCGTGGCCGAGATCGTGCGGGAACACGTGTACCTGACGATCTGCGGTTATGCCACCGTGCCGCCGCTGCAGTGCGCGCTGTCGGTGTTCGGCGCGGACCGCATCCTGTTCTCCACCGACTACCCGTTCGGCGACCCGGCCGAGCACGTCGAGTTCCTGGCCGGCGCGCCGATCAGCCCGCTGGACCGCGACCGGATCGCCCACCTCAACGCCGAGCGCCTCTTCAACCTCTAG
>DASYBQ010000091.1:0-28550 GCA_036500625.1 Pseudonocardia sp. | reverse complement strand
GTGGCCACCTGCTCGGCCGGCTGCGCCGCCAGGTGGACCACACCGCCGACGCCGAGCTGGCCGCCCTGCTCGACGAGCTGACCGCGCTGCCTTGTGACGAGCCGATCCCGTCTTTCGAGTACCCGGGTCCCGGCGACGTTGTGGTGCCACTGCGGTTGCGGCACGGGTCCGGCGAGCTGACCTTTTTCAGCACGGTCACCACGTTCGGCACTCCGCTGGACGTCACCCTTGCCGAATTGGCCATCGAGGCGTTCTTCCCGGCCGACGCGGCCACCACGAAGGTGCTGCGCGGCGAGGCCTAACGGGTTCCGACGGCCGCGCTCTCACCCCGGTGTGCCGAACCCGAGCAGGTCGGCTTCCGCGAGCGGGTACGCAGGATCCACCACTCGGCGAACAGCAGGTTGACCGTCCAGCTCAGCCACACCGATATCGACATGGCCTGGGCGAACTCCCGGTGCCCCGGCATACCGGGCAGCGCCGCCGCATCGGGCACGTCCGGCGCGAACACCGCGACGCACAACATTCCCCAGAACCGGTCCGCCACGATGGAGAAGGACAACGCGACGCTGCGGATCATCCACTCCCGGTGCTCGGCGAGCCGCCGCAGCCGGGCCGTCCGGTAACCGGCGATGGTGGTGGCCGGCCACTGCATCCCGAGCATGGCCACCGACACCCACTCGCTCGGGCCCCACGACCCGAACGGGGCGATGGCCAGCACACACGGGCTCGCAACGAGTACCGCGACGGCATACACCCGGCCGGCACCTCGGTGCACCGCCGGATGGCGGTGGCGCAACCGCGGCCACAGCTGCAACACCAGCGCGAACGCGCCGAAGAAGATGTGCGTCACCAACAGGGGGTAGTACGGCGGGAAGTCCGCCGGCGGCACCGAACGGGACAGGGCCGGGTTCGGGGTGAGGTACCGGGGCAGCGAGACGACCAGGAACACCGCGGTCAGCGCCTCGAGCGGGCCGACCCACGGGCGGGTCAGTACGGAGCGGGCGCGCCGGGATGGCGAAGTCACGGTTCGACCTCCAGGGGTGCGGATCGGATACCCCTTGACCCAACCGGGCGTGGCGAGCGAAGTCAGTCAGGTCGGCCACCCGGTGCGGGGTAGGGCTTGCCCCACCGCCGGCTGCCCGTGCATGATCCGTACTCGTCGGTAACTAGTCGTGGATCTGAGGAGCGCTCGGTGCACAAGGTCGAGCCATGGGACGGCGACACCCGTCGCGCGCTGGCCGAGCTGGCCAGCTCGTTCGCCGCCCGGGAGGTACTGCCGCACGTCGGGGAGTGGGAGGAGGCCGGCGAGCTGCCCCGCTCGCTGCACCGGGAGGCCGCACAGGTCGGGTTGCTCGGCCTCGGCTTCGACACGGGCGTCGGCGGCGGGGGCGACCTGGTCGACTCGCTGATCGTCACCGAGAGCTTCATCCTGGCCGGGGTGCCGACCGGGGTGTGCGCGTCGCTGTTCACCCACGGCATCGCGGTGCCGCACATCGCGGCCACCGGCGACGAGTACCTGCTGGCGCGGTTCGTCCGGCCGACGCTGGCCGGCGAGAAGATCGGCTCGCTGGCCATCACCGAACCGGACGCCGGTTCCGACGTGGCCAACCTGCGTACCCGCGCGGTGCGTGACGGTGACCACTTCGTGGTGAACGGCGCCAAGACCTACATCACGTCCGGGGTGCGGGCCGACTTCGTCACCACCGCCGTGCGCACCGGCGAGCCCGGCTACGGCGGGGTGTCGCTGCTGGTGGTGGAGAAGGGCACCCCGGGCTTCACGGTCAGCCGCAAACTGGACAAGATGGGCTGGCGCTCCTCCGACACCGCCGAGCTGTCCTACGTGGACGTGCGGGTGCCGGCGCAGAACCTGGTCGGCACGCTGAACAGCGGGTTCCCCCAGATCATGACCCAGTTCGCCGCCGAGCGGCTGGCGCTGGCGGTGCAGGCGTACGCGGTGGCGACGCGCTGCCTCGCGCTGACGGTGCAGTGGGTGCGCCACCGCGAGACGTTCGGCCGGCCGCTGGCCATGCGCCAGGTGGTGCAGCACAAGATTGCCGAGATGGCCCGGCAGACCGACGTGGCCCGGCGCTACGTGCGGGAGGTAGCGGTGCGCCATGTCGCAGGTGAGGACATGATCACCGAGGTGGCGATGGCCAAGAACACCGCCGTGTACGCCGGTGACTTCGTGGTCAACGAGGCGGTGCAGCTGCACGGCGGCCTCGGCTACATGCGCGAGTCCGAGGTGGAGCGACACTACCGGGACGCCCGCATCCTCGGCATCGGCGGCGGCGCCAACGAGATCATGAACGAGATAATCGCCAAGCGCCTGCTCGGCTGACCGTCCCTCGACACCCGACGCCGCGCACCTTCCGTTCACGCCGCGCATGGCGCACCGCGCGCGGGGTGAACGTGGGGTGCGCGGCGTGGGTCGGGAAGGGGCAGAGGTCAGTCGGTGGCGGCCCAGGAGTCGAGCATGCTGCGGGCGATGGATACCGAGGGGGGCAGCAGCAGGCGGTGGCCGTCGTCGGTGGTCCAGTCGCCGGCGGTCAGTGCGCTGCGCAGCTCGCCGCGGGTCAGCCAGAACGCCTCGGCGATCTCGCCGTCGGCCGGCACCAGCTGCTGCCGGGGGTCGGCCACCGCCGAGAACCCGACCATCAGCGATCGCGGGAACGGCCAGGCCTGGCTGCCGAGGTAGCGGATGTCGGTGACGGCCACCCCGACCTCCTCACCGATCTCCCTCGACACGCAGGCCTCGAGCGACTCGCCGGCCTCCACGAAACCGGCCAACACCGAGTAGCGACCTGGCGGCCACACCGGCTGGCGGGCGAGCAGCACCTTCTCCGCGCCGTCGTGCACCAGGCAGATGATCGCCGGGTCGGTGCGCGGGTACTCCTCGTGCCCGCACTGGGTGCACACCCGCATCCACCCGGCGTGGGTCGACTCGGTTGGTGACCCGCAGCGCGCGCAGAACTGGGCGTTGTCGTGCCAGCCGAGCACCGCGACGGCGGTGACCATCAGCCCGGCGCTGGTCGCATCCAGGTCACCGCCGCCGGCGCGCAGGTCTTGCCACTGGGACGGGTCGTCGCCGTCGGGCAGCGAAGGACGGCCGCGTACCGCCCAGTAGGCGATCTCGTCCTGCTCACCCAGTAGTACCGCGTCGGCGGGTGGCTGCCCCGCCAGCTCCGAGGCCGGCTTGGTGACCAGCGCAAAGCCGTCACCGTTGTCCTGTAGCGGGGCTCGGCCTTTCTCGTCCACCACCAGCACGCGTGCCTTGGGCCAACCCTCCGCCAGCCGCGCCGCGTCCAGCCGCAGCGGCTCCGCGCGGTCCACGGTGGCTCGGGACAGCAGTGGCTGGCGAGCCAGCTGGAAGCTCACGGCAGTTCGACCCCGCCGAGCGCTCGCAGCCTGGTACCCACCACGGAGGTGTCGCCGAGCACCACACCGGTGAACGCGGTGGGGGTGAAGAACTCCTCGGCGGCCCGCGCCACCTGATCCGGCGTGACCGCCGCCAACCTGGCCGGGTGCCCGCTCAGCCACTCGGCGCCGAGGCCGACGCCGGCCAGCCCGGACAGCGTGCTGGCCAGCCCCGGCTGGCTGTCCAGTGAGATCAACAGCGAGCCGATCGCGTAGTTGCGGGCCGACTCCAGATCCGCCTCGGTCGGAGGCACGGCGGAGAGCCGGGCCATCTCGTAGCGGGTCTCCAGCAGCGCGGCCGCGGTCACCTCGGTGGTCACGTCCGTCTCCACCAGCAGCGTCGCGGCGGACGGGGTGTACTCCAGGTGCGAGGACGCCGAGTAGGTGTAGCCCTTGTCCTCGCGCAGGTTCTCCACCAGCCGGGACGAGAAGTAGCCGCCGAACATCAGGTTGGCCAGCTGCACCGCCGCGTACCGCTCATCGGTGCGTGGCACCGCCTGCGCGGACAGCCGCAGCTGCGACTGCACCGCGCCGGGACGGTCGACCAGCAGCAGGTCCCGGCCGGTGAGCATGGGCAGCTCGGCCAGCTCGCTGGCCTGGCCGGCCGTCGACCAGTCGCCTAGCGCTTTGGCCACCTGGTCGATGGCCTGGTCCGGGTCGAGGTCCCCGACCAGTACCAGCGACGAGCCGGACGGCAGCACCGCCGCCTGGTGCAGCGCGCGCACGTCGTCCGGCGCGACGGCGGCAACGTCCTGGGCCAGCGGCATCTCCCTTGCGGCCGGGTGGTCGCCGTAGCGGCGCCGCTGCAGCGCCTCCCTGGCCAGCGTCCTTGGTTGCGAGCGGGCCACGGTGATCCGCTCCACCAGCCGCTCCCGCTCCCGGCCGAAGTCCGAGTCCGGGTAGGTCGCCGAGGTGAGCAGATCGGCGAGCACGTCCAGCAGGGTGGGCAGGCCGGCGGCCAGCCCGCTGCCGGAGACCAGCAGCCGCTCCGGGTCGACCATGACCGCGAGGTCACCGCCGATGCCGGCCAGCTCGTCGTCGATCTCCACCCGGCCGCGCCGCTCGGTGCCGGACAGGATCGCCGAGGCGAGCAGTTCGGCGCGCGCCGGGTGGGTGGGCTCCGCGCCGGCGAGCGGCACGCGCAACCGCAGCTCCACCGTCGGCACGGTGCGCCGCGCCACCACGATCACCCGCAACCCGGACGGCAGCGTGCGCGACACCGGGGCAAGGCCGGCGACCGCGCGCTGGTCGCCCAGCGGCGGTAGCGGGCGTGGCCCCGCCTCGGTGCGCCCGATCTGCGCGGCGTCGCGATGCCCCGTCGTCGATGCGTCGGGGCCCGCCCCTGCCGTGACCGTCACTGCTGTTCTCCCGTTCCTGTCGGTTCCACCACCAGCAGCGCCCTGCCGTGTGCGCGCAGCGCGCCCGCTGCCTGTGCGATCTGCTTCGGTGTGATCGCGGCCAGCCTCGCGGGCAGCTCGGCTGCCAACTCGGCCCGCCCGTAGAGCAGCTCCCGCGCGCCGAGGGCCAGCATCCGGCTCATCACCCGGTCCTGCTCGTGGTACAGCGACGCGGCCCAGCGGGCCGAGATGCGGGCCAGCTCGCCGGCGCCAGGACCGTCGGCGGCCAGCCGGTCCAGCTCCTCGTCGACCGCGCGGACCACCTGGTCCTCGGTGACGTTCGGCGGGTGCACAGCGGTCAGCGTGAAGGTGTCCGGATCCCGCGCGTCCAGCGGCGCGCCGAACAACCCGCAGCTTGCCCCGATGTCGGTGACGATCCCGTCGCCGTAGACCAGCCGTTGCTGCAGCCGCGCGGCCTCACCGTCGGTGAGCACCGAGCCGAGCAAAGTGTGCGCGAGGTAGGCGTCCAGGTCGGTGACCGGATCCGGCAGCCGGTAGCCGAGAGCCAGCGCGGGCAGCGGGGCGTGCGCGTCGGGCACCGACTGGCGCCGCTCCTGCCCCGGCGGCGGCTCCGCGAACGAGGGCCGGACCGGCACCGGCCGCTCCGGTATGTCACCGAAGTGCTTCTCCACCAGCGCCGCGGCCGAGTCGACCGTCAGGTCACCGGCGACAGTGAGCACCGCGTTGCCCGGCGCGTAGTAGCTGTCGAAGAACCCCGCGGCGTCGTCCAGGGTGGCCTGCTCCAGCTCGGAGAAGTCGCCGTAGCCGTTGTGCGCGTTGGGGAAGGTGTCGTAGAGCACCGGCGGCAGCAGGATCCAGGGGAAGCCGCCGTAGGGCCGGCTCAGCACGTTGAGCCGGATCTCCTCCTTGACCACGTCCACCTGGTTGCGCAGGTTCTCCTCGGTCAGCCTCGGCGCCCGCAGCCGGTCGGCCTCCAGGAAAAGCGCACGCTCGAGGGCAGCGGCGGGCAGCACCTCGAAGTAGTCGGTGTAGTCCGGGTGGGTCGAGCCGTTGAACACCCCACCGGAGCCCTGCACGTGCCGGAAGTGCGCCAGTTTCTCCAGGCTCTCGCTGCCCTGGAACATCAGATGCTCGAACAGGTGCGCGAAGCCGGTGCGCCCTTCGGGCTCGGAGCGGAAGCCGACGTCCACGTGCACCGAGACGGCCACCACCGGCGTGCTCGGGTCCGGTGCAAGCAGCACCCGCAGCCCGTTGGGCAGGGTGAAACGGTGCAACTCGGGCGTGACGGTCGGCGCGGGGGCAGTGACGGCTGTGAACTCCGCGGAGGCTGCGCGGGCTGTGTGGACATCGGACACCCCGTGACCCTAACCCCCGCCGGCCACTGCCGCGGCGGTGCCGCCGGTTACCGCGAGCAGCTCATGGTAAGTAGTGGGGAACACCGCGTGCGGAATGCCGCCAGCGGCCCACACCTCCGGATAGCCGGCGAGCGCGGTGTCCACCACGGTCCGCAGCCTGCTCGGGTGGCCGACCGGGGCCACCCCACCGATCACCTGCCCGGTGGCCGCGCGGACGAACTTGGGGTCGGCCCGCCGGATCGAGCCGATTCCGAGCGTGGCGGCCAGCGTGTCGGTGTCCACCCGGTGCGCGCCGGAAGCCAGTACCAGCAGTGGCGCGCCGTCGGTCTCGAAGACCAGCGAGTTGGCGATCTGGCCGACAGCCACGCCGAGTTCCTCGGCGGCGGCACGGGCCGTGCCGACCGCCTCCGGCAGCACCCGCATGCGCTCGATGCTGCCGCTCGCCGCGCCACCGCCGCGCAGTGCCTCGGCCACGGCACGGACTCCTGGGTGATCGGGTCTGTGACTCACCCAGCCATCCGACCACACCGTGGACGCGTCGTCATCCAGGATTGCCGCCGCCGGGGTCCCATGGCGATGTGGCTCTACCGGAGCAGAGCCACATCGCACAGGACGGCGCTTACTGGGCTTTGGGCAGCTCGCGCAGCGAGTTGGCCTTGAGCATGGTCCCGTTGTCGGCCGCGGTGCCCCACACCGCGACCAGGTCGCCGGCCTTGGGCTGGGTGGCCAATCCTGAGGTGTCCACCGACAGGGCCAGGCCGTCGATCTGGGTCAGGCTGGCCTGGGTGCCGTTCAACGTGGTGATCGTGCCGCGCGCGGTGGCGGGCATGGCCAGCACGCCGGTCGCCGAGCGGTCCGGCCCTAGCCGCACCACGATCCGCTGCCCGGGCCTGAGGTCGGTCACCGCGTGCAGCTGGTCGCCGACGACCCTGGTCCGGTCGGTGGTGGTCACCGTCACCGGTGCAGCACCGTCCTGGGCCACCACCAGGCTGGGCCCGTTGACGGAGGACACCGCACCGATCAGCGCGGGCGTCGCGCCGGGGCCACGCACCCCGGCTCCGTCCCGCCAACCGCCGGGACCACCCGGGCCTTCCAGGCCCTCCGGGCCGCCGCCCATGCGCCCTGGACCGGGTGCCATGCCGGGGTGCGCACCCTGGGCGTGGTGTCGGCCGTGCCAGCCGCGGAACTCGCCCGCTCGGTGGTGGCCCGCCGCGAAACCGATCGCCGCGCCGATCAGCAACACCACCAGGAACGCCGCCACGCCGCCGACGATCCATGGCCAGCGCCGGACCGGGCGCCAGCGCGAACCGCCGACCCCGGCGGGCGGCGCCGACCCGGAGATCGCCGACCCGGAGGTCGCCGAAGCGGACGGCTCCGCGGCGGACGGGGCTGCGGTGGCCTCACCTGGCGCCGCCGCACCGGAGGCGGCCTCACCGGACGCGGCCGAGTGCTCTGAACTCATCGGGACCGTCGGGTGGGCCGGCTCGGGGTGCTGCGCGCCGGGTGGCTGCTCCGCGCCGGGGCGCTCACGCTCCGGAGGCTCTGACGTGCTCATCTCTGCTCCTCACCGGTGGGGCGACCTGCCCCTCGAGCTCGACGTTGCTACGGCTCGCTGTGCGAGTCCTGAGTAATTCGGCTCCCGGGGGCAACCTTCAGCCGATCTTCAGGTGCGGGCCCGGCCGGCGCGGAAGAATGGCCGGGTGACCGAACAGGCCAGGGTGCTGGTGGTGGAGGACGCCGAGGCGATCCGCGTTGCGGTGCTCACCGGCCTTGCCGACGCCGGTTTCAGCGTGACCGGCCGTCCCGACGGGCGGACCCTGGAGCGGGACCTGGCCACCTGCCGGCCCGACCTCGTGGTGCTGGACGTGATGCTGCCCGGTCGGGACGGGTTCGCACTGCTGGAGGTGGTGCGCCGGCACAGCGCGGCCGGGGTGCTGGTGCTCACCGCGCGCGACGGCATCTCCGACCGGCTGCGCGGGCTGCACCGGGGCGCGGACGACTACCTGGTCAAGCCGTTCGTGCTCGCGGAGCTGGTGGCCAGGGTGACCGCGGTGCTGCGCAGGCTCGGCCGCACCCCGTCGGTGGTGGAGGTCGGCGACCTGATGTTGGACGGCGCGTCCGGCTCGGTGTGGCGCGCCGGCCGGGAGATCGAGCTGACCGCGACCGAACGCCGCCTGCTCGAGCATCTGGCCACGCACCGGGACCAGGTGCTGACCAAGGCGGCGCTGCTCACCAGCGTCTGGGGCTACGAGGACTTCGACCCGAACCTGGTCGAGGTGCACATCTCCGCGCTGCGGCGCAAGCTCGGCGAGCCCCGGCTGCTGCACACTGTGCGTGGCGCCGGCTATGTGCTGCGCGCCGGGCCCCCGGATCCCGGATGACCGACCGGCCGGCGCCAGCGCTGCGCACCGTGTCGCTGCGTCGCCGGGTGGTGCTCTACAGCCTTGCCGTGCTCGGGATGGTGCTGGTGGTGGTCAGCGTGCTGGCCGAGGTGTTCGTCGGCATCCAGTCCCGGACCGACCTTGCCAACCGGCTCGCCGAGCGCGCCGCCCGCGCCGACGAGCTCGTCGCGCGCCACGTGGCACCGAACGACCTGGTGGACCAGCTCAGTGGCCCGGCGATCCGGGTCCGGCTGGTCGTCCCGGACGGCACCAGCTACGGGGCCCAGATCGTGCCGCCCGGCGCGCGCGACGGCGGGCCGCCCCGGGCCCGTCCCAACGGGCCACCGATCCCGGCCAGGGTGCGTGCGGGGCCAGGCCCGACGGTCCGGCGGATCCTGGTGGACGGCTCCCGGCTCACCCTGGTCGGCGACGCCGACGAGCTCACCGCCATTCAGCAGCGGCTGAGCAGGCTGCTGGTGCTGCTGGGCATCGGCGGCCTGGCGCTGGCCGGGCTGGCGCTGCTGGCCAGCACCCGGGTTGCGCTGCGGCCGCTGGACACCATGACCGGGCTGGCCCGGTCCATCGCGGCCGGTGACCGGGGCCGCCGGCTCGCCCCCACCCGCACCGACACCGAGATGGGCCGCACCGCGGCGGCGTTCGACGACATGCTGGACGCGCTGGAGGGCGCCGAGCGCCAGGCCCGTGACGCGGCGGCGGTCGCCCGCGCTTCCGAGACCAGGACCCGGCAGTTCGTCGCGGACGCCGCGCACGAGCTGCGCACCCCGATCGCCGGGCTGCGCGCCGCCGCCGAGGCCGCGCTGAGCAGCAGGGCCAGCGCCGAGGAGCGGGACCGTCTGCAGCTGCTGTTGATCAGAGAGGCGGGCCGGGCCGGGCGGTTGGTCGAGGACCTGCTCGCGCTGGCCCAGATCGACGCCGGTCTGCGGCTGGTGCGCAGCCAGCTGGACCTGCGGGCGCTCGCCGAGGCGGAGCTGGACCGGACCCGGTTGCTGGCGCCCAGCCTGACCGTCCGGGTCAGCGGTGGTCCGGTGACGTTGTCCGGGGACGCGGGGCGGCTGTCCCAGGTGTTGGCGAACCTGCTGGACAACGCGCGCCGGCACACCCCGACCGGCGGCGAGATCACCGTGACCGTGCAGCGCGCGGATCCGTCGACCGCGCGGTTGCGGGTGACCGACAGCGGTCCGGGGGTACCCACCGAGGACCGGGAGCGGATCTTCGACCGGCTGGTCCGACTGGACGAGGCGCGGAGCAGGGACGCTGAGGCCAGCGGGCTGGGCGGCGCCGGGCTGGGCCTTGCCATCGCGCGCGGCATCGCCCGCGCGCACGGCGGTGAGCTGCGCTGCGTCAAGGGCTCGACGTTTGAGCTGACGCTGCCGCTGGACCCGGGTGAGTCGACCGCGCGGCCCAGTCAGGCCGACCCGCCACAGCACCCGGACGATCGGCGTGCCGCCGAGAGTGAACCACCGGCCCGGTGAGACTCTGCGGGCATGGTTCGACGCCCCAGCTCACCGGCAACGATGGCCGGCTTCCTGACCGTGATGGGCATCCTGCACTTCACGGTCCCCCAGTACTTCGACGAGATCGTGCCCCAGGTGCTGCCCGGCACACAGCGCGGCTGGACCTACCTCTCCGGCGTCGCCGAACTGACCACAGCGGCCACGGTCGCCACGCCCCGCACCCGCCGCGTCGGCGGCCTGGTCGCCGCTGGGCTGTTCCTCGGGGTGTTCCCGGCCAACGTCAAGATGGCGCTGGACTGGGCGGACCGGCCGTGCTGGCAGCGAGCGGCGGTCTGGGGCCGCCTGCCACTGCAGATCCCGATGATCATGTGGGCACTCCGCATCCGCCGGGACGCCTGAGCGCACGCTGCCCTCGACCCGTGAGGTTGGCGGCTCAGACCGGCCTGATCCGTGCCTCGGCGGCGCCGGCGCGCAGTGTGTCCAGCCCGAACGCGCTGACCGCGTCCAGCGCGCCGGTACCGGCAACGCCGTGCGCGGCGGCCCGGTCCGCCGCCCAGGCCAACAGGTCGGCGGTGATCGCGTACGGTTCCGGCGCGGTCAGCGCCACCGAGGCCAGCACAGAGCCGGCCTCGTCCCGCGCCTCGCCGAAGAAGTACGAGGTGGTGGCGGCCAGGCCCTTGGCGCTCGGTTCCTCGGCGACGCGGTTGACGACCAGCCCGGTCAGCTTGGCGAAGCCGGCCGCCAACTGGCGGTTCCTGGCGATCATCGGGGTGAGCGAGGAGCCCAGGTGGATCGGCTTGCTCAGTGGCCCGAGCCAGCCGAGATAGGACTCCACCTCGCGCAGCCTCGGTGCCAGCCCGGTCGCCGCCAGCCGGGGCAGCGCGAACTGCTCGGTGCCGCCGATGCTGATCGCCGGCCTCGGCCGGCCCCGCACGACGAAGGTGCGGTAGCTGTGGCCGGCCGGCTCGCTGGTCAGCTGGCCGGATCGCCAGCTGTACATCGGTTCGAGCACCACGCCGGCCAGCGAGCGCAGCGTGCCCTTGGAGAAGCCCTGGCCGCCCCCGCCGTGCAGGAAATACCCGGAGTGCACGCCGGCGGTCGCCGCGCCAGCTTCGGAAAGTGCCATCGCGGCGGCGAGTGTGCCCGGCACGTAGTCGTTGCCGAACGCGGTGAGCAGCGCGGCACCGGTGCGCTCGGCGGCCGGGCCGTGCTGTTCGAATACCCGGCGGATGAACGGCGGCTCCCCCGTCGAGTCGAAGTAGATCGCGCCCTCCGCGATGGCGGCGCGGATCACCGATTCACCGAGCTGGGTGAACGGGCCGACCGTGCTGACCAGTACGTCGCCCTTGGTGATCAGGGCCCGCACCGAAGCCTCGTCGCTCGCGTCGGCCTGCCCGGTGGGCAGCCCGCCCAACCGGTCCGCGATGCCGGCCAGCCGCGACCTGTCCCGCCCGGCCAGCACCGGCCGCAGACCGCGCCGGGTCATCGCTTCGGCCACCCGCGCGCCCGTGTAGCCGGTCGCCCCGAACAAAACGATCTTCGGACTCATGGCGACATACTCTAGGTCCTAGCCGGGTGGCACGCTGCGCAACAGATCACGCAGCCCTTCGGTGTCCAGCAGGTCGGTGGGGCTGACCGTCACATCCGCCCGCACGTAGTGGAACGCGGCGCGCACCCGTTCCACCGGAAAGCCGGCCAGCGCGGCCCAGGCCAGCCGGTACGCGGCGAGCTGCACGGCAAGCGTCGGCAGCCGGGCCGGGTCCGGCACGGCGCCGGTCTTCCAGTCCACCACCGTGGCGCCGCCGTCCGGGTCGGCGAACACCGCGTCCATCCGGCCGCGCAGCACCGTGCCACCCCCCGGCCCGTCCACCCCATCGTCGAACAGCACGGTCTCGAACGGCACCTCCACCTCGACCGGGAGTCGCTGCGCCCACTCCGATGCCAGGAAAGCCGCGCACAGCTCGTCCAGGTCCTCGTCGGCCGCGGCGCCGTCATCGGCCGCGCCCGGCAGCTCGTCGAGGTCCAGCAGCCGGGTAGCGCCGAACCGCTGCTCCAGCCAGGCGTGGAACGCGGTGCCGCGCCGAGCGTGCGGGTTGGGCGGGTAGGGCATCGGGCGGCGCAACCGGGCGGCCAGCGCCTCCGGGTCCTCGGCCAGCTCCACCAGCTGGCTGACCGACAGCGCTGCCGGCAACGTCACCTCGGGTCGGGCGTTCTGCGCGCGGGCCCGCTCGGCCAGCAGCGCTGTGACGTCGGCCGCCCAGCCTTCCGGATCGTGCGGCTCGTCCGGTCGCGGGCCTTCGGGCTGCTCCTGTTCGGTGTCGAAAAGCGGGAGCTGTGCGGCGCGGGCGGGCTGTTTCGCCAGCGCCGCGCGGACCAGGGCCGCACCGTCCTGCACGCCGTCGCGGCGGGCGCCAAGCGGGTCCGCCGGCCACTGTTCGGTGCGCGGCGCCGCGGTGACCGGATTCTCCTCATCCTCGGGGGGCTCTCCGGCCCACACCTCGACCACCAGTTCCGGGTGCTCGTCGGCGATGTCCCGCAGCCGGGTCAGGAAGTCCGACGGCCCGCGCGGGCGGTCCCCGGTGGCCGCCCACCAGTGCCCGGACAGCAGCAGCTCCCGCTCGGACCGGGTGATCGCCACATACAGCAGTCGCAGCTCCTCGGCGAGCCGGCGCTGCTCCAGCGCCTCGCGGTGCTCGGTGAGTGCGTCGGTGACCTCCTTGCGGTCCCCGTCGGCGGGCAGCGCGGGCTCCGGCAGATCCGGGGCGTCGCCGCGCAGCACCACGGGCAGCTCGGCCGGGTTGGTCAGCCAGGAGCCGGAGCGCGCCGCGCCGGGGAACACCTTCTTCACCAGGTGCGGCACGGCGACCAGCTGCCACTCCAGGCCCTTCGCCGCGTGCACCGTGAGGATCTGGACCCGACCGGACTGGCCATGGGCGACTTCCACCTCGCCGGGCCGCAGGCCGTCCTCGGCCTGCTCGGCGGTGGCCAGGTAGTCCAGCAGCGCGGGCAGAGTCGGCACCTGCGCGCCGGCGGAGAACTCGGCGACCACATCGGCGAATGCGTCCAGGTGCGCCCGGCCGACCGGGCCGGGGCGCGCGGCGACCTCCGCGTCCAGCAGCAGCGCGCGCTCGGTGTCGGCCACCAGGTCGGGCAGCCCGGCCCAGCCGGAGGCACCGGCTCCGCCGGCCCGGCCGCGCAGGTAGTTGAGCTCGCCGGCCAGCCGCCGCAGCCGCCGGTAGCCGGCCTCGGAGTACCGCTCGGGCTCACCGGGGTCGTCCAGCGCGTCGACGAGGCCGGCCTGCTCGGCGTGCTCGCCGGGCAGCGCGCCGGTCACCAGGTCCGTCACATCGCCGGAGCCGCCGGGCACACCGGTAGCCGGTTGCGGGCGGGCCAGCTCCTTGGCGCGTGCCCACAGCGCGGCGAGGTCGGCCGCGCCGAGGCGCCACCGGGCCCCGGTGAGCAGCCGGACCGCGGCGGTGCCGGCGAGCGGGTCGGACACCAGGCGCAATGCGCTGACCAGATCCCGGACCTCCGGCTCGGCGAGCAACCCGCCCAACCCGACCACCTCGACCGGCACGCCCCTCACTCGCAGCGCGGCGGCCATCGCGGCCATGTCGGCACGGCGGCGGACCAGCACAGCCGCGGTCGGGGGGTTCCCTTCGGTGTCCACTTCGGCGGCCCAGCGGGCGGCCAGCGCGTCGGCCACCCAGTCCACCTCGCCGGTCACGTCCGACAGCAGCGCCAGCCGGACCGAGCCGGCCGGCGCGCCGTCCCTGGATCGCAGCCGGTCCACCTCGACGCCACCGGCCCGCAGCTCGGCGGACACCGCGTTGGCAAGGGTGAGCACTTCGGGCGGGTTGCGGAAGCTGGTCAGCAGGCCGTACCGGGGCGCGGGGCGCAGCTGCCCCGCGCGGTCCCTGATGGGGAAGTCGGTACTGAACCGGGGCAGGTTCGCCGCGCTCGCGCCGCGCCAGCCGTAGATCGACTGGCAGGGGTCGCCGACCGCCGTGAGCGCGACAGGGTCGTCCTCGACCCCGGTGCGGAACAGCGAGCGCAGCAGCACCCGCTGGGCGTGTCCGGTGTCCTGGTACTCGTCCAGCAGCACGGCGCGGTAGCGGTCCCGCTCGCCGGCCCCGACGTCCGGGTTGGCAGCGGCGATCCGGGCCGCGATGGCCATCTGGTCGGCGAAGTCCACCGCCCGCTCCGCCCGCTTGCGTGCCGCGAACGCCTCGACCAGCGGCAGCAGCGCCACCCGCAGCCGCTGGTTGTCCACCATCTTCTGGAACTCACCCGACAGTGCGGACCGCTGCCGGGGCGCCCGGGGCGCGTTCTCCACCAGCTGCGCGAACGCCCGCGCGTGCGCCCGCAGCTGGTCCGGTTCGACCAGGTGCTCGCCCAGCTCACCGGACAGCGCGAGCAGGTAGCCGGTGACCGTGGCCGGCACCCGGTCAATGTCCAGGTCGGCGGCCCAGGTCGACACCACCCGGTGCGCGACCTGCCAGGCGGCGGTCTCGGACAGCAGCCGGGCGCCCGGCTCGGCGGGCAGCCGCAGCGCGTGCTCGGCGACCAGCCGGCCGGCGTAGGCGTGGTAGGTGGCCACCGTGACATCGCCGGCCTCACCGGCCAGCGCCGCCTTGCGCTCGCCGGTCGGATCCAGGTCGTCGAGCAGCTGCGAGCCGGCCAGCCTGCGCAGCCGGGCCCGCACCCGGTCGGCCAGCTGCTGGGCCGCCTTGCGGGTGAACGTCAGGCCGAGCACCTGCTCGGGCAGCACCGCCCCGGTGGCCACCAGCCAGACCACCCTGGCGGCCATCGTCTCGGTCTTGCCGGCACCGGCGCCGGCCACCACCAGCGCGGGCTCGGCCGGCGCGGCGATCACCCGCGCCTGCTCCTCGGTCGGCGGCGGCACGCCAAGTGCCCTGGCCAACCGGGCCGGCGTGAGCCACTCCGACGCGGCGGGATCCGCCGGGCGTGCCGCGGTGCTGGCGCCGGCCCGCGTCACGGTCGGGTCACCGGGCGGCCGTCGTCGGTGACCGGGCAGCTGGTGCGCACCCCGCAGCGCTCGCAGTCCGGGTTCTGCCGGGCGGTGAACCGGTTCGAGCCGGTTGCCTCGGCGGCCGCGTGCAGCTCCGCCCGCCAGGCCGCCAGCTCGTCGGGGGTGAGCGCCGGTTGCAGTCGTTCCTTCGCCCGGCCGCCGGCGCCCTGGTCGGCAAGGAACAACAGCCGCGCGCCGCCCGGCGGGCCGAGCACGTCGGAGAACGCACCGAGCGCGGCGGCCAGCTGGTACACGGCCAGCTGCGGGTGCTCCTTGGCATCCTGCGCGCTGACCGCCGTCTTGCCCGTCTTCACGTCGACGATCACCGGGCGGCCCTCCTCGTCGCGCTCCAGCCGGTCCACCCGCCCGCGCAACAACACGTCCGGACCGTCTCCGCCGCCGGACAACGCCAGCTCGAGGCCGCGCTCCACATCGACCTGGGTGAGCCCGGAGCGGCGGCTGTCCGTCAGCCAGACCCGGAAGGCGGTGAGCATGCCACCCACCCGGTTCAGCTCGCGGCGGCTGAACCAGGGGGCGCCGGCGTCGACCGTCGACCAGGCCCGGCGCAGCGCGCCCTCCACCTCCTGCTCGGTCGCCCCGGCGGCGGTGGCCTGCACCAGCGCGTGCACCAGGGAGCCGGTCACCGAGGGCAGCAGGACGCCGTCATCGCCGCCATGCCGTTCCAGTGCCCATTTCAGTGGGCATTTCATGATCTTCTCGACGTCCGAGGGAGACACCGGGACCGGTTTCCCGGGGTCGCGCAGCACCGCGTCGGTTGAGCTGGGCGCGAGACCGTACCAGTCGTCCGGGTTCGCGCCGCGCACTCCTCCGGCGGCCAGCCGGGCCAGCTGCTCGGCGGCCCGCTCCCGGCGACTGGCGGTGGCCGGGTCGGTCGGGTCGTTCTCGGGGGTGCACACCGCGCGCCGCAGCTCGCCGACCAGCTCGGCCAGCACCAGTGCCCTAGGTGGCCGGGTGACCGGTCGGGGGGCGTCCGGTTCGGCGTCCGCCTGCTCGGCGGGCTCCAACTCGTCCAGGAACCGGGACGGCTGCTCGTCCTCACCGCGCACCGCTGACACCAGCAGGCGCCGCCGGGCCCGGGTGCACGCCACGTAGAACAGCCGGCGCTCCTCGGCCAGCAGCGGCGCGACCTGCGACAGCCGTTGCTGCCGCGACGCGGCGCGCGACGAGAGGTCGATCGGGCCCTCCAGGCCGATGCCGGACAGCACGTCAACCAGCCGCTCGACGCCCAGCAGCGTGCCGCGCAGCCGCAGGTCCGGCCAGCTGCCCTCCTGCACCGAGGGCACCGCGACGACCTGCCACTCCCTGCCGCGCGAGGCGTGCGCGGTGAGCACCGCGACGGCCTCCCCCTTCGGCGCCCTCGGCGCCAGGCTGTCACCGGGGATGCGCTGGTCGGTGACGTAGGAGACGAAGCCGGCGATGTCCCCGCCGCCGGGCAGCCGGTCGGTGTAACGGGCCGCCGCCTCGAACAGTGCGACCACCGCGTCCAGGTCCCGGTCGGCCTGCGCCCCGGAAGGGCCGGGTACCGCGCTGGCCGCCGCCCACCGACCGGCCAACCCGCTGGCCTGCCACACCCGCCAGAGCACCTCCTCGGCGCTGGCGCCGGCCTGGTCGGCGGAGCGGGCCACACCGAGCAGTTGGGCGATCCCGCGCAGCGAGGCCGTGTCGCGCGGCGGCAGGGTGGGCAGCGGGTCGACCTCACCCCGCGCGCCGGCCCGCAGCGCCTCGACCAGCAACTGGTCGCTGCCGGCATCCGCCTGCCGCGAGCTGTCTCCGTCCGAGCTGCTTTCAGCCGTACCGGGCCGGTCCGCAACGTGTGGGTTCGAATCGTCGACCTTCGAACTCTCCCCGCCCGAGCCGCCACCAACCGAGCCGTGCTTGCCAGAGCCATGATTCCCCGGGCCGGCACCGGTTGGTGAGTCCGCCGCCGAGGCGGGCTGACCGGCGGCGTGCAGCCGCAGCAGGCCGCGGCGCAGGCGCCGCAGCCGCAGCGGGTCCGCCGCGCCGAGCGGCGAGCTGAGCAGCGCGACCGCGGCGTCCGCGTCGATCTCGTCCGGCTGGGCGGCGCAGCGCAGCAGCAGCAACAGTGGCAGCACGGCGGGTTGACGGGACAACGGCAGCTCATCGGCCGGTACCGCCATCGGCACCCCGGCGGCCAGCATCGCGCGGCGCAGCACCGGCAGCGAACGGGCCGTGGACCGGACCAGCACCGCCATCTCCGACCACGGCACGCCGTCGGTCAGGTGCGCCCGCCGCAACCGGTCGGCGACCCAGCCGGCCTCCTGCGCACCGGAGGCGAACACCCGCACCGCGACTGTGCCTTGCTCGGGCTGAGGCTCGTCCTCCGGCTCGGGCTGGCCCGCGCCCGTTTCGGTCGACCCACCTGCCGTCCGGCGCCGGGTGGCGCCGGCGCCGGGCAGCCGCCTCGCCAGCCGGGTGGTGGCGGTGCGCAGCGCGGGCGCGGCGCGGTGGTCCTGGGTCAGCAGCACGGTCCGGGTGCCGTCCGGGTCCGCGTCGCGCAGCGCCGTCGGGTCCGCCCCCCGGAACCCCAGCACCGCCTGGTCCGGGTCGCCGGCCAGCAGGAACGTCTCCGCTGTGCTGCCGAGCAGGCTGACCAGCTGCATCTGCTGCGGATCGAGATCCTGTGTGTCGTCGGCGAGCAGGTGGCGGATCCGGGTGCGCTCGGCGGCCAGCAACGCCGGGTCGGCGGTGAGCACGTCGAGCGCGGCCGCGACCAGCTCGGCGGCGTCCAACGCCGGCGCGGTGGCCTGCGGAGCCTCGCTGCCCACCGCCCCGCGCAGCTGGTTGACCTGTTCGTAGCTGAGGTAGAACCGACCGGCGGCGACCCATTCCGGCATGTCCAGCCGAGCGCCCAGCTCGGCCAGCTCGTAGGGACCGAGACCACGCTCGGCCGCGCGCAGCAGCAGCTCGCGCAGCTCGGCGGCGAACCCCGGAACGTCCAGCGCCGGCCGCAGCCGGTCCGGCCATCCGGAGCCGGGCACCGCACCGGCCTGTTCCCCGGCCAGCAACTCGCGCACCACCGCATCCTGCTCAGGGCCGGCGAGCAACCGGGGTGGCGGGTCGCCGACCCGGGACGCGTGCAACCGCAGCAGGCCGAACGCGTAGGAGTGCACGGTGCGCACCAGCGGCTCACGTACCGTGCCGAACCGGCCGCCGTCCGCCCCGGTGAGCCGCGCGGTGATGCGTTCGCGCAGCTCACCGGCCGCGCGGCGGCTGCCGACGAGTACCAACAACCGCTCCGGGTCGGCGCCGGCCCGGATTCGGCGCAGCACCGACTCCAGCAGCACCATGGTCTTGCCGGTGCCAGGCCCGCCGAGCACCCGCAGCAGCCCTTCGCGGTGCTCGAGCACCCGCAGCGCGGCCTCGTCCCAGTGCGGGTCGGGGGGCGCCGGTTGGCGTCGGCGAACCATCAGCGGACGCGTCACGTCGGCATGGAACCACGCCCCCCAATCTGCCCCTACGCCACCCGCCCAACGCGCACCCCGACTGCGCAAACCCCGTTCCGCGAGTCGGGGCAGGGTGGTCCGTATCGTCGGGCGGGTGGATGTGGAGGTGGCGGAGCGGGTGCGGGAGGTGATCCGCGCGATTCCGGCGGGGAGCACGCTCAGTTACGGGGAGGTCGCCGCGCGGGCCGGGGTGCGCTCGGCGCGCCAGGTCGGCGCGCTGCTCTCCGAGGACGGCCAGGATCTGCCCTGGCACCGGGTGCACCGCGCCGACGGCCGTTTCGTCCCGCACCTGGCACGCGAACAGGGTGACCGGCTGCGCGCCGAGGGCGTGCTGTTGGCCAACGGCCGGGTGCCCGGCTACCCGCGCGGAACCCGAATCCGCTGAACCGCGCTCAGGCCACCGCCGACTCGCTGCCGGCGGCCCGCTGGTAGCGGGCCAGCACCGCGTCCAGCAGCAGGGGGTGCCCGCCCAGCGGCGCGGCGCGGACCTCGGCGGCGCAGCGCAGCAGCCGGTTCTGGAACTCTCCGGGCGCGAGCAGCCAGCTCGCCACCGCCACCCGCCGCCGCACGGCGTGCAGCTGCGCGACCGTGTCGTCCAACCGGGGCCCTTCACCGGCGAGGTAACTGACCCGGACCGGACAGCCCAGTCGGCGGGCGAGCGCCCGGGCCACTTGATGCCCTTCCGCACGTGCCCGCAGGTCGGCGGACCCTGCCGTGGCCAGCACCACGGCGTCACCGTGGCGCCACCCGGCGGCACACAGCCGGTCCGCGCAGGCCGTGACCAGCCGAGGGTCCGGGCCCAGCGCGCCCGTGACCCGCATCCGGTCGGTCGCGCCGCATGCGGCCAACTGCGCGGGCAGGTCACGCCGGACGTGATAGCCGCTTGCCAGGAACGCCGGCACCACCAGCGAGCAACCATCCGGGGGCGAGTCGGCCAGCATCGCCGGCAGCACCTCGGCGATGGACGGCGGGCGGACGTCCACATAGGCCAGCCGCACGTCCACCCCTGCCAGCCGGTGCCGCACCGCCTCGGCCAACCGTTCGGATGCCCTGGCGCCGGCCGCGTCCCGGGTCCCGTGCGCCACGATCAGCAGGCCGCTGCTCATCGCGCGCTGCCGGACACGCAGTGCCCGCCCACCGGCACGGTCGCCGAGCCCGGGTCCAGCGCGAGCCGGTAGCCACGCTTGACCACGGTCTGCACCAACCGGGCCTGCCCCAGCGCGGAGCGCAACCGGGCCATCGCGGTCTCCACCGCATGCTCGTCGTCCCCGCCGCCGGGCAGCGCACGCAGCAGATCGGCCCTGCTGACCACCCGCCCGGGACGGCGGGCCAGCGCCCGCAGCAAGGCCATCCCGGTCGGCGCGACCGTACGCAGCTCACCGTCCACCAGCGCGGCGTGGCCCCGCAGCTCCAGCCAGTGCCCTGCGACCGGGAAACCTCGGGCCAACCGGGGCGCCTCAGCCTCCAGTGCACGCACCATGGCGCCCAACCTGGACCGGCGTGGCTGTACCGTGGTGACGTCCTTCGCCTCCAGCGGCGCGGCGGTGACCGGGCCGACGCAGACCACCAGCATCGGCCCGCGCAGCGCCTCGACCAGTCGTGACTCCAGGCCGCGCTCGGCGGCCCTCGCCAGCAGGCTCGCCGCCGCCGGTGCGCTGGTGAAGGTCAGTGCGTCGACCGTGCCGGCAACCACCGCGTCGGTGAGCCGGTCCAACGGGGCGATGTCCACCGGCGCGACCCAGCGGTATACCGGGATTTCGACCACGTCGGCGCCGGCGCAGCGCAGCGCCTCCACCACGTCCGGCAGCGGCTCGCCGTGCAGCTGCACCGCGATCCGCTTGCCTTCCACGCCGGTCTGCAACAGGTGCTCCAACACCTCGGCGGACGACTCGGACGGCGGCGACCAGGCATCAACAAGGCCGGCCGCCCGCACCGCGCCCCGTGCCTTGGGCCCGCGGCACAACACGGTGGCCAACCGCAGCGTGTCCAGCAGCTCCTCACCGACGCCCCAACCGTCGGCCGCCTCCATCCAACCCCGGAAGCCGATGCCGGTAGTGGCCACCGCGAGGTCGGGCGGGGTGGCCAGCAGGGACCGGGTGGCGGACTCCAGCTCGGTGTCGTCGGGCAGCGGCACGATGCGCAACGCCGGAGCTTGCGTGACCATCGCGCCGCGCCGCTCCAGCAGTGCGCTCAGCTCGTCGGCCCGGCGGGCGGCGGTGACCCCGACGGTGAAGCCGGCCAGCGGCGCGACCGGGGCCGCGTCGCCGCGCACACTGCGCAGTGTGTTCCTGGCCGCGGTCATGGCAGCTCGACCTGCACGTAACCATCGAGGTCCCGTACCTGGTACACCGCGACCCCCTTGTCCTGCTCGTCCAGACACTGCCCGGTGAGCAGGCTGAACGACTGCTTGTAGATGGGTGAGGCGACAACCGGTTCGCCGCCCCGGTCCCCCACGATGCCTCGGGAAAGTACGGCGGCACCGCTGCACGGATCTACGTTGTCGATCGCGTACACCCGGATTCCGTCCTCGTCGTCCATGCGGAACAACGCCACCTGGGTGGCCCCCAGCAACGCGGCCACCCCCCTGCCCGACTGTAACCGCTCCAGCCGGCAGACCGTCTCCCAGCGCCGCTCCGCCCCGCGCCACCGACCGGCCGCCACCGGCTCGCTGGCCAGGTCGGTCATCGCGCCACCTGCAGGCTCGGGCCGGCGATCAGCACCGGCTGGCTGCCCCGGTCGTACCCGACCGGCACCTGCTGGCCTCGCCGGTCGACGAACTCGATGCTCGGGTCCGGCACGTCCGGGGCGTTGACGAACGAGGTGAACCGGGACAGCTTCTCCGGGTCCTCCAGCACGCCGCGCCACTCGTCGGCGTAGCTGTCCACGTGGGCCGCCATCGCCGCATCCAGCTCGGCGCAGATGCCCAGCTTGTCCTCCATGATGACCTCCCTCAGGTGGTCCAGCCCGGTCTGCTCCGGCGACTCCGAGGCCAGTGCCTCGATCCACGGCGCGGTGCGTTGCAGCCGGTCGGCGGTACGCACATAGAACATCAGGAACCGGTCGATGGTGCGCACCAGCGTGTCGGTGTCCAGGTCGGTGGCCAGCAGCTCGGCGTGCCGGGGGGTGAACCCGCCGTTGCCGCCGACGTAGAGGTTCCAGCCGGTCTCGGTGGCGATCACCCCGAAGTCCTTGCTCCGCGCCTCCGCGCACTCGCGCGCACAGCCGGACACTCCGGACTTGACCTTGTGCGGGCTGCGCAGCCCTCGGTAGCGCAGCTCCAGCGCCACGGCCAGGCTCACCGAGTCCTGCACCCCGTAGCGGCACCAGTCGGTGCCCACGCACGACTTCACCGTGCGCAGCGCCTTGCCGTAGGCGTGCCCGGACTCGAACCCGGCATCCACCAGCCGCCGCCAGATCGCCGGCAGCTGCTCTACCCTGGCGCCGAACATGTCGATCCGCTGGCCGCCGGTGATCTTGGTGTAGAGCCCGAAGTCCCTGGCCACCTCGCCGATCACGATCAGCTTCTCCGGGGTGACCTCGCCGCCGGGGATGCGGGGCACCACCGAGTAGCTGCCGTTGCGCTGCAGGTTCGCCAGGAAGTGGTCGTTGGTGTCCTGCAGGGTGGCCTGTTCGCCGTCGAGAATATGGCCGGCACGGCCCAGCGAGGCCAGGATGGAGGCCACCGCCGGCTTGCAGATGTCGCAGCCGCGACCGGTGCCGTGCTGGGCGACCAGCTCGGAGAACGTCCTGATGTTGGTGCTGGCGGCGATCTGGAACAGCTCCTGGCGGCTGTGCGTGAAGTGCTCGCACAGCGCGGTGGAGACCTCGACACCCGCGCCGGCCAGCAGCTTCTTGAGCGTCGGTACACAGGACCCGCAGCTGGTGCCGGCCCTGGTGCACGCCTTGAGCGTGGGCACGTCGTGCGCGCCGTCCGCGATCGCCCCGTCCAGTGCGCCCTTGGTCACCGCGTTGCAGGAACAGATCTGCGCGGAGTCGGGCAGCGAGTCGGCGCCGACCTCAAACCCGCCTGGGGCGATCAGCGCCACCGGGTCGGCCGGCAGCGGCTGACCGACCAGCGGCCGCAGCGTGTCGTAGCGCGACGCGTCACCCACCAGCACCCCGCCGAGCAGCGTCTTCGCGTCATCGGACACCACCAGCTTCTGGTACGAGCCGGCCACCGGGTCGTTGACCACCACCTCCAGCGCGCCCTCGCCGCCGGCGTGCGCGTCGCCGAAGCTGGCCACGTCCACGCCGAGCAGCTTGAGCTTGGTCGAGGTGTCCAGGTCGGCCGCGCCGATCGTGGCGGACCCGCCGAGCAGCCGGTCGGCCACCACCTCGGCCATCGCGTAACCCGGCGCGACCAGCCCGTAGGTCCGCCCGGACACCGCCGCGCACTCGCCGATGGCGTAAATCCGCTCGTCGACGGTCCGGCACTGGGAGTTGACCAGCACCCCGCCGCGCTCACCGACCGGAAGGCCGATGCCCCGGGCCAGGCTGTCCTGCGGGCGGATGCCGGCGGAGAACACCACTACGTCGGCATCCAGCTCGACGCCGTCGGAAAGGGCGGTGACCAGCCGGTCGCCGTGCCGCTTGATGCCCTGCACGGACACCCCGCAGCGTGCCGCCACACCCAGCTGCGCCACCAGCCGACGCAGCAGCGCGCCGCCGCCCTCGTCCACCTGCACCGGCATCAGCCGAGGCGCGATCTCCACGACCTGCGGGGACAGTCCAAGCAGCCGCAGCGCACGGGCGGCCTCCAGGCCGAGCAGCCCGCCGCCGATCACCACGCCGGAGCGCCTACCGGCACCGGCGCGCGCCACCGCCTCCTCGGCGGCGGCCTTGATCGCGTCCAGGTCGTCGAGCGTGCGGTAGACGAAACAGCCCGGCAGGTCATGGCCGGGCACCGGGGGTACGAACGGGTAGGAGCCGGTGGCCAGCACCAGCGCGTCGTAGTGGGTGGTGTGGCCGGCGGCGGTACGGACCGTCTGGGCCTCGACTTCGATGTGCTCGACCTGTTCGCCCAGCCGCAGATCGACCAGCGGGTCGGTGTGCAGGTCGTCGCTGACCAGACTCAGCTCGCCGGCGTCCACACCTTCGAAGTAGCTGGACAGCGCCACCCGGTCGTAGGCCGCCCTGGTCTCGCCGCCCAGCACGACGATCCGCCACTGGTCGCCCGCGTCCCGCGCGCGCATCGCCTCCACCAGCCGGTGCCCGACCATGCCGTGACCGACGACCACCAGTGTCCTCGGTGTGTTCATGCGGCTCCCTCCTGGGACGGTTCGGTCTCGTTGAGCCAGGCGCAGATGCCGGCCACCGCCTGCTGGCAGCTGCCGCAGCCGGTGCCGGCCCGGGTGGCACGGCTCAGCGCGGCCGGGTCGGTGGCGCCTACCCGCCACGCGGCGACCAGGCGTCCCTTGCTGACCGTGTTGCACCGGCAGATCACCGCCGTCGACGGCAGCTGGGCCGGCGACACCGGGCCGCCGCCCCGGGAGAGCTGCTCAGGGGGCAGCGTTCGGCCCAGTAGCAGGGCCAGCCGGTCGGACGGCGCGGCCGACCCGCTGTCGTAGAGCTGGATAGCCGACGCGGCCGCGTCCGGCACGCCCAGCATGATCGCGCCAACCAGCCGGTCGCCGCGCAGCACGATCTTCGCGTAGCGGCCCCGGTACGCGTCCTCAAGGCGCAGCACCTCGACGGACCCGTCCCCCGGGTCCTCGGCGAGCGCGTCACCCACCGCGGCCAGGTCGATGTCGCGTGCCTTCAGCCGCGTCACCACCGGGGTGCCCCGGTACCTGGCGGACGGGTCGGTACCGGTCAGCACGTCGGCGAGCACCTCGGCCTGCTCGTAGCCCGGCTGCACCAGACCGGACACCGTGCCCGGATGGCGCACACAGTCGCCGATCGCGTGCACCCGGTCGTCCGAGGTGCACATCCGGTCGTCCACCAGCACTCCCCGGTCGACCGTGATGCCGGCGCGCTCGGCAAGCCCGGTGTCCTGGCGCACCCCGGCGGCGACCACCACCGCGTCCACCGATGCCACCGAGCCGTCATCGCACTCCAGACCCCGCTCCGGGCTCCAGCGCTTGGCCGTCACCCCGAGCCGCACGTCCACACCCAGCCGGCGCAGCGTGCCGCTCAGCACGGCACCGGCACCCGCGTCCAGCTGGCGCTCCATCAGGTGGCTGACCGGGTGCAGCACACTGACCCGCACGCCGCGTCCGACCAGCCCCCGCGAGGCCTCCAGCCCGAGCAGCCCGCCGCCGAGCACCGCGATCCTGGCGCCCGGCTGGGCAAACCGGAGGATCCGCGCGCAGTCGTCCATGTCCCGGAACACCGCGACACCCTCGGCCAGGCTCGCTCCGTCCTCGGCCATCAGCCCATCGATCGGCGGCACCCACGCCCGGCTGCCGGTGGCCAGCACCAGCTCGTCATACGGCTCGCTACTACTGTCCGAGCACCGCACCCGGCGCGCCGCGCGGTCGATCTCGGTCACGCTGACGCCGCCGCGCACCCGTACCCGGTGCTCGGCCGCCCAGTCCGCACCCCGCAGGCGGACCGAGTCGGCGGTCAAACCGCCGGCCAGCACGGTGGAGAGCAGCACCCGGTTGTAGGCGTCGTGCATCTCCGCACCGAACACGGTGAGCTGGACCCTGTCGCCGTGCCGGTCACGCCGGCGCACCTCTTCCGCGAACCGGGCCCCGACCATCCCATGGCCGACCACAACGACACGACGAGTCACGCACCCACGCTAGGAAGCCCGCGTTACGTTCGCGGTGCACAGCATGACAGCGAGGTAACGCTGCCTTCACTTGCCGCTTCTACCTGCGGTGATACCCCCGAGTGACCCGCGTTTCAGCCGCGAGCGGGTCGCGCACGAAGCTCATGATCGCTACCAGTGGACTGGCCACGACCAGCAATGTCGTGACTCGCTCCCGCACCAACCACGCCCGGTTGCCCAGCGCAACGGCGTCCGCCCCGGATGCCGCCTCGGCGATGATCCCGACCGCACGGTGATCGTGATCGCCCACCGTCCCGCCACCCTGGCCGCGGCCGATCACGTGGTCTCGCTCGACGGCGGCCACGTGGTTGAGACCGGCACACCCGAGGAGCTGCTGCGCACGGACGGGGCGTGCACGCACCTCAGCCGGCAATACGAGCGGGCGCGGCACTGGCGCATCGCCAACGCGGCCCTTTGACCCGCGCGGATGCCGGCAATCAGCGCACAAAGTCAGAGCTCGGTGCGTAGGTAGCGATATACGAAGTCGGTCACCTCGGCAATGAGCTCGTCGGCCGGTCGGTCGACGTCCTCAGCTTCATGATGCAGCAGCGCATGGGTGGCGCCGTACCAGGCGCGGTAGATCAGGCTCGCGGCCATCACGGGGTCCGGGGCGTCCGGCGGCGGTCCGGGAGCTCGGCGATGAGCCGCCGAAACGCTTCGACGTGCGCGTTCTCAGCGGCGACCTGGATCGTCGTCTTGGCATTGATTGGGGTGTGCTCGTGGGTTTGCAACACAGCGGGCCGCTCGGCCCGCGCTTGGTCGCCGACATCGCAGTAGAACACGACGCGGTACGCACTGGTATCGCCACTCACACCAGACTCCAATCCCGGGCGCCCACCGGCGCCGACGTCGCCACGCCGAGGCGCAATACAGCGCCGACCAGATGACCGGCCGAATCGCCCGCCCGAGCACCGCCATTTTCGTTTGCCGCACCGCCGGTCCTGGTAGTAGGGCTCAGTGGCCAGAGTAAGAAGCTCAGGCAGCCACGCCGACCGCCGGAGACCGGGCGCTGGTGTCGAGCAGGGAGCGCAGTCGCGGGCCGGCGACGCGGAAACCTGGTTCGGCCGGGTCCGAGGATGAGCGGATCCTGTGAGATTCGACGGTGCCGGCGATGCCTTCCGACCCACGTCGTGCACAGCGCTACGGCCACCCGGCCCAGTGACCCAGCGGCCGAGGTTCGTGGGCGGCCGGGCGTCGCCGTTTGTCCTGAAGTCATGCTGTGTGATCTTCAGGTATCTCGTGTCTTACGAGTGCATCCTGAATGTCTCATCTTCGCCGTTCGTCGCCCATTCGGTCCCGTCTAGTCTTCCCGGTTGATAGGCTCTAGATCACCGATCGAGACGGAGAGCAAGTGAGCAACGAGCCGACAGCGTTGAAGGCGCTCCTTCGACAGCGACACTTGCAGGAGCACCGCGCGTTCTGCCGCGAGTACGACAGGGTTGCTCGATCCGTCGATCGCGCACTGGTGGGCAGTGGCCCGAGTAAGGCCACTTTCTACCGCTGGCTGGCCGGTGGGATCCAAGGACTTCCGCACCCCGCACACTGCCGAGTCCTCGAGAAAATCTTTCCCGGCTGGACGGTCACTGCCCTGTTCGGACCATGGAGTGAGGAAGATGCCGAAACGGCGTTGTCGGACCCTACCGGCAACGTACGAACAGTTGCAACCTCTGCGACGTTTCAGCCGTTTATCCGAGTCGTTCCGATTTCGCGCATGAACTTCCGCCGCATGTGCTCCTTGACGAGGCGACGAGCGTCCATGCTGTCGGCCTGTCATGAAACCTACTCTGCCAACAATACCCTGGCGCCAAGCTGAAATCACTTTTCGAGCGTGCTGATGTGCGGGTACTATTCCTGGACCCTGCCGGCGAGGCCATTAAAGTCCGAAACTCCGAGGAAGGCCACGAGGACGGTCACCTCTCGCATATCACGCCGCAAATATCAACATTCTGAAGCGAGCATACTCGCATCTCGAAGTGACATCATCCCATCAGGTGGAGTTGCGGAAGTATGATGAAACTGTGCGGTTCAACATCATGCTGGTAGATGGGCGTAGATGCGTTATGCAGCCGTATCTACCCGACACTCGGGGAGTCGACTCTCCGACCTTCGTCATGGAACGCAAGTCCGACGATGGCTTGTATGAAGTATTCAGTCAGGTCTTCACCTCGCTGTGGGAGCGGAGCAAACCCTTGTGACGGAGTTCTCTGAGCTGCTGGGGGTCGCGGTGGAGGCAGTGAGCCTCGCTACCGAACTAGTTCGCCGCCGACTGCCCGGTGCCGTCCAGGAGAAGGACGACCGGGACATGGTGTCCGAAGTCGACCTCGCCGTTGAACATGCTGTGCGGGAGCTGTTGTCCCGCCGGACACCCGGATTCGGCTTCCTCGGCGAAGAAGAGGGGAAATCCGGAGATCAGTCGAGCGAGCTCAGCTGGTCTCTCGACCCGATCGACGGCACCGCGAACTTCGTGCACGGTATTCCGCTGTGCGCCACGCTCGGGCTGGTCGCCTCGGGTGAGCCTGTACTCGGGGTAATCGACCTGCCGTTCCTCGGAGCGAGGTACACCGCCATCAAAAAACAGGGAGCATATCGTGATGGCAAGAGGATCACATCACGCGTTCCGAGAGGACTGGATGAGGCAATCATAGCGATAGGCGACTACGCCGTAGGCGCGCAAGCTACTGAAAAGAACCGGGTGCGGATGGCACTGACCAGCCAACTCGCCCAACGGGTCCAGCGTATTCGCATGCTCGGCTCCGCCGCGATCGACCTCGCGTGGGTTGCCGAGGGCAAGCTGGACGCCTCGGTGATGTTTGCGAACAAGCCGTGGGACACCAGCGCGGGCGTCGTTATCGCCCGTGAGGCAGGCGCGGTGGTCATCGATATCGACGGTACGCCGCACACGTCTGCTTCCGTCGGTACCGTCGCGGTCGCCAAGCCCCTTGCCGGCGAACTACTCGATGTCATCGGCGGCGCCGAGGCGAAGCCATTTCGTGACCCCGGCTGTCCGGGGTCGCGCACGTCGTCAAACGCGCTGACACACAGCAAACCTGTTGATCCCCTCGGTGCCGACGACTCTACTCGACATCATGACCGGACGATTCATCTGACCGTTTCTACCCGCGGTGATGCCCGATTGCGATCGAGCGCCGAGTGACCGTTCAGCGGCACGACCTTGCCGCCGGGCCACGAAGGTCAGGCCGGTTCGATACGAACCGCGCAGACTTTGAACTCCGGCATCCGGCTGACCGGGTCCAGCGCCGGGTTGGTGATCAGGT
>DASYBQ010000090.1:0-41442 GCA_036500625.1 Pseudonocardia sp. | reverse complement strand
TCAACCGGTCCCGCACGGCGCGGTCGACCAGGGCGGCCAGCGCATCGGTGAGCAGCTCGCCCGGCTCCTGACCGGCCGTGCCGGTGAGCGCGGCCACCCCGGGCGGACCGGCCTGCTCGGCGCGCACCACCGGTGGCATCGCGGCGACCAGACCGTGGCGCGCCACCGCGTCCGGCCCGGTGAACACCGGCCGCCACACCGCGCGCCGCCCTTCCCCGCCGATGTGACCCGCCAGGCCGGGCGCCACCCGGCCGCGCGCCGCCAGCTCCTCGGCGAACTCGACGACCGCGCGCAGGAAGACCACCGAGGCCCCGTAGCGCACCTGCTCCGCCGGGTCGCCCAGCTCGGCCGGATCCACCGTCACCGTGGGCACCGACCAGGCCAGCAGGCTCGGCTCGCCCCGGGACCCTCGACGCGGCACCACCCTGGTCAGCTCCGGGGAGTCGAGCGGCGCTGGCCGGTAGGAAGGCAACAGCAAGGTGGCGACACCGGGCTTGCCCGGATGGATGTCGGCGAGTCGCTCGGCGGGCAACGCGAACGGGTGCGGCCGGGCCGAGCGGGTGGCGAGGCTGGAGCTGCGCGTCGGCCGGTCGCTGTCCTCCGCCCAGAACAGCAGACCCCGCGTGCGCGACCACAGACCGTGTAGCGCGAGCACCTCATCACCTCCGATCGTTTTGCAGGCTACCGAGCCGCACCGACAGAACCCCGCGCACGTACGCGACCCCCAAGGGAACCACTGGTCGCGCTGGACACGCTGGGCAACGGATCAACGGAGACACCGGCCGCCAGGTACTGCATCGGTCATGGCGGGCCAATAGGCTCGATATCGTGTCTGACGTGACCACCTTGCCCACAGCATCGCCCGCCCTTGCCGAGATGAACCTGCTGATCGTCGGGGAGCACCACGACCCGCATTCGGTGCTGGGCAACCACCCCTGCGCCGACGGCACCGTCATCCGGGTGCTCAAGCCGGGCGCGGACGCGGTGGAAGTCGTGTTCGGCTCGGACAGCTACCAGCTGCACCGGATACACGACGCCGGGCTGTTCTCCGCCCAACTGCCGCACGAGTCCGCCGACTACCGGTTGGTGGTGCACTACGGCGAGCACACCCAGCAGGTCGACGATCCGTACCGGTGGCTGCCCACCCTCGGTGAGGTCGACCTGCACCTGATCGGGGAGGGCCGGCACGAGCGGCTGTGGGCGGTGCTCGGCGCACACGTCCGCGAGTACGACACCCCCGGCGGCGCGGTGACCGGCACCTCGTTCGCGGTGTGGGCGCCGACCGCGAAGGGTGTGCGGGTGTGCGGCGACTTCGACGGCTGGAACGGCATGGGCCAGCCGATGCGCTCGCTGGGTACCTCCGGTGTCTGGGAGGTCTTCGTGCCCGGGATCGGGCCGGGCACCCGGTACAAGTTCCGCGTCCTTGGCAACGACGGCCGCTGGCACGAGAAGGCCGACCCGATGGCGTTCGCTGCCGAGGTGCCGCCGGCCACCGCCTCGGTGGTCACCAGCTCGTCCTACGGCTGGGGCGATGCGGACTGGCTGAAGCGCCGGGAGCGCGCCACCCCGGTTTCCGAACCGATGAGCGTCTACGAGGTGCACCTCGGTTCGTGGCGCCAGGGCCTGAGCTACCGGGACCTTGCCGCCGAACTGGTCGGCTACCTGGACCGCACCGGTTTCACCCACGTCGAGCTGCTGCCGGTCGCCGAGCACCCGTTCGGTGGCTCATGGGGCTACCAGGTCAGCTCCTACTACGCGCCGACCGCCCGGTTCGGCAGCCCGGACGACTTCCGCTACCTGGTGGACACGCTGCACCAGGCCGGCTACGGCGTGATCGTCGACTGGGTGCCGGCGCACTTCCCCAAGGACGAGTGGGCGCTGGCCCGGTTCGACGGCACGCCGCTCTACGAGCACCCCGACCCCCGGCGGGGCGAGCAGCTGGACTGGGGGACCTACGTGTTCGACTTCGGCCGCAAGGAGGTGCGCAACTTCCTGGTCGCGAACGCGCTGTACTGGCTCGACGAGTTCCACATCGACGGCCTGCGGGTGGATGCGGTCGCCTCGATGCTCTACCTGGACTACTCCCGCGAAGAGGGCGGCTGGGAGCCGAACATCTACGGCGGTCGGGAGAACCTGGAGGCCGTGTCCTTCCTGCAGGAGATGAACGCCACCGTCTACCGGGAGCACCCCGGCGTGGTCACCATCGCCGAGGAGTCCACCTCGTGGCCCGGTGTCACCCGCCCCACGCACCTGGGCGGCCTCGGCTTCGGCTTCAAGTGGAACATGGGCTGGATGCACGACACGCTGCACTACGCGGGCCGGGACCCGGTCTACCGCGGCTACCACCACAACGAGATGACCTTCTCCATGGTGTACGCCTACACGGAGAACTTCGTGCTTCCGATCAGCCATGACGAGGTAGTGCACGGCAAAGGCTCGCTCTGGACCCGGATGCCCGGCGACGACTGGAACAAGGCGGCCAACCTCCGTGCGCTGCTGGCCTACATGTGGGCGCACCCCGGCAAGCAGCTGCTGTTCATGGGCAGCGAGCTGGGCCAGGAGCGGGAGTGGTCGGAGAGCCGCTCGCTGGACTGGGAGCTGCTGGACAACCCGCTGCACGCCGGCATCCAGCACCTGGTCGGTGACCTGAACCGGGCCTACCGGGACCACCCGGCGATGTACAGCCAGGACAGCGCGCCGGAGGGCTTCTCCTGGATCGACGCCAACGACGCGGGCGGCAACGTGTTCTCCTTCCTGCGCTGGGGCAACGACGGCTCGGTTGTCGCCTGCGTCGCGAACTTCTCCGGCCACCCGCACGAGAACTACCGCATCGGCCTGCCGTTCGCCGGCCAGTGGCACGAGCTGATCAACACCGACTCGCAGGCCTACGGCGGTTCCGGAGTGGGCAACCTCGGCGCCGCGACGGCCACCGAGACGCCCTGGCACGGCCGCCCGGCCTCGGCGACGCTGCGCATCCCGCCGGCCGGGGTGCTGTGGCTGCTCGGTCAGCGCGACGTGGTGGAGGAGGACACGCTCTCCGGGTCCGTGAGCCCTGAGCCACTCGCCGAGTCGGTCACCGAGTCGCTGTCGGCCACCGAGCCGGTAGCCGACGAAGCCGAGGCAACCGTGCCCTCGGCGGCCAAGCCGCCGGCCGCCTCGAAGCGGTCCCGGCGCGGGCGCGCGTAGGCCAGCAGCGCGAGCCAGAAACCGAGCAGGATCACGCAGTACAGCGACCTGCCGGCCAGCGCGACCGGCGTGTGCGGAGCGGCCTGCCACAGGTTGCTCCACGCCACCGGGATGATCGACGCCACCAGCAGCGGCACCGCCACCCGCCAGCGCCCGGCGCGCAGCAGCACCAGCGCGCCGGGCCAGAGCATCACCGAGTAGTTCAGCCAGGCGATCGGCGAGGCCAGCAGGCACCCGGCGGTGACCGCGAACAGCACCGCGTCCCCCGGCCGCACCGATCCTCGCGGAACCCGCCCGGCGTCCGGGGGCCGCCCGGCGTCCGGGGCCCGGCGAACCCACCACAGCGAGCCGGCCAGCACCACGACGGTGACCAGCCAACCGACCGCGGCTGGCCCGCCAAGGCGGGCCACCAGGCCGGGCAGCGAGGCGTTCGCGTCCACTTCCGGCGCCGGCGTGCCGGTGGCCAGCGCCAGCCACTCCCACGCACTGGCCGGCCCGGCGACCGCCACCCCGGCCAGGCTGAACGCGGCCGAGGCGGCCAGCCCGGTGCACAGCGCCGACCAACGCCGCTGCACCAGTGGTATCAACAGCAACGGCGCCAGGGACGGCTTGAGCGTCACCACCAACGCGACCAGGACGGCGGACCACCCGGGCCGCCCCCAGCGCTGAGCCAGCCACGCGGCGGTCAACCCGGCCATCAGCAGACCATAGATCTGGCCGAGCATCAGAGTGCCGTGCAGCGGGGAACAGGCCCAGAGGGTGAGCACCCCGAACACGGCTGCGGCAGCGCCGAGGCGCAGTTCGCGCGCCGCCAACAGTACCGAGGTGGTGACCAGCAGCACGGTCAACGCGGTGAAGAGCCAATAGCTCAGCATGACCGGGACCAGGCCGAACGGGGCCAGCAGCAGACACAGCGCGGGTGGGTTCAGGTTCGAGAGCACCGAGCCGGTGTGGTAGACGTCCGCGCCGTGTATCAGCGCGACTGTCGAGCGCCAGAACGTCTCGTAGTCGACGTGGCCCTTCGGGTCCGCGTTCGCCACTCGGCTGACCAGCAGTCCGGGGTAGCGCACGAACAACCAGGCGGCGGTGCCAGCGGCGAGAGCAGTCAAGAGGACGGTGAATGCACCGGTGAGCGGTCGGGGCCGGACGAGCTGGAACACGCCGTGACGGTAGCCGGGGCTACCCGCTCGACTCCACTTGACCCGACGCTCGGCTCACCCCGCTCCCTGCCGACCCGTGCACCGGGCGCTGCCTGGCGTTGCGCAGCATGACCAGGCTGCCCAGGTGCCGCGAACGGCGGACCATCGCCACGGTAGCCAACACCGTGCCCTCCGCCCGATCACCGACCCGGTGCCGCAGAATATCGGCGTGTCAGCGTCCCTAGATGGCGCCGCTTCCCGCCGTCGCACGGCCGGGGAGCGGGTCGCTGTTGCGCTGCTCACCGTCGTGGGCCTGCTTCTCGCCGGCTGCACCCGGTCGGTGGACGGCGAGCCGGCCGCCGCGCCACCGGTACTGGACCAAGGACCGAGGGCGACTGTGCAGGGCGGCACGGGCTCGCCGGACGACCGGCTCGCGGCCGACCTGGTGGTCGGGACCGAGGGCTTCTGGCGAGATGCCTTCCCCCGCGACTTCCGCCGTCCCTGGATCAACATCCACGGTTATTTCGCGGTCGACCCGAAAGACCCGCACGCCACCGTGCCCTGTGTGCGGCAGACCCCGGACCTGCGTGACCAGGCACTGTACTGCCCGGAGCGCGACATCATGGCCTGGGACCGCGTCACGCTGATCCCCCGGCTGGTCAACAGCTACGGCCCTGGCGCGGTGCTGGTGGCGCTGGCGCACGAGATGGGCCACGCGGTGCAGAACCGCATCGGCATCGACGCCACCACACAGGTGATCGAGAAGGAACAGTACCCGACCATCCTTCTGGAAGGCATGGCCGACTGTTTCGCCGGTTCGGTCATGCGCGCGGCGGTGGACGGCCGGCTGCCGAAAGTGTCCCTCAGCGTGGCCGAACGCGACCGGGGGCTTCGGGCGCTGCTGAGCCTGCGTGACCCGATCAGCCTGGGCAGGGTGCTGCCGGACAAGGCACACGGTGATGGGTTCGACCGGGCGTCCGCGTTCACCGACGGCTATCTCAACGGGCCGACCACCTGCGCGGCGATGACCGTGCAGAACCAGGTATTCACCCAGCGCGGCTACTCGTCGTTCAGCGACGAGGTGGCCGGTGGAAACCTCCCGCTGGACGACCTGGTGCGTTTCCTCAGCGACAACGCCGGCGCCTGGTTCGGGCAGCTCGTGACGTCTCGAGGCCGCCACTGGCAAGCGCCCTCGCTGCAGGTGGACGGCGACCGTGGCTGCGCAGGGGCGAACACCGCGCGGCAGGGCCCGGCGGCGTTCTGTCCCAGCAGCAACACGCTCTCGATGTCCGCTACCCAGCTGCGCGTCGAGCACGACTCCATCGGCGACTACGCCAGCGGCGCGGTGGTGGTGAGCAGGTACGCGCTGGCCGCGCTCGCCGCGGTGGGCCGACCGCTGCGCGGCCCCGACGCCGCGCACACCGCATTGTGCCTCACCGGTGCCTACACCCGCGCTGTTTTCGACGGCAAGACCGGCTTCGGGCTGTCACCGGGCGACATCGACGAGGCGGTCGACGAGCTACTGGACCACGACTTCGCGGCGCGCGACATAACCGGCACGGCCCCGGCCGGCGACCTGGGCTTCGACCGGATACAACAGTTCCGCACCGGCGTGTTGAAAGGCTCCGACGGCTGCGGGCTCTGACGGGCGCACGGATTCTGGCGGGCTTGACGGGACTTACCCGGTCGTCACCGGTGAGATCAGAACAACACCCGCGCCAGTGCTCGACGGGCCGCCATGACCTCACCGTCGTCCGGCGCGAACAGCTCGAACAACCCGACCAGGTGTGCCCGGACACGGTCGCGCTCCTCCCCGCTGGTTCGGCCGACGGTCGCGACCAACCGGGCGAACGCCGCCGCCACCCGCTCGCTGGCCACCTCCGCATCGGCCGCCTCGAGCTGCGCGTCCACATTGTCCGGCTCGGCGTCCGCCCGCGCGATGGCAGCGGGGTCGGTCGACTCGGCGCGGGCCAAGAACCGGACCTGAGCCAGCGCGGCGCTGGCCTGTTCGTTGGCCGGCTCGGCGTTCAGGATGCGCTGGTAAGCCGCCTCCGCGGCCGGGTAGTCGCCACGCTCCAGAGCCTCTTCCGCCTCGGTGAAGCGCGGGTCCTCGGGCGGTTCCTCGATCTCGGCCGGAGCGTCAGCCGCTTCGGCCGCGGCTATCCCGGGCAGCTGGTCGCGCAGTTGGCTTATCAGTGACTCGACGAACTGCCGGACTTCGGGCTCGGAGCGGACGCCGTTGAACCCGGTCACCGGCTGCCCGCCGGCCACCGCGATGACCATGGGGATCGACTGGACACCGAAGGCCTCGCCGATGCGCGGGTTCGCGTCGACGTCGACCTTGGCCAGAATCCAGGTGCCCCGCCCCTGCACGGCCAGACGTTCCAGCACCGGCGAGAGCTGCTTGCACGGCTCGCACCAGGTGGCCCACAGGTCAACCACGACGGGAACTTCCAGCGAGCGCTCAAGCACCTCGGCCTGAAAGTTCTCTTCAGTGACGTCAATGACCCAGGTACCGGCCTTCGCGTCGCCCTCGGCGCGCCCGTTGGCGCCGTTGGGCCCGGATCGTGCGGTGCCAGAGGTGCGAGCCGCGTCGGCGCGCTCACGCAACGTGGACAGATCGACAGCACCGGCCATCGCCGAGCTTACAATCGCGGTCTTTCGTGGATCAGGTCGAGACACGCCACTATCCTGGCACGCACATCTACACCATGCTGAACCCGTCCGGCTCCGGGCCCGTTCAGCGCTTCAGCGGGGCCAGCCCCATCGGGTTGTCCGCCGCGAAGCCGCCATTCTCGATGATCAGGTCAACGTACGGGCCAACCAGCTCCGCCAGCCGCTCACAACGCCGCTGACCCAACGCCTGCCAGGACGGCGCGGCGGCTAGGTCGGTGCGCTCCTCCACCCACCGGCGCAGGTCGAGGCCGTCGTCTGTCAACTCTGCACCGGCATCCAACAGACCCCGTCCAAGCAGTCGCTCCTCGGCCGCGGTCCATTCATCCACCGACCAGCCTCGGCCATCGCGCAGGGTCTGGACACCGGCTCTCCCCTCCGCCGCGAACATCACGAGCGTCTCGCACGGATCGAGGGCCGCCGTGACCAATGCCGCCACGTGCCCGTCTCCCCGCGACTCGCGTAGCACTGTCTGCCCGTGCCAGAGCACCAGGTGCGGCTCGCTCGGCCATTCGAGCGCCATGTTGGCCGCCGCCATCGCCCGCCCGCACGTCGGAGCCATCAGGGCAGCCTCCCGCGCCAGCTCCGCTGCCTCCGCGAGCTCGGGCGCCTCGATGGCGGGTCCGAGCAGCCGACGCAGGGCGGTATCCACGCTGTCGGTCCTGGCGGCGAGATAACGGGCCGGAGCGGCGGCCTGCCAGGCCGCCGGGATCGCCCGCGCGACCCTGCTCGGGTGGAAGTTGTAGAACGTCGCGGTGACCACCTCGGCGGGCACAGCGCCCAACGGCGCGGCGCGCAGTGCGAAGTAGCTCATCCAACCGCCCTTGGCACCCAGCTCTGTGGTCGCCTCGCGGGACTCGGGCGCGAAGTAGGTCACGGCGTGGTACGGCTCGAGCGCCTGCCACATCCTCCGCCCGAGCTGGACCTGATCAGAATCGAGCAGGCTCACGGTATTCGCCCCACTCCTGCTTGAGCACGCCGCAGATCTCGCCGAGGGTCGCCTCGGCTCGACAGGCCTCGAGTATCGGGCCAACCAGGTTGCCGGTCCCCTTCGACGCCTCGACCAGAGCCTCCAGCCGCTTGGTGACCTCGGCATCGTCCCGCTCGGCACGTCTGTTCGCCAACAGATCCCGCTGGTCCAGCTCGACCTGGTGGCTGATCCGGAGGACCTCGAGCTCATCGGCGTCGGTCGCGGTGTGCGCATTGACGCCGACCACCTTCTTGTCGCCTTTCTCCACCGCCTGCTGGTAGATGAAGGCCGAGTCGGCGGTCTCCCCGGTGAACCAGCCGTCCTCGATCCCGCGCAGGATGCCGGAGGTCATCTGCCCAACCGGGTACTCACCGGACGGGACCTCGAGCCGAGCCAGGTCCTTGATCCGCTCGAAGATGCGCTCGGCCTCTTCCTCGATCTTGTCGGTCAACGCCTCCACGTACCAGGATCCGCCGAGCGGGTCGGCCACGTTCGTGACGCCTGTCTCCTCAGCGATCACGTGCTGCGTACGCAGGGCGATCTGCGCCGCGCGGTCGCTGGGCAGGGCCAGCACCTCGTCGAGCGCGTTGGTGTGCAGCGACTGAGTCCCGCCGAGCACGGCGGAAAGGGCCTCGAGCGCGGTGCGGACGATGTTGTTGTCGGGCTGCTGCGCGGTGAGCGACACACCGGCGGTCTGCGTGTGGAAACGCAACTGCTGGGCCTTGGTCGATTTGGCGCCGTACACGTCGCGCAGCCAGCGGGCCCAGATTCGGCGCGCGGCGCGGAACTTGGCAATCTCCTCGAAGAAGTCGACGTGCGCGTCGAAGAAGAAGCTCAGTCCCGGGGCGAACTTGTCGACATCCAGCCCTCGAGACTTGCCGAGCTCCACGTAACCGAAGCCGTCGGCCAGCGTGAAGGCCAGTTCCTGCGCGGCGGTCGAACCGGCCTCCCTGATGTGGTAGCCCGACACCGACAGCGGTTTGTATCGAGGGATCTCGTTGACGCAGTACTCCATCAGGTCCCCGATGAGCCGCAGGTGCGGCTCCGGCGTGAAAAGCCATTCCTTCTGTGCGATGTACTCCTTGTAGATGTCGGTCTGCAGGGTGCCGTCGAGCTTGGCCAGGTCAGCACCTTGGCGCTGCGCGGCAACCAGGTACATGCAGAAAATCGGCACCGCGGGCCCGGAGATCGTCATCGAAGTGGTGACCTGGTCCAGCGGGATGTCTTTGAACAGCACGTCCATGTCGGCCGCCGAGTCAATCGCTACGCCGCAGTGGCCAACCTCACCGAGGCTGCGTGGGTCGTCGGAGTCCCGGCCCATCAGGGTCGGCATGTCGAACGCCACCGAGAGGCCACCACCCCCGCCGGCCAAGATGTCCTGGAAGCGCTTGTTGGTCTGCTCGGCGTTGCCGAAGCCCGCGAACTGGCGCACCGTCCACCGTCGACCCCGGTAGCCGCTGGCATGCAGGCCGCGGGTGAACGGGAACTCACCAGGCCAGCCGATCCGCTCCATGTCTGGGACCGACTCGCCATCTCTCGGCCCGTAGACCGGGTCGACCTCGACACCGGACAGCGTGGTGAAGTCGGCGTCGCGAAGCTTGCCGCCCCGCTCCGCCTCGTCATAGCGCTCCTGCCAACGCTGCCGTCCGTCTTGCGAGTTGTTCTCGGTCACAGCGGTACCTCCGGCCTCCGTGCGATGACAGGTACCAAGATAGTAGGAAGTCCTAGCATTTTCGTCCCCCGTTGGTGTGCACCGTCACGCCCCGCGCACGCTCGGCATCACTGAACTGGCGGAGCACCAACATCCATCGGCTCTCGTTGAACCCGTCTGGACACGCGCGCGCGTCCAACACCCGATTCGTCGGCCGCCGAACCGGCCGAACTTGATTGACCGTCTGGAGAGGATCAAGAATGACCTCGGACAACCCGGTGGCCGACCGGCTGCTGAGCGACGCTCGAAAGAAGACCGCCCGAGTCGAAAATGGCCCATTGGGCACCGCGGCGCTGATCATCGGTCTGCTCGCCCTGGCCAGTTGCGGACTCATTCCCGGCGTGGGCTGGGCACTCGGCGCCGTAGGTGTCGCGGTGAGCATCGTAGGCATGCTGCGCCCCGGTTCCGCGATGCTCTCTCGGATCGGCCTCGGCACGAGCATCGTCGCGCTCATCGGCGCGACCTTCTTCTTCCTCAAGTCAACAGGCCGCATCTGACTCGCATCACCCGGCGCAACCACGCCACCTCGGGGCTGTCGACCCGGCCGCTGATCGAGTTCGATCAGCGGCCGGGTCGGCGGCTTTGCCCTATCTGCCGCCTTGTCTGTCGCCTGACTTCCCCGCCATACCTGTAGCGCGCCCACACCCCCGTCCCGGCAACCAGTTCAAAGACCCGAGGGTGGACGGACCGGCAAGCGGCTACGAGCCTCCATCCAACAGTTGGTTGACCCGCTGCACCTTGGCGCCCAGCTGGCCGGTATGGCCTGGCCGAATGTCGGCCTTCAGGACGAGACTCACCCGTCGCGACCTGGTCTGAACAGCCTCCACCGCACGCTTGACAACCTCCATTCCTTGCTCCCACGTCTCCGCCTCGATGGTGGTGAACATCGAAGTTGTCTCGTTCGGCAGCCCGGACTCACGGACCACTCGCACAGCCTCGGCCACCGCCTCGCCGACACTGTCCGACTCGCCACCCGAAGGCGCCACACTGAATGCGATGAGCATGTCCACACCCTGCCGTAACTGGACCCACCACGCGGACCCAGGCAACCCGGCTTGATGCCGACGCTGCCGTATCGCCGTGAGTCGAACCGGCAGCGACGCTGCTAGCGTCGATGCCCATGGCGGCGCATGATCCCCTCCCATTCGATCCCATCGCGCGCGCGGCATCGCTGTGGGAGGCGCGAATTGGTCCCGCTGGGACCATGGCCGCCGTGACCAGCGTGATGCGCGTGCAACAGATCCTGCTTTCCGCGACCGACGCGGCGCTGCGACCGCACGGCCTCACCTTCGCCCGCTACGAAGCACTCGTGCTGCTCAGTTTTGCTCGACGCGGCAGCCTGCCAATGCGTGTCATGGGGGAACGGCTCCAACTGCACCCCACCAGCGTGACCAACATCGTCGATCGTCTTGAAGCGGACGACCTGGTCCGCAGGGCCCCGCACCCCAGCGATCGACGCGCGACCATCGTCTTCATCACCGAAACCGGCGAGGCTCGCCGAGGCGATGCAACGAAGGCGCTCACCGAGATCGAGTTCGGCTTAGTGGGTCTGACACCCCACCAAGCGGACCAGCTGACCGAACTGCTCGAGCACGTTCGCCGCTCGGCCGGTGACTTCACCTGAGCCTTCCCGAACCTCGCATTCCTTGAAACACCGGTACTGATCCAGAGGCCGCACACGATCAAGAACCGGCGCCCCTCAGTCCTTCGGCGGTTCTCTGATCCGATCCGTGCGTTTCGATCGCCATCCCGGCCATGCCCTCATGGTCCGATCACCCACGCCGCTCGCCCTCGCGTGCCGCCGTCGACCAGCACTGGGCGGCGGCCCGGTGGATCGGGACCGGCTCCCCCTACCCGAACGCCTGCGCCACCGCCGGCCGACCTGGTAGCCGCCTACGGCGCCCAGACCGATCCCAGCCGCACACCACGGATGCTCTGCCGGATCTGCCATCACCATCTCCCGTCACCTCGTGCTTCGAGCGGACGAGTACATGATGAATGATGACTAGCTATTGCGTCAACCCAGTTGATTTTGCCGCTGACCCAGGTCATACTCGCCCCATGACGCAATCAGGTGCTCCACTGCGCGCGGCTCGGGTGGCTCGAGAGTGGTCACAGGCCAAGGCCGTGGAGGAGATCGCATCCCTCGCCCGGGAGCGTGGCATTGCCGTGGCGGCTCCGGTCAGCTTGAAGACGCAGCTCTCCCGCTGGGAGAACCAGCATGCGCTGCCGGAGGGGCACTACAGGGCGCTGCTCTGCGAGCTGTACGACGCCACCGAAGCGGAGCTGGGGCTGGTCGACCCCACCGATCGGGAACCGCTCGGTGCCGATGCGGACCTGCTGCGTGCCGAGCTGGCGGCATCGGCCGCACTCGACGAGAGCTCGCTGGAACTGCTTCGCGGCCAACTCGAGACCACGCGCAAATTGGACCACCGCCACGGAGCAAATGCCGCCGAAGAGTCTGTACGTGCGCAGTTGTCCTACCTCGAGCGGTCCTTGCTGCACGCGTTGCGGCCCGGGCTCCGAACAGAGCTAGCCCTGCTTGTCGCTGACGCGGCAACCCTCGCCGGCCGACATTGCCTGGATCGGACCAGGCCAACGGCCGCATGGCGACACTATGAGGCCGCCAAGATGGCGGGCCACGTCGCCCGGTCGCCGACGCTGATCGGGTACGCGCTTGTGGAGCAGGCGTCCGTACTCCTCGATCTTGGTGAGTACGTACCTGCTGTGGAGCTCGTCGAGCAGGCATCGGGCACGGCGGAGTCGGACGCGCCGCTCCCCTTACAAGCCTGGTTCAGCGCGGCTCGAGGCCATGCCCTCGCGGCCGCCGGCCAGCCCACTCCGGCACGTGCCGCCTATCGGCTCGCCGAACGCCAGCTCGAGGGACCGACGGGCCGGCCGGACATCGTCCATCCGGCGCTGCCCTTCATCCGATTCGACATGACTGACCTACTTCGCCAGCGAGGTCACGACCACATGGTGATGCGCGAGAACGAGGCCGCGATCGAAGACCTCGAACAGTCGCTCAACACTGGCAACCATTCCAGCCGGGCGGAGGCTGGAGCCCACGCCGACCTGGCAAGCGCGCTGCTGTCCGCTGGCCAACCGACCGCCGCCGAGGCGCACGCCCGGCTTGCCAGACGGATCGCCACCCGGATCGGGTCGCTGCGGCTCACGTCCCGGCTCGATCGCACCGCCGCTGAGCCAGCGGCCGCCGACGCGATCAGGAGGCGCTGACCGTGTCCACCAGGTCGTCAGCGGCGGTGTAAGGGTCAAGCTCGCCGGCCACCACACGTTTGGCCAACTCGGGAAGCGTGCTCTGGCCGCGGATGTCGCCGATCCTCGCGCGCACCTGCTCCAGGGTGATCGCCTCGATCTCGGCCTCGGCGCGCAACTGGCGGCGGCGATCGCGCTCGCCGCTGCGGTTCATCCAGTCCCGATGCTCGTCGAGGGCGTCTGTCACGTCCTCGATTCCTTCTCCTCGCGCGGCGACCGTCTTGATGATCGGCGCCTTCCAGGACGAGTCGCCCTTCGCGCCGCGCTCACCGAGCGACAGCATGTACCGCAGGTCCCGAACGGTCTGGCTCGCGCCGTCCCGGTCGGCTTTGTTGACCACGAAGATGTCCGCGACCTCGAGAATGCCTGCCTTCGCCGCCTGGATCCCGTCACCCATCCCTGGCGCCAGCAGCACCAAGGTGGTGTCGGCAAGCGACACCACCTCGATCTCGGACTGCCCGACCCCGACTGTCTCGACAAGGACAACGTCGCAACCCGCCGCATCCAGCACCCGAAGTGCCTGCGGCGTGGCCCAGGACAACCCACCCAGATGTCCCCGGGTCGCCATCGAGCGGATAAAGACACCGCTGTCGGTCGCGTGGTCCTGCATACGCACACGGTCACCGAGCAGCGCCCCGCCGGAGAACGGCGAGGACGGGTCGACCGCAAGCACACCGACCCGTTTCCCCTGCTTGCGAAGTGCGCTGACCAGGACGGATGTCGTGGTGGACTTGCCAACACCAGGCGATCCGGTGAGGCCGACCACCTGCGCCCGCCCAGTGTGTGACGCCAGTGCGGCGGCTACCTCACGGAGTCGAGGACTCGCGTCCTCGACCATGGAGATCAGTCGGGCGACCGCTCTCGGTTCACCCTCGCGGGCCCGTCCGACCAGGTCGTCGACGGTGTTATGGCGTGCCATCAGCTCAGTGTGTCCCAACCGTTGGTCAGTTGGCCGGTACCCGAAGGACCAACGCGTCGCCTTGACCGCCGCCACCGCACAGCCCGGCGGCACCGACACCGCCACCGCGGCGGCGCAGCTCGAGCGCAAGGTGCAGGGCGATACGGGCACCGGACATGCCGATCGGGTGGCCGAGCGCGATCGCGCCGCCATTGACGTTGACCTTCTCCGGGTCGATGCCGAGCTTTCGCGTGGCCACGATGCCGACCGCGGCGAAGGCCTCGTTGATCTCGACCAGGTCGAGGTCGGTCGGTTCGATGCCGTCCTTTGCGCAGGCGGCGCTGATGGCGTTCGCGGGCTGCTCGTGCAGGCTGGCGTCAGGGCCGGCCACCACGCCGTGCGCGCCGATCTCCGCCAGCCAGCTGAGTCCGAGCTCCTCGGCCTTGGTCTTGCTCATGACCACCACGGCGGCGGCACCGTCGGAAATCTGCGACGCCGAACCGGCTGTGATCGTGCCGTCCGAGGAGAACGCGGGACGCAGCTTGCCCAAGCCTTCCGCTGTGGTGTCACCCCGCACGCCTTCATCCACCTCGATGATCTTGGGATCGCCCTTGCGCTGCGGCACAGAGACCGGCGCGATCTCCTCGGCGAAGACTCCGTCGGCGGCGGCCTTGGCCGCGCGCTGGTGCGAACGAGCAGAGAACTCGTCCTGGTCGCGCCGGGTCAGCTCGTAGCGCGAGTTGAACTTCTCAGTGGAGGCCCCCATCGCGCACTGGTCGAATGCACAGAACAGGCCGTCGTGCGCCATGTGGTCCAGCGCCGTCACCTCACCGAACCGATACCCCTCCCGCGACTTCGTCAACAGGTGCGGGGCCTGGGTCATCGATTCCTGGCCGCCGGCAACCACGATGTCGAACTCGCCCGCCCGGATCAGCTGATCCGCCAGTGCAATAGCGTCGAGGCCGGACAGACACACCTTGTTGATGGTCAGGGCCGGCACGCTCATCGAGATACCGGCCGCGACCGCAGCCTGTCGTGCCGGTATCTGCCCCGCGCCCGCGGTGAGCACCTGACCCATGATCACGTACTGCACCTGCTCCGGGGCCACACCAGCCCGCTGCAACGCCGCCTTGATCGCCACACCGCCGAGCTGCGCGCCGGAGAAGTCTTTGAACGCGCCGAGCATGCGGCCCATCGGGGTACGGGCACCAGCGACTATTACGGATTGGGTCACAGCGATCTCCAGCGGCTCCGACGGCGGTGGGCTGATCAGACGATACCCGGGGACTCAGCAGCGGACTGGGTGAAGACGAGCACATCCCGAGCGGTCGATCAGTTACATTTCGGAGATGAACGAGTTACTCGGAGCCGTGACGACTGTCGACCATGTGGGAATCGCGGTCCGCGATCTGGACGCCGCTATCCAGTGGTACGCGGACGCTCTGGGCTTCGTAGCCACCCATGTGGAGGTGAACGAGGAGCAAGGCGTCAAAGAGGCGATGCTCAGCGCCCCTGGCGACGATGGTGGGCCCGCGGTCCAGCTACTCGCTCCGCTCGACGAGAGTTCGACGATCGCGAAGTTCATCGAGCGCAACGGGCCAGGGATCCAGCAGGTGGCGTATCGGGTCACCGACGTCGAGGCAACCTCTGCCCGGCTGCGGGAGAAGGGCGTGCGGCTGCTCTACGACGTCCCCCGCCGAGGCACCGCGAACTCACGGGTCAACTTCGTACACCCCAAGGACGCCGGCGGCGTACTGATCGAGTTGGTGGAGCCCGCGGCCGACTCGACGCACTGAACGCGGCGCTTCGGGAGTACTGGCCTTCCCTCGGGAGCCTGAGCTTGTCCGCGACATACGTCACATCGCTCTGTTCCGTTACAGCACTCCTCTTTACCGTTTGGCATCCCAAGCAACGTGGCTGGGCAGATTCCTCGCCACGACCCATGGAGGAACGGCGTGCAGGAGATCCGCGAAGCGATTCTCGCCGGCGAGCTCAGTGCCGTCGGCGAACTGAACATTCCCGATCACTACCAGGGCATCACTGTGCGAGCGGACGAGGTCGAGATGTTCGCCGGCATGCCCAGCTCGGAGAAGGACCCACGCAAGAGCTTGCACCTCGACGATGTGCCGACCCCGGAGCTTTGCCCTGGGGAGGCGATCATCGCGGTGATGGCGAGCGCGATCAACTACAACACCGTCTGGACATCCATCTTCGAGCCACTCCCGACGTTCGGTTTCCTCAAGCGTTACGGCCGGATATCGCCGCAGGCCAAGCGCCACGACCTGCCGTACCACGTGGTGGGGTCCGACCTCGCCGGGGTGGTGTTGCGAACCGGCCCGGGGGTGCAGGCGTGGAAGCCCGGCGACGAGGTGGTTGCGCACTGCCTGTCAGTCGAGCTGGAGAGCCCGGACGGTCACAACGACACGATGATGGACCCCGAGCAGCGCATCTGGGGCTTCGAGACCAACTTCGGTGGCCTTGCCGAGCTGGCGCTGGTGAAGTCCAACCAGCTGATGCCGAAGCCGGGGCACCTGACGTGGGAAGAGGCGGCGAGCCCTGGGCTGGTGAACTCGACCGCCTACCGTCAGCTGGTGTCCCGCAACGGCGCGGGCATGAAGCAGGGCGACACCGTGCTCGTCTGGGGAGCGTCCGGCGGGCTGGGCTCCTACGCCACGCAGTTCGCGCTCAACGGCGGCGGCACCCCGGTGTGCGTGGTTTCCTCCCCGGCCAAGGCCGAGATCTGCCGCCGCATGGGCGCCGAGCTGATCATCGACCGGGCCGCGGAAGGTTTCCGGTTCTGGAAGGACGAGCACCACCAGGACCCGAAGGAGTGGAAGCGCTTCGGTGCCCGAATCCGGGAGCTCACTGGCGGTGACGATCCCGAAATCGTCTTCGAGCACCCCGGGCGCGAGACCTTCGGAGCCAGCGTCTACGTGGCCCGCAAGGGCGGGACGATCGTGACCTGCGCGTCCACCAGCGGATACGAGCACGTTTTCGACAACCGCTACCTCTGGATGAACCTCAAGCGGATTATCGGCTCGCACTTCGCCAACTACCGCGAGGCGTGGGAAGCGAACCGGCTGATCGCCAAGGGTAAGGTCCACCCCACGCTGTCGCGGGTATATCCGCTGGCAGAGACCGGGCAGGCAGCCTACGACGTGCACACCAACACGCACCAGGGCAAGGTCGGCGTGCTCTGCCTGGCGCCACAAGAGGGGCTGGGTGTGCGTAACCAGGAACTACGCGAACTGCATCTCGCGGAGATCAACCGGTTCCGAGGCGTCTGAGCAAAAACAGACCCGGGGTTTCACCGCTCCCCTGAGTGTTGAACCGCCCCGACGGTGTGACAGGCAAACGGGTACGGTGGGCGACATGTCAGCTGTGGAAGATCATCTGCCTGCGCCGGGTTCAGCTTTCGCTGTCACCCGGAGGGGTTACGACCCATCGCAGGTCGATGACTATCTGCGACACCTGGATGCTCAGCTCCGCATGCTCGCCGCGGACCGGAACGCCGCGGTCGAGCAGAACGGTCAGCTGACTCGCCAGGTCAACGTCGCATGGGCGGAGACGGACCGGCTCAAGGGCCAGCTGCGAAGGTTGTCCGCTCCGCCGGAGAGCGTCGAGGGCATGAGCGAGCGCCTGCAGTCCATGCTGCGCCTCGCCCAGGACGAGGTCGTGGAGCGGCGCAAGCGCGCCGAGGCCGAGGCCACCGACATCGTGGCACGTGCCGAGGCCATGGCAGGTGACCTGCCCAAACGCAACGAGGCACTGCGGCTACAGCTCGAGCACGAGCACGAGCAGCTGGTACTCGAGCGCAACAGGGTGCTGAACGAGGCCCACGCGGAAGCGGACCGGGTGCGCACCGAGGCAGCGGTGGAGGCGGAGCGGCTTCGCTCCACGGCACTGGCCGAGGCTGACCGGGTACGGCAGGCTGGGCGTCGCGAGCGGGACGATCTCGACAGCGCGAGTTCCGCGAAGCGGGCTCAGGTGGAAGAAGACTTCAACATTGCGATGTCCGCGCGGCGGGCCGAGGCCATGTCGGAGATCCACCACGCGCAGGTATCCAGCCGGGACGAGGCGAACCAGCTCATCAACAGCGCCCGCGCGGAGTCGGAACGCCGGCTTTCACACGCGCATGCCGAGGCAGAGCAGCGGGTCCGCCAGGCAACCCAGCGGGCCGAGTCACTGATCGCCAACGCCGAGCGCCGAGTTGGCGAGATCGACAACCTGCGGGACCGGATGGTCCAGCAGCTCTCCGGCCTGCGCGGAGTTCTCGACCAGGCACTGCCGAAGCTCGACCGGCCGGCCGATGCGGGAGCCAGCCAGGTCACTACCCCTGCCGCGGCCAGCGGAGACCGCCGTCCCGGCCCGGCGACACCGGGCACCGGGTCCAGGGCGATCGGCAACCGGGTCGCCCGGGACGCCAACCGGACGGCGGGCACCGCCGAAGCGGCGACTAGGTCAGACTCGCCATCGCGCGCCGCCGCGGGCACCCTGTCGCCGGCCGCCGAGGCGATGTCCGCACGCGACGCGTCCGCACGCGAAGCCTCGAAGACGAGACCGAAGACCACGGCCGACCGCGACACGAACAGCCCGAACACGTCGAGCAGTACCGGCAATAACGCCGCTGGCCAGCCGGGCCGGCCCCCCTATCAGGCCACGAAGGCACCAGCATCATCCGGCCAGGATGGGCCTACCACCGGCACGCCCGACTCGGCCAAGTCTGCCGCCAGCACCTCCCCGCGGGTACAGCGCACCGGTCAGCAAGCACCGGCCGGGAGCACCGGCCCGGCCGCCAACGCTGGTTCCGGCGAGGCCACAAAGACCAGCGATGCCGCCGCGAACGACGAGTCCGCTGAATCGGGACGTCGGCCGACGTCGGCCCAAACCGCGGCGGAAGCCACATCAGCCGCGCCGAGCACCTCGGACGCGCCCAGCGGTTCCGGCAACACGCGCTTATCAGGCGCGGCCGGCGCCACCGGAGAGAAGTGGCGGCCCACCCCGCACGCGCGTAACGAGCCCTCGGCCACGCCAGGTTCCGGGCAACAGGCCACCCAGCGCAACGACGGCGACGAGACAGAGGCGAAGGACACCAACGACTCCGCCACCAACGACTCCGCGACTGAGGAGCCGGCGACGGGCGAACTGGCGGCCGGCGAACCGACGCCGACGCCACGGCCCAGCCCCGAGCGGCGGCCAAGTCCCACTCCACGTCGTCGCGACCCGTCCCCGGCAGGCCGTCAGCACTGACCAGGAGAGTTCGATCGCGCCCAGCGCGGACGCGGCACTGGATAGCGGCGCCTCCGAAGTAGCCGCCCGCACGCTTTACGGAATGGGCCAGTGGCTGTGCTGCCGCCGGGGCGCGGGCCCCGTCGCCAGGTCGGGCCAGTCGTCGACTGCGGGGTCCTCGGGAGCCCCGGTGGAGCGCTAGCGGAGCTGACCCGCAAGACCTAGCGGCGGTTTCGCCGACCACCAGGGCGACGGCGATCGCGTGCCGACCAGCACGCCGTGTGCCAGTGTCGACGCTCGTCGGCACCGTCGGATTCCAGCTCGGTACCGGCACTCATATCGGCGGGCCACGCCACGACATGTCCCACCCCGGGCGGGATCTCGTGGTCGCAGCCGGGACAGCGATACGTCTTGCCAGCTGGGGCGCCTGGCACGGACCGCACCATCCAGGTGCCGTCCGTGCCGTGTTCCGTGCGCGCCCAACCGGCGGCACCCGAGGCCAGCGGCCGGGGTGCCACCGGACCGGAGCCGGCGGGTCGGTTGCGGCGAGGCACGTTCCGGCGTAGGCGCGAGCGGGCTCAGCGCGCGGTGTAGTCCCGGAAGCCCTGGCCGGTCTTGCGCCCGAGCCGGCCAGCGGTGACAAGGTGCTCCAGCAGCGGGGCGGGCGCGAAGCCCGAGGTCCGGAACTCCTGGTACAGCGTCCGCTCAATCGCCAGCGAGACGTCCAGCCCCACCACGTCGAGCAGCTCGAACGGGCCCATCGGCAGCGCGCAGCCCTTCTTCATCGCGGCGTCGATGTCGTCCGCGCTCGCGTAGTGCCCCTCCAACATCTTGACCGCGTCATTCAGGTACGGGAACAGCAGCGCGTTGACAATGAAGCCCGCCCGGTCACCGCAGTTCACCGCGTGCTTGCCGATCGAGGCACAGACCTGGTTCGCCGTGGCCACCACATCCGCCGAGGTGGCGATCGTGCTCACCACCTCGACCAACTTCATCACCGGTGCGGGGTTGAAGAAGTGCATCCCGACCACGTCGCCGGCCCGCGAGGTCGCGGCCGCGCACTCGATCACTGGCAGTGACGACGTGGTGGTGGCCAGGATCGCGCCCGGCTTGCACACCTCGTCCAGTGCACCGAACACCGCCCGCTTGACGTCGAGCTCCTCGGCGACCGCTTCGATGACCAGGTCGCACGTCGCCAGGTCCTCGAAGTCGGTAGTGGCGCGCACCTTGCTGAGCGCGGCGTCGCGATCGGACTCGGACAGCTTGCCGCGCACCACCGCCTTGTCCAGCGAGCGGCGCAACGCAGCCGTGGCGGCCTCGGTCTTGTGGGCCGAACGGCCGCGCACCACGACGTCCATGCCGGCTTTCGCCAGCACCTCGACGATCCCGGTCGCCATGGTGCCGGTGCCGACCACGCCGACCGTGCTTACCGACCGGAGCGAGTCCGACGCTGCCGCGGCCGAGCCGGGAGCCGCTGTGTCGGGTACGACCTTCGGCGAGTCGGCGCTGTCATAGGTGTAGAAACCCCGGCCGCTCTTCCGGCCCAACAGGCCAGCCGTAATCATCTGCTTGAACACCGGAGTCGGCGCGTGCATCAGGTTGTGCGACTGGTTGTACATGGTCATCAAGATCTCGTACGCGGTGTCCAGCCCGATCAGGTCGAGCAGTGCCAGTGGCCCCATCGGGTATCCGCAGCCCAGCCGCATGGCCGCGTCGATGTCCTCGCGGCTGGCATAGCGCTCCTCGAACATCTTGGCCGCCTGGTTGAGGTAGCCGAACAGCAGCGCGTTCGCGATGAACCCGGCCCGGTCACCGATCACCACCGGTACCTTGCCCAGCCCTCGGGCGAACTCCGCGACATCGTCGACCACGTCCGGCTCGGTCACCACGGTGCGAACCAGCTCGACGAGCTGCTGCACCGGAGCCGGGTTGAAGAAGTGCATGCCTACGACGCGGCTTGGACGGCCGGTGCGCACCGACAGCTCGGTGATCGACAGCGACGAGGTGTTCGACGCCAGCACCACGTCGGGCCGGACGATCTTGTCGATCGCGGCGAACAGGTCGGCCTTGAGGTCCAGCCGCTCCGGGACCGCCTCGATCACCAGGTCCACGTCCGCCAGGTCGGCCAGCTCGGTGGTCAGCGTGATCCGGTCCAGCAGCGCTTTCGCCGCTTCCTCGGTCAGCTTGCCCCGGGACAGCGCGCGGGACGTGGAAGCCTCCAGGTGCGCCCGGCCCCGGGACAGCCCGGTGGAACCCTCCTCGACCCCGATGACCCGTAGGCCGTTGCGGGCGAACACCTCCGCGATACCGGCACCCATCGTGCCCAGGCCGACAACACCGACGACCTCGAACTCACGAGCCACGCGGCAACCTCCTTGGTCCGTTGACTGGCCGTGATCCTGCCACCTGCGCCGGTCGGGGTGAGCAGGATGTGGCGCCGGGCACGCCGTTACCGGCCGTAGAGGGTGCGGATCAGCTTCAGCAGGCGGGGCATGGCCCGCTCACCCCTGGCGAACGAGGTGACCGGGATTGGCGCCGGGAATCGCTGTTTGGTGACGGCCTGTGCCCTGGCGAACTCCCGCAGGCCGTCGTCACCGTGGATGCGGCCGAAACCGGAGTCGCCCACCCCGCCGAAGGGCAGCGCGGGAACACCGGTGAACGTGATGACGCCGTTCACCGCGACCATGCCGCAGCGCAGCCGAGCGGCGATGCGGGCACCGCGCTTGGCGGAGAACACCGAGGCACCCAGCCCGAACGCGGTCGCGTTGGCCCTGGCGATGGCGTCCTCGATGTCCACCACCCGGTTCACCGCGAGCATCGGCCCGAACGTCTCCTGGGTGATGGCCGTGGAGTCCTCCGGCACGTCGGTCAGCACCACAGGTGACACGTACGGCGCACGGACCGAGTCGGTGCCGCCCACCAGCCGGTGCGCACCTTTGTCCAGTGCGTCGCGTAGCTGTCCGGCCACCACGTCGACCTGCCCGGGCATGGTCATCGGCCCGAAGTCGGCACTGCGCTCGCCACCGGCCCGCAACGCGCCGGCCTTCGCCGCCACCTTGGCAAGGAACTCGTCCGCGACCTCGTCCAGCACGTAGACCCGCTCGACTCCGACGCAGGTCTGGCCGGCGTTGGCCATGCCGCCCCATACCGCGGCGTCCGCCGCCGCGTCCAGGTCGGCGTCCGCGTCGACCAGTAGCGGGTCCTTGCCGCCGCACTCGATCAACACCGGTGTCAGGTTGTCCGCGCAGGACGCCATCACCCGCTTGCCGGTGGCGGTGGAGCCGGTGAACGCCAGCTTGCCAACGCCGGCCCGGCACAACGCCGCGCCGGTCTCCCCGAGGCCGGTGACCACGCTGAACACCGGCAGGTCGGTGTCCACCGCCTCGGCGAACGTCTCGGCGAGCAGCCGGCCAACGCCCGGGGTGTACTCGCTGGGCTTGAACACCACCGCGTTGCCGGCGGCCAGCGCGTAGCCGATCGAGCCCATCGGCGTGAACACCGGGTAGTTCCACGGGCCGATCACCCCGATGACCCCGAACGGCGGGTAGGCCAGCGTGGCGCTCTGGTTGCTCATCAGCACGCCGGAGCTCACCTTGCGCCGACCCAGCACGCGCTGCGCGTTGCGCGCCGCCCAGGCCAGGTGGTCGATGGTCAGTACCAGCTCGAGGCGGGCGTCGTCGGCCGGCTTGCCGGTCTCCGCGCTGACCAGGTCGGCGATCTCGTCCAGCCGGGCCACCAGCAGCTTGCGCCAGGCGCCGAGCTGGCGCCGGCGGCCGGCGAAGCCAAGACCGGCCCACCAGTCAGCGGCCTCACCGGCCTGACGGACCGCGTTCCGCACGTGCGCGGCGTCATGTATCGGGTAGCTGCCCAGCACCTCGCCGGTGCGCGGGTCGAGCGAGTCGAAGGTCTCGGGCGCCGGCGCCCCGTGTTCTGCTGACTTCTCAGCCTGGGTCATAGGCCCAGTCTCCTGGTGCGTCGGCGGGTAAGCCAGCCGGACACATCGTCAGATAGGTCACGGCGGGCGGCCGAGGACCCGAGGGTCAGAACAGCCGCAGACCCGCCGGCGCCACCCCGCGCAGCCCGTCGTAGTCGACGGTGACGCACCGGATGCCTCGGTCGGCGGCCAGCGTGCGGGCCTGCGGCTTGATCTGCTGCGCCGCGAAAACCCCGCTGACCGGGGACAACAGCGGATCGCGGCCGAGCAGCTCCAGGTAGCGGGTCAGCTGCTCCACGCCGTCGATCTCGCCGCGCCGCTTGATCTCCACCGCGACCGTTCCCCCGCCGGGGTCACGGCACAGTAGGTCGACCGGGCCGATCGCGGTGGGGTACTCCCTGCGGATCAGGGTGAGCCCCTCGCCGAGGGTGTTCGGGTGCTCGGCGAGCAGCTGCTGCAGGTGCGCCTCAACTCCGTCCTTCACCAGGCCCGGGTCAACCCCCAGCTCATGGGTGGAGTCGTGCAGCACCTTGTCGATGGTGATCACCAGCGACTCGTCGGCCTTGTTGCGCACCGTCCACACGCCCGGCTGCTCCTGGAGCCAGCAGGGCGGGCTCATCCAGTTCAGCGGCTTGTAGGCGCGGTCGTCGGCGTGCACGCTCACCGAGCCATCCGCCTTGACAAGCAGCAGGCGGGGGGCCATCGGCAGGTGCGCGGTCAGCCGACCGACGTAGTCCACCTGGCATTCAGCGATGACGAGTCGCACCGTGGCCACGCTATACCGTGCAACGCATGCAACAACTGAGCACCCGGCAGGTGTACGCGAACCCGTGGATGGTGGTAAGAGAGGACCAGGTCCGGCGGGCGGACGGCTCCGAGGGCATCTTCGGGGTGATCGACAAGCCGGACTACGCACTGATCGTGCCCGTCGACGGCGACCGGCTGCACCTGGTTCAGCAGTTCCGCTACCCGCTCGGGCTGCGTCGCTGGGAGTTCCCGCAGGGCACCGCCCCGAACCGGGCCGAAGCCGACCCACTGGAGCTGGCGCGGCGCGAGCTGCGCGAGGAGACCGGCCTGCGCGCGGCCCGGATGGCGCAGATCGGCCTGCTGGACGTGGCACCAGGGATGTCCTCACAACGCGGCCGGGTGTTCCTTGCCACCGAGCTCACCGAGGGGCCACCGGAACGCGAGCACACCGAACAGGACATGCGCACGGCGTGGTTTCGCCGGGACGAGGTGGTCGCGATGGTGCGCGGCGGGGAGATCACCGATGCGCAGAGCATCGCCGCGCTGGGACTGCTGATGCTGCACCGATAGACTTACCGGCAGCTAGGCCGGTAAATTCGGGTTGCCACACGTCCCGAGCAGCCGGAGGTACCCGGATGGACTTCACCGAGAGCCAGGAACACCGGATGCTGCGGTCCTCGGTCTCCTCGATGGCCGGCAAGTACGGCCAGGAGTACCTGTGGGCCAAGGCGAAGGCCGGCGAGAAGACCACCGAGCTGTGGACCGAGGCCAGCAAGGCAGGTTTCCTGGGGGTCGCCGTCCCCGAGGAGTACGGCGGCGGGGGCGGCGGCATGGTCGAGCTGGCCATCGTCACCGAGGAGATCGCGGCGGCGGGCTGTCCGCTGCTGCTCATCGTGGTCTCCCCCGCGATCGCCGCCACGGTGATCGCCACCTCGGGGACGACGCAGCAGCGGGAACGCTGGCTGCCCGGCATCGCGGACGGCAGCGTGAAGTTCTCCTTCGCGATCACCGAGCCGGACGCCGGCACCAACTCGCACAACATCACCACCTCGGCGCGCCGCGACCCGGACGGCGGCTGGCGGCTGTCCGGCCACAAGTACTACATCTCCGGGGTCGACGAGAGCGACGCAACGCTGGTGGTTGCCCGGATGCAGGACAGTAAGGGCACCTTGCGCCCGGCCATGTTCCTGGTGCCCAACGACAGCCCCGGCATGGCCTACCAACCGATCGAGATGGCCTTCCTGGCCGCCGAGCGGCAGTTCACCGTGTTCTTCGACGACGTGCACCTGCCCGACGAGGCCTTGGTCGGCGGCGAGGAGGCCGGGCTGGCCGCGTTGTTCGCCGGGCTCAACCCGGAGCGCATCACGGTGGCCGCGCAGTCCAACGGGCTGGGTCGCTACGCCCTGGCCAAAGGTGCCGCCTACGCACGGGACCGCGAGGTGTGGGGCCGCCCGATCGGCGCCCACCAGGCGGTCGCGCACCCGTTGGCCAAGGCGCACATCGAGCTCGAGCTGGCTCGGCTGGCCACCACCAGGGCGGCCTGGCTCTACGACGCCGGCGATCCGGGTGCCGCGGCGGCGGCCAACGTGGCCAAGTACGCCGCCGCCGAAGCCGCGATCAACGCGGTGGACGCCTCGGTCCAGGTGCACGGCGGCAACGGCATGTCCGCCGAGTACGGCATCGGCACGCTGATCGGCGCGGTACGCACCACACGGATCGCCCCGGTGAGCGCGGAGATGATCCTCAACTTCGTCGCGCAGCACACCCTCGGGTTGCCGCGGTCATACTAAGCACCCTCGGTATTGAGTGACCGCATCTCGAAGCCGGATCGGCATGAGACACACTGCCCGGCATGCCCATCGAGCCGTCGGAGCTGATCTTGGCCGACGCCGCCGAATGGCGGCGGTGGCTGGCCGAACACCACGACACCGCGACTGAGGCGTGGTTGGTACTGGCCAGGAAGGGAACCACCGGGCCCACCACGCTGAGCCACGACCAGGCGCTGGACGAGGCACTGTGCCAGGGCTGGATCGACGGTCAGGTGCACGGCAGGGACCCGGGGACCTTCTACCAACGGTTCACCCCGCGCCGAGCCGGCAGCACCTGGTCGAAGCGCAACGTCGAGCACGTGGCGCGGCTGCTGGCGCAGCGGCGGATGTGCCCGGCGGGGCTGGCGGAGGTCGAGCGGGCCAAGGCGGACGGCCGCTGGGCCGCCGCCTACGCCGGGCCGGCGACCATCGAGGTGCCGACCGACCTGCTGGACGCGCTGGCAGCGGTGCCCCGCGCCCAGGCCATGTTCGACATCCTGACCAGCCAGAACAGGTACGCCATCCTGCTGCGCCTGCACGGTGCCAAGCGCGAGGAGACCAGGGCGCGGCGGATTCAGGGGTTCATCGAGATGCTGGCCAGGGGCGAGACGATCTATCCGCAGCGGCGCGCGCTCGACGACGACACACCCTGGGGAGACTAGAGCCGCACCGGGAGCTGTTCGAGCCGCCGGGAGCCGGGCGTCTGCTGCCACCGCGGCTCCGTCGGGTCGGTGGCCAACGCAAGGCCGGGGAACCGCTCGAACAGCGCGCGCAGCGCCACCTCCGCCTCCTGGCGGGCCAGCGCGGCGCCAAGGCAGTAGTGCGGCCCGTGGCCGAACCCGATGTGGCCCTCGGTGTGGCTCCGCGCCCGGCGGGTGACGTCCAGCCGCGCCGGCTCGGGGTACTCGCGGGGGTCCCGGTTGGCTGAGACGAGCACCGCCTGGACCGCGTCGCCGGTCCGGATGAGGATGCCACTTAGCCGCACGTCCTCCCGCGCGTAGCGCAGCGCGGTGATCAGCACCGGGGAGCAGCAGCGCATCAGCTCGTGCACCGCGCTCGGCCACAGCGCGGGGTCGCTCCGGAGCAGTTCGAGCTGGTCGGGATGGGTGAGCAACGCGAAGGTGCCGTTGCCGATGAGGTTCGCGGTGGTCTCGTGCCCGGCGAACACCAGGGACAGCACCATCATCACCAGCTCCACGTCGGAGAACCGGTCACTGTCCTCGTCGTGCGCTCGGATCAGGTCGCTGAGCAGGTCATCCGCCGGCACGGCACGTCGCGCGTCGATCAGCTGGTGCAGGTAGTCCACCACCTCGCGCAGTATCGCGGCCAACCCGCCGGACTGGTAGTCCAGCAGCCCGCGCGACCAGACCCGCCACGCCGGCCGGTCCGCGCGCGGGATGCCGACCAGGTCGCAGATCACCGCGATCGGCAGTGGGTAGCAGAACCGCGTGATCAGGTCGACCGGCTCGTCGGTGCCGGCCGACAACTCGCCCAACAACTCGGCGGCGATCTGTTCGACGGACGGGCGCAGCTGCGTCACCCGACGAACGGTGAACGCTCGGGACACCAGCTTGCGCAGCCGGGTGTGCGTCGGCCCGTCGGTATCGATGATCGTGCCGACCAGGTAGCGCGACAGGTCCTCGGGTACCCCCAGCGACTCGAACAACCGGGCTCGGACGTCGGTCTTGTGCCCGCCGGGGACCGAGTCCACGCTGTTCGCGAACCGGTCGTCGCCCAGCACCAGCCGCGCGTCCTCGTACCGGGTGACCCACCACATCGGGCTGCCGTCGAGGAAGCGGCCGCGCACCACCGGCGCGCTCTCCCTCAGCCGGTCGAACTCGCCGTACGGGTCCTGTGTCAGCACGGGAGCGCCGAGGTCCGGCCCGGTGATCGGGCAGGAGTCCATGGACGTCATCGTCGGTTCCGTTCTCGCGCGGTCGTCACCGGACGCGGTGGCGCCACTCGTTGTCGAGGTGGTCGATCAGAGACTGGTAGCGCGCGGCGACCCGGTCCGCGAGCTGCCTGCTCGGCGCACCGCCGGTCTCCAGCGCGGCGGCAAGGGAGTGCTCGAGCAGCCGCGCCCGGACTTCGAGATCGGCCGGCGCCGCGGGCAACGCCATCGAGTCGGTGAGGAAGAACCCGGTGGACACCGCGCTGAGCACGTACCGCGCGGCCGCCGGATCGAGCTCGGTGCGCAGCAACCCACTCTCCCGCAGCAGGGCGAGATGCTCGGTCATCACCGCGTCGCGGCGGGCACTCAGCTCGCCGAGCGTCTCGGCGGCCTCGTGGGCGAGCCTGCCGAGGGTGTCCGCGTCGCCGAAATAAATCCGGTGGGTCACCGGATCCTCGGCCAGCGCCCGGTAGACGGCAGAGATCATCCGACTGGGCAACGCATGCCGGGGGTCGGCCCGCATCCGCTCGACCATGCCGGCGCCCACCGCCTGCTGGACCCGCAGCAGCACCGCGAGGAACAACGACTCCTTGGTGCGAAAGTGCAGGTAGACGGTGCCCTTGCCGATCCCGGCCTGCTTGGCGACGTCCTCGACCGTGACCCGCTGGTACCCCCATCGCACCAGCAGGTCGGCGGCCGAGTCCAGGATCCGATCGAGCCGTGACTTGGTGACTGATCTTGCACTTTCGGTCACGTAGTCACGATAGCGCACCGCGCAACGCTTTTCCACACCCTCCGCTAGGGTTACCGTCGCAGTCATGGCGGACTACGAGCACCTGTTGGTCAAACAGGACGGCGACACCGTCCGGATCACGATGAACCGGCCGAACCGGCGCAACTCGCTGTCCGCCGACCACCTCGCCGAGCTGACCGACGCGTTCGACACAGCGGGGCGCGGCGACGCAACCGGCATCGTGCTAGGCGCCGAGGGGAAGGTGTTCTCCGCCGGGCACGACTTCGCCGACGTCGCGGCCAGGGACCTGACCGGCGTCCGTGACCTGTTGCGCCGGTGCACCGCGTTGATGAACCTGATCCAGTCGGTGCCACAGGTGGTCATCGCCAGGGTGCACGCGCTGGCCACCGCCGCCGGCTGCCAGCTGGTGGCATCCTGCGACCTGGCGGTGGCCGCCGAGTCTGCCGGGTTTGCGCTGCCCGGAGGCAGGGGTGGCTGGTTCTGCCACACCCCGGCGGTGCCGGTGGCCCGTTCGATCGGCCGCAAGCGGTTGATGGAGATGGCGCTGACCGGCGACCCGGTGGACGCCAGCACCGCCGCCGAGTGGGGCCTGGTCAACTCGGTGGTACCCGACGACCAGCTCGATGCCGCAGTGGACGGGCTGCTGGCCCGCGCCACCCGGGGCAGCCGGGTCAGCAAGGCGGTCGGAAAGCAGACGCTCTACACCCAGCTGGACCGTCCGGAGGCGGACGCCTACGCCATCGCGCTGGAGGTGATGGCGGCCATGTCCCAAGCAGCCGGCGCCCGCGAAGGCATGGCCGCGTTCCTGGAGAAACGCCCGCCGGCCTGGCCGGATTAGCAGGGTGCCCGGCCGGACCGGTCAGGACCGGGTAGCCCGGGCGATCTCGACGAACCTCCCGATGACCGGGTTGCGTTCGTCAGAGTTCCAGGCGAGGTCGATGCGCAGTGGTTCCACGTCGCGCAACGGGCTCCAGCGCAGGTCAGGCCGCACGTAGAACGCGGCCATACTGGCGGGGCTGATCGCCGCGCCGTTACCGGACGCGACATTGTCGAGCTGCTCCTCGACGCTGCGATTCTCCGCGCCGTAGACAGCACGGCTGCCGTCCGGCCGGGGGTCGACCGCCCACCACGAAACCCACTCCGGTGGTGCTTGCCGGGTCCAGGTGAGCGCCACGTCCTTGACCTCGAGGATCGACAACGACTCGCGCCCGGCAAGTGGGTGCGCGGCGGGCAACCCGATGTAGCGCGCTTCAGTGGTCAGCTCGGCGCTGGCCAAGCCGTTGAGATCCTGCGGTTGCCACACCACCGCGATGTCGATCTCGCCGCCGCGCAGCGCCGCGACCTCCTGGCCCCAGCCCGCCTTTACCACCGCGCATCTTCACCGGGGCACCCGGGCGCCGCCGGTGAGATTGCCGGCTACCACGCGGGCATCGCGGCCGCCGCCGGCGCGGGCCTGATCGGGGCAATCGCCACCGCCTGCATACTTCGCAACGGCGTTACTTCGGGTCGCTAAGCCTCGGCGCCGGCGCGGGTGAACCTGGCTGCCCACTCGTGCAGGTATGTCAGCAGCTCCGGCGGGTCGATCACGGTGAACTCGGCGCCCAGCGAGCCAAGGGCCAGCGCCGGCCATTCGAACGAGTCGCTGCGCATCAGCACCCGGCAGGAGCCTTCGTCGACGCTCTCGACGGTGGCCCACCGTCCCACCCTGGCCCGCACCCGCTGCGCCGGCGCGTGGACCAGTGCCTCTATCGCGTAGGGCGTCGGTTGGTTGCGCATGCCCGCCTGCACGAAGCTCACCGCGTCCGCCGCCGGCAGCTCACGCGGGCGGAACCGCACCCCGGTGCGGCGTGGGCCGGCCAGCCGGTCCAGCCGGAAGCTGCGCCAGTCGTGCCGGACCAGGTCGTAGGCGACCAGGTACCAGCGCCGGCCGAGGCTTACCAGCCGCAGCGGCTCGACGTGCCGCTGCGTGACCTCGCCGCCCGCCGCCGTGTAGCCGAACTCCAGCCGCTCGGTGTCCCGACAGGCCTGCGCGAGGGCGACCAGCACCGAGGACTCCACAGCCGGCCCGGAGTCGCCCCAGGTCGGTGACTGTGTGGCGGTGCGCACCGCGTCCACCTGGCGGCGCAGCTTGGGCGGCATCACCTGCACCACCTTGGCCAGCGCGCGCACCGAGGACTCCGCGATCCCGGCGACGGCCCCCTGCGCGGCGGTCTGCAGGCCGACGGCCAGCGCCACTGCCTCCTCGTCGTCGAGCAGCAGCGGCGGCAGTGCGGCACCGGCGGCCAACTGGTAGCCGCCGTCCACTCCCCGGCTGGCCTGTACCGGGTAGCCGAGCTCACGCAGCCGGTCGATGTCCCGGCGCAGCGTGCGGATGGACACCTCGAGCCGGCTCGCCAGCTCGTCGCCCGGCCAGTACCGGTACGTCTGCAGCAGCGACAGCAACCGCAGCGTCCGTGAGCTGGTGTTTGCCATGAGTTTCATTCTGCCGGGATTCAGGTCAGAAAGTGGCACTTAAGGCTCCTAGAGTTGCCTCGACGACGACGAAAGGAACCACAGTGACCACCACGACCAGCCCCGAGCACACCCGCACCGGCGAGCGGGCCGACCTGTTGTCCACCCTCGCCCAGCACCGGTTCTTCCTGCGCAACACCACCCTCGGCCTCACCGACGAGCAGGTGGGCCTGCGCACCACGGTCAGCGAGCTGTGCCTCGGCGGACTGGTCAAGCACGTGGCGCTCGGCGAGCTGAAGTGGGTCGACTTCATCCTGGAAGGCCCCAGTGCCATGGCCAGTGGCGGCAAGGACTGGGCGGACTGGGACGAGTCGGACTACGCGGAGTACAGCGCCGCGTTCCAGATGCAGCCCGGTGAGACCCTGGCCGGAGTGCTCGAAGAGTACGAGCGGGTCGCGCGCCGCACCGCCGAGGTAGTCGCCTCGCTGCCCGACCTCGACGTCTCGCACCCGCTGCCGAGGGCCCCGTGGTTCGAGCCGGGCGCGAGCTGGTCGGCCCGCCGGGCACTGCTGCACATCGTCGCCGAGACCGCCCAGCACGCCGGGCACGCGGACATCATCCGGGAGGCACTGGACGGCGCCAAGAGCATGGGCTGAGCGGTGCGCCTCGGTCCGACCTCAACCCGACCGGGCCCGTCGATCGGGTGATCGCGGGCGTATCATGCCTGGCCGGAGAAACTCTCGACACTAGTGTGTCCGGATGGTCACCCGGCGTCATTTCCTCGCCATGTGCGGCGGCGGGGCGCTGGTCGGTGGCGGGGTGCTGGCCAGCGCCGGATGCAGCCGCACCCGCGAGCCCACGTTGGCGCGGATCAAGCGGGACGGCGTCGCGCGGGTGGGCATCTCCGACGAGCAGCCGTTCAGCTATCTCGATGCCTCCGGCCAGATCACCGGGGAGTCACCGGCCGTTGCCTCCGCTGTGCTGACCGGCATGGGGGTGCCCCGGCTGGAGGCGGTGCAGCGACCCTTCAGCGAACTGATCCCCAGTCTGCTGGCCGGCACGCTGGACATCGTCACCGCCGGTATGGGGATCACCCCGGGGCGGTGTGCGCAGGTGGCGTTCTCCAACCCGGACTTTCTCGCGCCGACCGGCTTCCTGGTGCCGAGGGGCAACCCCCGCCAGCTGTACAGCTTCGAGGCGGTAGCCAGGGCCGGGCTGCGCATCGCCGTGTTGGACGGCACCGTCGAGCAGGGTTTCGCCCGTACCGCGGGCGTCCCGGAGGACCGAATCCTCGCCTGTCGTTCGCAGGGATCGCTCTTCCAGGCCGTTTTCGACGGCAGCGCACCGGTCGCGGCGCTCACCGACATCTCGCTGCGCAGCGTGCTGCGTCTGCACCCGGACTCACCGCTGCAGGTCAACGGCGGCATACCGCCGCCCGGCCGGTTCACCCAGCCGGCGGCCGGCTTCGCGTTCCGCCCCGCCGACGTGGACCTGCTGCAGGCATTCAACACCGGCCTTGCCGCGCTGCACGGCTCCGGCCAGTGGCTCAAGATCGCCTCGCCGTTCGGGGTGACCTCGGCGAACCTGCCGCCGAGCGACGTGACAACTGCCTCGTTGTGCCACCCGGTCTGACCGGTTGGCGGCACGGCGGCTCCGGTCGGCGACCGCGGCGGGAGGTCCGCCGAGCGGATCCGGGATGATGCGCCGTATGGCCATGCATGTCGCAGGCGTCACCCTGCTCGGCCCGACCGAGGCGCTGGGCGCCGCGCGGTCAGTGGTCGAGTGGAGCGGACGCGCGGTAACCGCCGCGGTAAGGCTGCCGGACCGGGTCACCGCGCTGTTGGACGGTGTCGAGATGCTCATCAGCCGCATCGACGACCTGTCCAAACGGGCCGATGAACTGGTCACCCGGGTGGACGCGATCGCGGAGGCGGCCGGGCAGGCCGTGGTGCACGCGAACGCGGTTGCCGACGGCGCGAGCGCGGTCATCGACCGGGCGGACCTGATCGCCGACGACGCCGGCCGAGTCGCCAGCACGGCGTCCGAAGTGGTCAACCAGGCCTCCCGCACCGGCGACGGCGCTCGCGACCTGCTGGAGGAGCTACCCGGTCTGGTGCGCCGCCTCGAGGTCGAGATCGTGCCGGTGCTGTCCACCCTGGACCAGGTCGGGCCGGACACACACGAACTCCTCCGGGTGGTGAAGGAGCTGCGTCTCGCCGTGCACGACATTCCCGGCCTCGGACCGGTTTGAGCAGCTCAGACCGATTACCGCTGGTCAGCAACCACGACCGCCCCACTGTGGCGCTCACCCGGCGTCGCCAACTTCACCTACCATCAAGTATTGATGCTGGCCGAGACACGCGAACTCGGGCGCTGCGCTGGCTTCGCCGCTGGTGGGCCCCGGCGGAGCGTGATGGCGGCGTCGGCGTGGCTTAGCCGAGTCGTCGTCGGGTGGTTCGATAGACGCCCAATAGTAGTCACCCTTGGCGGGTGGGTCGAGTGGTAGCCCGCATTCGCACTTGTCAGCCACGGCGGCGCCACCACCACGTACGGAGCTTGACCAGGTGAAATCGAACGATGTCACGCGCGGACAAGCCGCCGTACCTCTCCATTCGGCGACCGTAAACGTCGTTACGGCGCGAACGTTTCCTAGCGGGAAACCTCTTTTTAGGACACGCCGAGGCGCCGTTTCAGCGACTCCAGTTCCCACATGCGCCGACGCGCACGGCGGTCAACCGCCATCACCAGGTCGCGGGCGATGGGGTCATTACGCACCCGGATAGGGGCGATGCGGTCGGCGGTGTCCAGCGCCCGCATGGCCTGATCGTCGCGGGCACCCCCGGCCTGTGCCCATGCTCGTGCCATGTCGAAATACACGTTCGACTCTCGGTCTCTGCTGTCGAAAACCCGCAGGTCTATCGGCGTCGTGGCCAACCGTTCGGCCGCGTCGGGACCGGTGCAGGTTTCCACCGCGACCGTGAGCTTCCAAGCGGCCACGTTGGTAGGCCCGAAGTGGTAGCGCATGAAGTTGCGCTCCCCTGTGTGCGCGGCGAGTGCGCTTGCCTCGGCAAGGTGGGTGTCGGCGTCTCCGGTGCGGCCGTCACGGGCGGACAGCAGCGCCGCGCTCAGGTGCAGCATGCCCCTGGCCTCGCCGACCGTGGTGTCGTTCGGGGTGGGACCGGGCAGCGCGGCCGCCTCGTCGAGCCCACCCTTTAGCACGGCCGATGCCCGGTGACGCGCGCCAATGCGCATCAGGGCGTGACCCCTGTTCATCGCCATGAGGCCCACGAGGTCGTCCCGCTCCAGCCGGCGTGCTGCGTCGTAGCCGCGGCGGGCAAGCGTCAATGCCAGTTCGGCATGCCCCAACGTGCGAGCCAAACCCTGAGCGGCCATGCACGCCTCGACCAGCGCCGCCAGAGCCGCCCGCTGGGTATCGGAGTCCCCGCTGACCACGTGTACCTGAAGCTCGATCAGCAGTGCCGCCAACCCGTGGCCGGCGTGCGCGTACTGCACGTGGTCGGCGTGCGCGTTCGCTTCCCGGGCCGCTTGCGCCAGTACCGCTACTGGTCGGGCCGGCACATCGGGCACGTCGTCCAGCGTGGCGTCGTACACAGCCACGGCCAGTGCGGGTATGCCACTCGCCGCGCTCGCCGATTGCCGGTCCGGGGCCAGGTAGGGCTGTCCGGTCAGGTCCGCGACAGAGCAGCCGAGAGCTTCCGCGATGTCCTCGATCAGGCCACGTCGGGTGAACCCCTTTTTCCCGTTTTCGAGCTTGGAAAGGTAGCCCTTGGACAGTCCAGCCAGACCGGCCGCGACTTCCAAGGTCATGTCCCGCTTGCGGCGAACGCGCCCCACCCGTTGCCCGATCGCCTGGTCCTCCGGCGACGCCTCCGCACTATCCTCAGCCATGCCGAGCCCTCACCTCTCGGTCACCCCCGGAACTGCTACCAACAGCAACGGGGGCACTTTTTCTTGCGGGGCCGAGTCTACGTCCGGGCCGACAGTTATCGCTCTGTTGGCCAGCTCAACGAGGGCTGAGGTCGGGCAAACCCTTGCACCGAGCCCGTGGTGGTGACGCATACAGCCACGGCCACGGGCCGTCGATCTTCCAGTTGATCTTTATTTGATCTTGTTCAGTCCGACGCCAGTCCGGAAGATATTCAAAAATGACCACAACCAACCAACGTCACCAAACGGTAAACCCGCAGCTCACGTGGTATTCGCGCCGTTTTGCCTGCTAGACAAACTCCCGGTTGAGGTACGCCGACCGCCTGCACGACATGGCGCCCGAACACCGAACCGCGATCTGCGCCGCCTTCGTCGAACCCACCACCGGATGAACCCCCAACCCGCTCCACCGAGTCCGCGCCGAACTCGCCGCCGTTCTGACGGAGCGGGCACGGGCGCTACTCGGCCAGGCCGTTGCGTTGCCGGATCAAGGACACGATCTGGTCCATGATCTCGGTGAGCGCGTAGTCCTTCGGCGTGAACACGGCGGACACACCCCGTTCCCGCAGCACCGGCTCGTCCTCCCTCGGGATGATCCCGCCGACGATCACCGGGATGTCCTCGGCGCCGGCCGCGCGCAGCCCGTCCACCACCGCCGGCACCACCTCCAGGTGCGAGCCGGACAGCACGGAAAGCCCAACCACGTGCACGCCCTCTTGCACGGCGGCCGCGACGATCTGCGACGGGGTGAGCCGGATGCCTTGGTAGACAACCTCGAAGCCGGCGTCGCGGGCCCGCACCGCGACCTGCTCGGCTCCGTTGGAGTGACCGTCCAACCCTGGCTTGCCGACCAGCATGCGCAGCCGGGTGCCCAGCTCCTCACCGGTTGCGCGGACCCGCTTGCGCACCTCCGCCAGCTCGACCGCCGCCTCGCCGCTCGCGGTGGCGGCCCCGACGCCGGTCGGTGCCCGGTACTCGCCGAAGACCTCGCGCAGCGCGCCGGCCCACTCCCCGGTGGTCACGCCGGCCTTGGCGCAGGCGATGGTGGCCTCCATCAGGTTGGCGTCCGTCTTGGCCGCGTCCCGCAGCTCCTGGAGCGTCTGCTCGACGGCGGCGTTGTCGCGCTGCTCGCGCCACCGTTGGATCGACTCCACGGCGGCCCGCTCCACCGCCGGGTCCACCGTCTCGACCGACTTTGCGCCCTCTGCCTGCAGCGGGCTGGGCTCGGTGGTCTCGAACTTGTTCACCCCGACGACCACGTCCTCGCCGGACTCGATGCGGCGCCGCCGCTCGGCCAGCGAAGACACCAGCTGGCCCTTCATATAGCCGGACTCGACGGCCGCCACCGACCCGCCCATCTCCAGCACCCGCTCAATCTCCTCGCGGGCACCGGTGACCAGTTCGTCGACCTTCGCCTCGACCACCTTGCTGCCTTCGAAAAGGTCCGCGTACTCCAGCAGGTCGGTCTCGAAGGCCAGCACCTGCTGCATGCGCAACGCCCACTGCTGGTCCCACGGGCGGGGCAGGCCGAGCGCCTCGTTCCACGCCGGCAGCTGGACCGAGCGGGCGCGGGCGTCGCGCGACATGGTCACCGCGAGCATCTCCAGCACGATGCGCTGCACATTGTTCTCCGGCTGTGCCTCGGTCAGCCCGAGCGAGTTGACCTGCACGCCGTAGCGGAACCGCCGCGCCTTGGCGTCGGTGATGCCGTAACGCTGCAGGGTGATCTCGTCCCACAGCGCGACGAAGGCGCGCATCTTGCACATCTCCTCGACGAACCGCAGCCCGGCGTTGACGAAGAACGAGATCCGCCCGACGACCTTGCCGAACTCGTCGGCGGGCACCTGCCCGGAGTCGCGCACCGCGTCCAGCACCGCGATCGCGGTGGCCATCGAGTAGGCGATCTCCTGCACCGGGGTCGCCCCGGCCTCCTGCAGGTGGTAGGGGCAGACGTTGATCGGGTTCCACCTTGGCACGTTGACCACCGTCCAGGTGACCAGGTCGGTTGCCAGGCGCAGACTCGGGTCCGGCGGGAACGCATAGGTCCCCCGGGACAGGTACTCCTTGACGATGTCGTTCTGCGTGGTGCCGGCCAGCTTGGCCCAGGTCTCGGCGGGATCGCCGCCCTGGGCTGTCGCTTGCTCCTCGGCGACCGCCACGTACAGCGCGAGCAGCCACATGGCCGGCGCGTTGATGGTCATCGAGGTGTTCGCCTCGGCAAGCGGGATGCCGTCGAACAGCGCACGCATGTCGTCGATGTGGCTGATCGGCACCCCGACCTTGCCCACCTCACCCTTGGCGAGTTCGTCGTCCGGGTCGTAGCCGGTCTGAGTCGGCAGGTCGAACGCGACCGAAAGGCCGGTCTGTCCCTTGGCCAGGTTGCGGCGGTACAGCGCGTTGGACGCGGCGGCGGACGAGTGGCCCGCGTAGGTCCGCATCACCCACGGCCGGTCGGGCTCTCGGTCGGTCGGGTACACCACCGGACTACCTCCGCTCGACAGTGAACTTGTCAAGAATCGTACTGCCCGGTAGGTCGATGCCGTGCGTACTTCCGCTCACAATCCCAAGCACCGCGTCAGGGCTTGCGGGCCACCGCGCCGTAGCTGTCGATCTGGTCGATGGTCTCGCCCCGGGGCAGGTCTTCCGGGCGCCAGGCCGTGATCGGGACCAGACCGGGCGGTGCGAGGTCCAGGCCGTCGAAACAGCTGGCGAGCTCTTCGACGCTGCGCAGCGCGTAGGGGAAGCCCATCTCGGTCTGCTTCCGCTCCATCACCCGCGCTATCTCGCTCGTGCTGGTGCCGTCCCACATCGCGAGGTAGCTGCCGCTCGGCACCGCCATGACGAACCGGTTGATGATGCCGCGTACCTCGGCGATCTCCGGGACATAGCCCATCACGCCCATGAACAGCACTGCGATCGGCCGGCTGAAGTCGAGCATCGGGCGGGCATAGGCGATGATCTCGCCGACGTCGTGGTAGTCGGCGTCGATGTAGTCGGTGGCACCTTCCTCGGTGCTGCTCACCGCCACCGCCGACGAGGGTGTCGTCGGCTACCTCGACGCCGATGTCCGAGACCCCGACCGGATCCTCGCTGGCGCCGGCGATGTCCTGGACTTCGATGCGCCGGTCGCGGTGCTGTTGCTGGGGATTCTCGGTCACGCCGCCGCAACCGCCGAACAGATGCACACCATCACCGGCCGGTTGATGGCCGCCGTACCGCCCGGCAGCTATCTGGTGGTGTCCGACGGGGTGGACATCGGCCATCAGGGGCAACGCCAGGCCGCCGCCAGCCACCGCTACCACCTGCGCACCCCCGCCGAGTTCGACGCCTGCTTCACCGGCCTGCAACTCATCGACCCTGGTCTGGTGCCGATCAACTCCTGGCGACCCGGGCTCGCCGAGACCGGACACAGCGGGCCGCTGGTGAACAGCCGCGTCGGACTCGGGCACAAACCGTGACACCGGGCACCGTCTATCACGCAAGGAGCACCCAAGAGATGGTTATCGGCGATCCCCAGGCCAGCGCCCACGAGCGGGTGTGGGCCGCGCGGCCAAGGCGCTGGCCGCGATGCAGAAGGCCGGAACCGCAGTCCGCGAACCACACCAGCCGCCCGACCCGCTACGCAGCCACCGCACACCCCCAGCGACCTGGCGGGCGAGCAGGCAGCCGACTACCCCAACCCGCAAGGACCTGCTGACCGTCGCCGAGGTCGCCGGCATGTGGCGGGTGTCGAAAATGACGGTCCTGCGGATGGTGCACTCCGAGCAGTTGGACGCCCTGCGCGTCGGCCACAGATTCCGCATACCCCCGGGCCGCAGTCGAAGCCTTCACCCGCTCCGCGGGTAACCGGGCCGCCGCCTCGACACGTCCGCGCTACCGGCGTCCCGATCCGATACTCAAAACCCCAGCGACAACCCAGCGACAACCCAGTGACGAGCCCTGTGACCTGAATCCTTGTCTCCTCGCTTCGACCCCGAGAGACAGGGACGCCCAGAGCGCGAACCCGCCCACGGCCCGCTGTGGGCCGGGCGGCGGGTTCGCCTCGACGCCGTTGCCCCTTCACACCGCCCGGGGGGAACGGCACACAGAGAGTGGAATCCGGGTCGGCCGGGACTCCGGCCGGGATTCCACTCCCCCCGCAAGACCCAGCCCCGACCGCCAGGAGTGTCACCTGTGCCCGCGTTCACCCGTCAACCGCACGCTCACGGCACCCTGCCAGCACGCGAGTTAGGCCGATTCTGGCTGGTCAAGCCCCGTACGTGGTGGCGGCTGGGGTGGCGGCGTTGTCGTGGCTAGGCGGTGTGAGTGTGGGCTGGCGTGTGACCCGCCGAAAGACTGGACCCGGATCGTCTGGTGGTTCCCGTCCATCGACCCACCCGCCCCGGGGTTGAGCACCGTGGTCCGGTTCGGGAAGCCCGCGAGCTACCGGCGGGCCGTGCGGGTGCCGTCCGGGTGGCTGGTGCGCGGCGCGTCGGTGGAGTGTCCCGGCCGACCCGATGTGGTCCTGGCGTGGGAGCGGCTGGGTAGGTGCTGGCGGACACAGACCATCCCGTCGTGGTAGCCGACACCGAACCACCGGTCGAGGTGGCGGGTCGTGGCTGAAGAACATGAGCCGGTCGGTGAAGACACCGACACCGACGCCGCCGCTGTGACCGTCCGCGCGGCCCACCAGACGGTATTCACCGTGCATGCCACCCTCGCCAACGAGGTCCGACCCACCGAGGCGGTGTTCAGCGGTTCGCAGGCCGCCTGCGAGCACGCCACAGCGTCGTCGACAGACCCCGGCGTCCTTGCCGCGTCAGTGGTCCGGTTCACCGTCGACGAGCTGGGTACCCGCCGCGGGGTGGCGATGTTCGTGCACGGCCGAAGGCAACAGGTCCCCTACGTGTCGGACTGCCGGAGCATCTACGCGGGTAGCCGTAAACAGTGAGGACACCGATCGGCCGCATCGCGAGCCACATCGATGAGGACGCGCCATCCACTCGATCCGCCGTGACCTGCCACGGCACCGAAAGCGGGGGTGGCCTGCCCGGCGCTGAGAAGCACGGACAGGCAAGCAGGGCCCGGGACGGGATCCCCCCGCAGCCAACCGCGGTGTGAGAAGCGGACAGCGTGAACCATTCCCGTGAAGAGCCATGAAGGAGAGCACCACGATGGCTATCGGAGATCCCCAGGCCAGCGCCCGCGACCGGGTGTTGGCCGCGCTCGTCGCCCATCCCTGGTCCACCACCCGCATGGTGGTCGACCACGCCCTCATCGGGCGGTCCACCGCGTCCACAGCGCTCGCCGAGATGGAGAAGGGCGGCCTCGCGGTCCGGGAGGCCTGGCCGGTCGGCGAGCCGCTGCTGGCCCGCCGCAAGCCGGTCATCTGGGTGGTGACCGACGCCGGGCGAAGCGCCCACGCCGCCACCGGCCCGGCCAGGCGGGTTCGGCGCAAGGACGCGCTGGCGAAAGGTGAGCTGCGCGGGATGGTAGGGCGGTGGCTCACCGAGCACCCCGACCAGGAGATCACCCCCACCAGGCTGGCCACGCTGCTCGACCGGTCCTCCGGCGCCGTGTTCTACGCCCTGCGGTGGCTGTGCGAGCAGGGCGCGGTGACGCGGACCCGCGCGAAGCCCTGCACCTACAAAACCCGGCCGGCGGCGTTACCGCGACCATGCCGTAAACAGCCAGAGACAAACGGGCCGGCGGGCCACACATGATCACCCGGCCCACTGGCCCCCGGCCATCCTCCCGTCAGGCAACATGGCCGGCGGTGATCAATACCGTCAGGTAAAATTTGTGATTCGTATCATATTCGCGCCACCGCAAAGATTTCCGCTAGCCGCAATCAGTGTCCTGATTCCGTCGACTCTTACCATAAGAACGCAAAGTCGCAGGAAATATAGTTCCCTAAAGAAAATCTGAGGATCCTCATCCTCGCGCCAGTGCCGGTTAGCCTTGCGGAACCGGGAAAGGCTCACTCACCACTTGACATCGAGACGTATTACCTGATATAGTTGATAACGTCATCATCTCTAGTCGTCTGACAGTGCGGCCGAATGCTTGGAAACACCTACGAAATCTATTAGCAGGTTTAAGACCCGCCACCTTGATCAGGTTATCGATGGAGTGGAAAGCTTCTTCTAGATCGTTAACCGCCTGGGCACCCACTCGGCGGAAGTTCGTATCGAACCCACTGGAGAAGACGTGACTGAATGCCTCGGTGACAGTCAGAAGATCCGCGACATCGACCTCGCCGGCCGCTACAAGACCGCCTCCGACCCCGCCTGGACACCCAACCATCCCTTGAACTCGCTTTCTTCATCGCCGAGATGCTGCAAGGACGCGCCTCGACTGCTAAACGCGCCAAGCCAACAATTCTCGAGGCGGTACAAATTGTGACCGTCAAGCACATAGTTCTGTTCACTCTAAAGAACGGCATCGACATCGACGACGCCCGCGTACAACAGGCCGCAATGTTTTCGGCTTCCCATGTCGACAATATTGCCGATATCCGAAGCTGGGAGACGGGGTTCGACATCGGCCGCCGACGTGCTGTCTCCGCCGATTTTGCCGTAATCGGCACCTTTTCCGACACGGACGCCGTCGCCCGTTATCTTATGCATCCTCACCATCGTGACGGAGTAGCGAAGTGGCGCGAGATCGCTCGATGGACCGTCATCGACCTGGAATACTAAAGCGAATAGATCGATAAAGGAGCGACCGTCATGTTCGAACTGTTGGACCCCGAGCTAGAGGAATTAGCCAGACAGGTACTTTCTCGTCATATAGCGTTCGAGCGGTCGGAGTGGAGCGAGGCGAGCCTCGCCGTCCACCAGGTCACG